>NZ_JBICVV010000005.1:146815-337926 GCF_043199295.1 Streptomyces sp. NPDC048612
CGCCGTCGCACCCGAAAAACCCGAACCCGACAACGTCACCACCGTCCCACCCGACGACGGCCCCGAACTCGGACTCACCGACGACAACACCGGAACAGGCACCGACACATACGTGAACGCCACACCATTACTCGTCCCACCCGGCGTCACCACCGTCACCTGCACAGTCCCCGAACCCGCCGGCGCCGTCGCCGTGATCTGCGAACTCGAATTCACCGTAAACACAGCCGACACCGAACCGAACCGCACCGCCGTCGCACCCGAAAAACCCGAACCCGACAACGTCACCACCGTCCCACCCGACGACGGCCCCGAACTCGGACTCACCGACGACAACACCGGAACGGGCGCGGTGACGTAGGAGAAGGTGACGAACTGGTTGCTGGTGCCGCTGGGGGTGGTCACGGTCACCTGTACCGTGCCGCTGCCGACCGGGCTGGTGGCGGTGATCTGGGTGTCGGAGTTGACGGTGAAGGACGGGGACGGCGTGGCGCCGAAGCGGACGGCGGTCGCGCCGGTGAAGCCGGTACCGGTCACCGTCACCGTCGTGCCCCCCGCGGTGGAACCCGAGTTGGGGGACACGGAGGTGACGGTGGGGGTGGCGGCCAGGGACAGTGCGGCGGAGGGGACGGGCGAGTGTGCGGAGCGATTCACGGCCATGGTCCTTCGTGGGCATTGAGCCCCGGCCGGCCCTGAGCAGTAGCGCCGGGCCGGGGCTCGTCATGGGAGGGGAGAGGGCCCGGGCAGGGAAGGTCCCTGCCCGGGCGGGTGGTCCGCCGCCGCCTGGTCGCAGGACCGGGCGGGCGGCGGCTCGGGGTCCGGTCAGATGCCGGGGCCGGCGACGTAGGTGTAGGCGTCGTCGGCCGTGGCGGTGCCACCGCCGGTGGTCACGGTGACGTCGACGGCACCGGCCGCTCCGGGCGGGGTGACGGCCGAGAGGCTGGTGTCGCTGATGACGGAGAACGGTGCGAGCGTGCCGCCGAAGTCGACCGACTGCGTGGTGCTGAAGTTGGTGCCGGTGATGGTCACCACCGTGCCACCGGACGTCGGACCGGAGGTGGGGTTCAGGCTGACGACCGTGGGCGCGTCGATGTAGGTGTACGAGAAGCCGTTGTTGGTGCCGCCCGCAGTGGTGACGGAGACGCCGACCGGACCCGCCGCCGCGCCCGCCGGAACAGTGACGGTCAGCTGACCGTCGTTGACCACGGTCGGGGTCGCGCTGTTGGCGCCGAACGACACCGAGGTGGCGGAGCTGAGTCCGGTCCCGGTGATGGTGACGGTGTTACCGCCCGCCGTGACACCGCTCACCGGCGACAGGGTGGACTTGAACGGCGCGCCGACGTAGAAGAACTGCAGCGGGTTGCTGGTACCGCCGGGTGTGGTCACCGTCACCGGTACGGTGCCCGAGCCGGAGGGCGACGTGACGGTGACCGAGGTGGGCGTGTTGGCGGTGATGGTGGCGTTCTTCGTGCCGAACTTCACGGCGGTGGCGCCGGCGAGGTTGGTGCCGGTGATGGTGACCGTGGTCCCGCCGCCGGTCGATCCCTGGTTGGGGGAGATGGGCATGGTGATGCTCCTTTGATGAGGTGTGTGAGAGGGGGTGCTGAACCGCGACCGGTCGGCCGTTCACCGTCGCCGGTCGGGGGGTTGCGTGATGGAGCAGTCGGCCGAGACCTCGGCCGGACCGTCAGGTGCAGCCCATGACGCTGCCTGACGGAGCACAGTTGTCCGGGGTGTTGTTGCGCACCGCCGTACCCAGCAGCGACACACCGCCGGAGTTGACGTAGATGCCGCCCCCGCTGGAGGTCGCCTGGTTACCGGTCACGGAGCTGGTGGTCAGCGTGATGCTGCCGTTGTCGTTGTAGAGTCCGCCCCCGGCGACGGCGGTGTTGCCGGTGACGGCGCTGGAGAGCAGCGAGACCGTGCCGCCCAGGTTCGAGAGGCCGCCTCCCGGATAGGGAGACACCGCGCTGCCGCCGCGGAGGGTGATGCCCACCGCACTCAACTGGCCGTTGGTGCCGGGCACGTTCGCCGCGCCCTCGACCTGCATGATCCGGAAGGCCGGCGCGTTGGAGGCACGGGTGATGGTGACTCCCAGCCCCACCATGGTGATCGGGGTGGTGATCGGCGGCAGCCCCACCGGCCCGTGGGGCGAGCTGCCGTGAGCACTGGTGAGCTGGATGGTGCAGAACGGAACGAGGGCCAGGGTGTCCCCGCCGGCCGCATTGGCCGCGTTGATCGCGTTCACCAGCGCGTTCTCACTGCACAGCACCGGGGTCTGCGCGTGTGCCGTGGTCGGGGCCGCGGCCAGGGCCGCGGTCATTCCCAAGGTCAGCGCACAGATCCCGAGGATGGATCGCAACGTGCGGACAGTTCGCATGACGCCCCCAGAAAGAGGTGACGTGAGCTACCGCACCATCCGGTCCCCATGAGCGGGCACCGGATGGTGAATGCACTTCCTCAGACGTGGGAGACGCGCTGCCGCGATGCCAGGGCCGCATCACTGCCTGCACGCTCAATCGGACAGAACGGCAGGCCAGTTACCACTCCCCCGAGAGGAATGGGCAGCCCACCGGATTGGAATATGACCAGTTACCCATCGGGGTGAGCGCGCCTGCAAGGGCCGTGCCACCCACTCACTCGAATGGCAGAGCGCGCATCCGCGGCCTCGCAGAACACCGGCGCCGCCGCCCGGCGCCACCCCCGATACGCCGAGCGCCGCCGCATACCGGCCACCCGGCCGCCCCGGGCCGACGGATACCGTCAACTACCCCTGAAGGCCGCGTCCTTGATCGGGCACACGACTACGGTGAGCGGATGACCCACACCTGGAACGCCACCGATGCCGGGGTCCTGCGGCTTCCTTCCGGTCGCCTGGTCCGGGGCCGGGGCCTGAGCCGACCGCTGCCGGCGGGCCCGGCGCCGGACCTCGCCGTCCATCTCCTGGGCAAGCAGCCGCCCGACGTCCCCTGGGAGTCCGTCTGGCTGCGCTGGCCCGACTTCCGGCTGCCCAGCAGCCCTGACCGGGCCCGGGAGGTGCTCCGCACGGCATGGGAGCGTGCCGGGGCCGAACGCGTCGAGTTCGCCTGCGCCGGCGGTCGCGGCCGGACCGGCACCGCGCTGGCCTGTCTGGCGGTGCTGGACGGCGTACCGGCCGGCGAGGCAGTGGACTTCGTACGCCGCAACTACCATCCGCGGGCCGTCGAAACCCCCTGGCAGAAGCGCTACGTCCGCCACTTCACCGGCTGACGGCGAACGGCCCGTCGGGCGCCCCGGCGGCCCGTCCGGGCTCAGCGGCCGAGGCGTCCGCGGACCATGCCGACCATGGCGCCGATTTCCGTCACCTTCATCCAGTGCGCCAGGAGTGCGAAGACACCGAGCAGGACACCGCCGCCGGCCAGCAGCGTCACCCCGGAGCCCACGAGGCCGCTGCCGAGGGCGCGGGTGACCGCGTAGGCCACCCCGCCGCCGGCCAGTGCCGCCGGGAGCGCCGCGGCGGTCAGCCGGGCGTAGGTCCGCAGGACGCGTGCCCCGTCCAGGTCGCCGCCCAGCCGCTTGCGCAGCCGGCGCCAGGCGGTGCCGACGCCGACCGCGTAGGCCAGCCCGTAGGAGGCGGCCATACCGGCGACGGCCCAGCGCGGCGGGAGGAGAAGGAAGCACGCCCCGGACGCGGCGGCGTTCACCGCGGCGACGATGACGGTGTTGAAGAACGGGGTCCTGGTGTCCTCGTAGGCGTAGAAGCCGCGCAGCACGACGTACTGCACCGAGTAGGGAATGAGCCCCGGGCCGAACGCCATCAGCATCCAGCCGATGCCCCGGGCGCCCTCGGCGTCGGTGCCGGCGTAGAGCAGGGTGGCCATCGGCACGCCCAGCGCCAGGAAGGCGAACGCGCAGGGCACGATGGCGACGGCGGAGGTCCGCAGGCCGTGGGAGATGTCCTCGCGGAGCGCTGCCGCGTCCCCGTCCTGGACCGCGCGGGACATCCGTGGCAGCACCGCGGTCATGACCGACACGGTGATGATGGCCTGCGGCATCTGCCACAGCAGCTGGGCGTAGGTGTAGGCGGTGATGCCGGCGCCGGTGTGCCCGGCGTCTTCGGCGAGGGACCCGGCCTCCGTGGCCAGTTGGATGACGACGGTCTGGCCGAGCTGGTTGGCGAGCACGAAGAGCAGCGTCCATTTGGCCAGTCCCATGGCCCTGCCGAGACCGTGGCCGCGGAAGTCGAAGCGCGGGCGGAGGGTGAACCGGGCGTCGCGCAGACCGGGCAGCATCGCCAGCGCCTGTACGGCGAGGCCCAGGAGGGTGCCGAGGCCCAACAGCCGTACCCCTTCGGGGGTGATGGTGGAGGAGCTGACGCCGGACTCGGTGACGCCGCCGAAGGCCCAGATGAAGGCCCCGAACGTCGCGATGATCACGACGTTGTTGAGCACCGGGGTCCACATCATCGCGCCGAAGCGGCCCCGGGCGTTGAGGATCTGGCCGAGCACCAGGTGGGCGCCCATGAAGAACATGGTGGGCAGGCAGTAGCGGGCGAACTCCACGGTGACGGCCATCCGCCGCGGGTCGGCGGCGATCCCCGGCGACATCATGTGCACCAGCAGCGGAGCCGCCAGCACACAGAGCACCGTGACGCCCGCCAGGACCACCAGGACCAGGGTGATCAGACGGTTGGCGTACGCCTCGCCACCGTCCTCGTCCTCCTTCATGGCCCGCACGAGCTGCGGTACGAAGACGGCGTTCAGCGCCCCGCCGCCGACCAGGAAGTAGATCATCGCGGGCAGGACGTTGGCGACCTGGTAGGAGTCGTTGAGGGTGCCGACGCCGAGCGCCGCGGCCATGACGAGGGTGCGGAGGAATCCGGTGGCCCGGGAGACGAGGGTGCCCGCCGCCATGACGGCGCTGGACCTGAGCAGGCCCGAGGCGCCGCCGCGCTTGGGACCGGATATCGGCTCACCGGAGGGGGCCGGGGGCGCCGCTGCGGGCGGCTCTCCGTCCGCCACCGGGCCGTCGTGCGCCCCGCGCGGCTCGGTCGGGTACGGCTTCCCCAGCCGTGGCCGCAGCGGGACCGTGTCATCCGGAAGGAGCCGGCCCCCCGCCTCCCGGCCGTCGTTCCCCTGCCCCTGCGCGTTCATGACGTCCCCACCTTGTCCTGCCCCGGCCCGTGAAAGGGCCCCGTCCTCGCTCGACGGGACACTCTTTCACTGACCGGGCGGGGTCACCTCATGCGGCCTGCACAGGGGCGGAGTTGGGCCACTCTGGGGGCGCGGTTCCGGAAGTCGTCGTGCGCTCCGGAGGCCGAGCGGGTCAGTCGATCTGCGCTCCGGTCTTCTCCAGGGCCTCGCGCACGGGCTGGTAGTACGTCATACCCCCCGAGGAGCAGGCGCCCCTGCCGCCCGAGGTGATGCCGAGGGCCGTGTCGCCCTCGAAGAGCGAGCCGCCGCTGTCCCCGGCCTCCGCGCAGACGGTGGTCTGGATCAGACCGTCGACCGGTCCCTCCTGGTAGTTGGCGGTCACGTCGAGCGCGACGACGTCACCGTCCCGTACGTGTGTGGAGCCGCCGCTGCGCCGCACCTTCTGACCGACGATCGGGTCGCCCGCCTGGGTGATGGCCTGCATGCTGCCGTTGTAGAGGTCCACCGCGCCGGGGTGGGTGACGTCGGCGGCGGTGTACTTCACGATCCCGAAGTCGTCACCGGGGAAGGTCCCGGCCTCCGTCACCGCGATCTGGTCACCTCCCTGCGTCGCGGACCAGCTCCGTACGGCGTTGGTGCAGTGCCCCGCGGTCAGGAAGTACGGCTGTCCGCCCTTGGTGACGTTGAAGCCGAGCGAGCAGCGCGCCGCGGTCCCCCAGATGGCGTCGCCGCCGGCGATCAGCGGCCGGAGGGTGTCCGCCGACTGCCGGACGGTGGCCCGGTCCCCGAGCGAAGCGGCGACCCGCTTGAGCCGCTCCAGCTTGTCGCCGCGGACCGTGCGGTCGGCGGTGATGACCACCTGGTTGGTCCTGGGGTCCATTCCCCAGGAGGTGCCGGGGATGGTGGCCTGCTTCTTGAGGGTGGCGCGGGCGGCGTCCAGGGAGGCGAGCGAGTGCTTGACGACCCTGGCCTCGGCACCGGCCGCCCGTGCCTTGGCCGCGGCGTTCTCGGTGGTCACGTTGACGACGAGTTTGTGGCGCGCGGCGTCGTAGTAGGCGCCGGCCCCGTCGGCGCCGAGGGTGGAACTGATGCCCTTGGCGCGCTGTCCGGCAGCGCTCGCCGTCGGGGGGTCGGGGGCCGCCTCGGCGGGGGCGGCATCGGCGGTCTGCAGGGTGAGGGCGGCGGCGGTCAGGGCCGCCATCAGACCGGCACCGGTGCGGACGGTGCGGGACATCGGTACGCGGGTGTGCTTCAACTCGGGACCTCGGGTGGGGTCGGACCGGGCGAGGGTGTCGGGCCCGGATGCGGTTGCTTCGTCGCCTGCCCCACCTGGAGGGGCTGTCGGCACCGCCCGCGGCCCGGGGGCCTGACATCGCGGCGCGGACGTATCTCTTCCTGTCCGCTGCGCGCACCACACCCGCCCGGCCACAGGTCCGCGGGAATCACCTGTACGGCGGCGGTTTCGGCGGGCTCGCCGAGCGCTGGACCGTATGAGTGAAATCGCTCCACCGCCCTATGCAGGGGGCGTGCCGCGGTGGGTCAATCGTGCTATCCGCGCGACGGGGCCGCCCATTCCTCCGCACGGGGCAAGGAGCCAGTCCTTCCCATCCGTTCCCGGGCGACCCACCGGCGCAGCCATACGTCAATCAGTGGTGCTACGGGCCCGGGCGTTCGCCGCAGGAGGCCTCTCGTGCACCATCTCTCCGGTCCGTCGTCCGAGCCAACCGCCGTGCCGGGACGCCCCGTTGGCGGTCAGCGCGGCGCGCCTCCCCCGGCCGCGCACGGTACGTCTCCCGCCCCCAAGCGGTTGTCCTCACTGACCGGTCTGCGCTTCGCCGCCGCCGTCGCGGTGCTCTATACGCACAGCATGCTGATGATCGACCCGGATCTCGCCGAGAACCTCGGGCCCGAGGTGTGGGTGGGCGGCAGTGCGGTGTCGCTCTTCTTCATTCTGAGCGGCTATGTGCTGACGCACTCCGCCCACCCGGACGACACCGCACGCGCCTTCTGGCGGCGGCGGGCCGTCAAGATCTTTCCCAACCACATCGTCATCTGGTGCGTGATCATCGCCGCGCTCATCGGTACCGGCGCGTCGACGTTCACCGGCGGTGCCGGGATCGCGGCCGGGCTCTCCAGCCTCTTCCTGGTGCACACCTGGGTGCCGAGCCATCTCTTCGTCTCCGCGGGCAACCCCGTTTCCTGGTCCCTCGCGGCCGAGGTCTTCTTCTACCTGCTCTTCCCCGTCATGCTGCCCTGGATCAAACGGCTGTCGCCGCGTGGGCTGCTGATCGGCGCGGCAACGGCACTCGCGGTGGTCTGGTCGTGGCCGGTGTTCTGCGCGCTCGTGGTCAACCCGGACGGGGCGTCGTTCCCCGAGTACTGGTTCCTGTACATGCTGCCGGTCACCCGGCTGCCCGAGTTCGTCCTCGGCATGATCGCGGCGCGGATCGCCGCGTCCGGTCTGCGGATTCCACGGATCGGCGTCATCCCGGCGGCGCTGGGCGTCATCGGCGCGGTCGTCATCAACCCCGAGATCCTGCCGCAGCGCTTCCTGTACGCGGCGTCGACCGTGGCCCCGCTCGTCATGCTGGTGTACGCGACCGCGGAGCTGGATCTGCGTGACCGGCGCTCGGTGCTGCGCGCCCGGCCGGTGGTGTTCCTCGGTGAACTCTCCTACGCCATGTACCTGGTCCACTTCCTGGTGCTGGGGCTGCTGTACCTGGGGCTGAGAGGCCATGGCTGGAGCAACCTCGATGTGGTGCTGCTCGCCCTGCCGTTCGTCCTGCTGGTGTCGTGGCTGCTGCACGCCGGGGTGGAGCGGCCCTGTGTGCGCCGCTTCTCCACCTCGCGCGCCCGCGCCCGGTCCCGTGCGGCCGCGGCCTCATGAGCGCCGGACGCTGCCCGGGCCGGCGACGGGCGCAGCCGCCGCGCCGGGCCTTCCCGCCACGGTGCGCGATCACGACGACGTCCCGGCCCGCCGTCGCGTGCCACAGCCCGCTGGTCCGGCTCGGCCGGTTCGCGCTCCGGCCGCGGAGAGCCGGCCTCGCGTATCGCACGCACCGCCGCATCCGACGGCCACGCCCGCGCCACCAGGACGACAACTGAGAAAGGAGTGCCCCGTGACGAACGAGCGAAGCGCGCGGATCGCCGCCCACAGACCCCGCTACCAGGAGGAGTTGGCGCACGGGCTGGGGCGGTTCTTCGATCCGGAGCGCACCACCTGCCCGTGGTGCGACTCCACCCGCCTGCGCCGGCGTCTGCGCACCACCAACCATCCCCAGCGGAAACCGGGAAGCTTCGTCCTCGACCAGTGCCGCAACTGCGGGCACGTCTTCCAGAACCCGCGGCTAAGCGCGGACGGCCTGGATTTCTACTACCGCGACTGCTACGACGGGCTGGGCGAGGCGACGATGGCGCGGATGGCCGCCTCACCGCTCGCCGTCAAGCTCTACCGGACCCGCGCACGGGCCCTGCTCCCGTTCGGCCGCCCCGCACGCTGGCTGGACGTGGGCACCGGCCACGGCCACTTCTGCGCCGAGGCCCAGCGCATCCACCCGCGGACCGAATTCCACGGGCTCGACTGGGGCGAGGGCGTCGACATCGGCGCACGCAACGGGCGCATCTCCCGTGCCTACCGGGGCTCCTTCGCCGGTCTGGCGGGCCAGTTCACCTGCCAGTACGACGTGGTGAGCATGTACCACTACCTGGAGCACACGCTGGCACCACGGCAGGAACTGGCCGCCGCGCACACGGCGCTCCGGCCGGGCGGGCACCTCCTGATCGAGGTTCCCGACCCCCAGTCCGCCGCCGCGCGGCTGCTGGGCCGCTGGTGGGGGCCGTGGCTCCAGCCCCAGCACCTGCACCTCATCCCCCTGGACAACCTCTGCGCCGCACTGACCGAGCAGGGCTTCACCGTGGTGGCCACCGACCGGCGGGAACCCCACATCCCCACCGATCTGACCTCCGCCGCCGTGAACGTGCTGAACTCCGTGCTACCGGGCGAGGACCTGCCCTGGCTGCCCAGGAAGCCCGGACCGGTCAGCCGCTGGGTCCGCGGGCTGTCCCTGCTGGCCGCCGCGCCCGCCCTGCTCGTCCTCTTCGGGATCGACATCCTGCTGGCGCCCCTCACCCGGCGCACCCGGCTGTCCAACGCCTACCGGGTGATCGCACGCCGGGACTGACCGCGCCGGCCTGCACAACGGCGCACGACCACAAGCGTTTCCGGCTCCGGGGCGCCGCGGTGGCTAGCCCACCCGGGTGAAGCCCTGCGCGCTCGGAATCGCCGGAACTCAGGGAACGGAACACTGCCGACCATGCACATCCTCATCGCTACCGCGGGTTCGCACGGGGACGTGGCCCCCTACACCGGCCTCGGCGCCCGGCTGCGGCAAGCCGGACACCGGGTGGTGGTGGCCACCCACGCACGCTCGGCCGAGACGGTCCGCCGCAGCGGCCTCGGCTTCCGTCCGCTTCCACTCGACCGCTACGCCACCGCAGCGGCGGCCGCCCCCCAGGACAACCGGCCCGGAAAGGCCGCCGGGGCCGGTCTCTCCAAGGTCGAACAGATAAAGCTGGCACGGGAGTTGGCGCCGGAGATGGCGGACGCGGTGGCGGAGGCCTGTGCGTCGGGGCCGGAAGTCGTGCTGCTGTCCAGCAGTCTGGCCCCATTGGGTCTCGTGGCGGCGACGGGGCTGAGGCTGCCCTGCCTCGGCGTCTTCCTCCAACCCCTCGCGCCCACCCGGGAGTTCCCGCCGGTCATCTTCGACATGCCGTCGATGGGGCCGTTCGCCAACCGGGCCGCGGCACGGTGCGCCGAGTCCCTGCTGGCCCGCGCTTTCGCCCCCGGCGTGCACCATCTGCAACGCCAACTGGGCGTACCCCAGGCCGTCCTCGAACGGCGTCAGGCCACCTGGCCGGTCCAGCACGGCTTCAGCCCGGTGGTGGTCCCCCGCCCCGTCGACTGGCGGCGGGGCATGGACGTGGCGGGCTACTGGTGGCCGTCGGAGGCCGCCGACTGGACGCCGGAGCCCCGGCTCGCGGACTTCCTGCACGCCGGTCCGCCGCCGGTGTACGTGGGGTTCGGCAGTATGGAGCCCACCGACCCGGAGCGGCTCGGGCGCCTGGTGGCGCGCGCCCTGAAACTCGCCGGAGTGCGCGGCATCGTCCAGACGGGCCGGTCCGGCCTGTCGGCGGACTCCGGCCTGTCGGTGGCCGGGGACGAGGTACTGACCGTCGGCGAGGTGCCGCACGCCTGGCTGTTCCCGAAGATGGCGGCCGTCGTCCATCACGCGGGGGCCGGCACCACGGCGGCCGGACTGCGCGCGGGCGTACCGGCGGTCCCGGTACCGATGATGCTGGACCAGCCCTTCTGGGCCTCGCGCCTCACCGCACTCCGGGTCAGCCCGGGACGGCTCCCCTTCCGGCGACTCTCCGCGGAGAACCTGGCGGAAGCCCTCCGCAAGGCCGTACACGACCCCCGGTACCGCCACCGCGCCCGACAGGTCGCCACCTTGCTCGGCACCGAGGACGGCGCCGGCCGGGTCCTGACGGCCGTGGAGCAACTGGCGGGTCGGTGACCAGGGTTGCTCTTCGGGACCAGGGGCCTGTCCGGCAGCACACCTCGCTAAAGCTCCTGGTCCTGGTCCTGGGCCAGTTCCTCCCTGCTGATGCTGCGAAGCGCAACTTCAGCAGGCTGCGGATGCGGTGGGCGCGGGCGGAGTTCCGCGTCAGCCGCGGCCGAGGACGCAGAACTCGTTGCCCGCCGGGTCTGCCAGGACGACCCAGGAGACGTCGCCCTGACCCACGTCGGCCCGTGTCGCGCCGAGGCCTTCGAGACGGGCGACCTCCTTCGCCTGATCGTCGACGGGGTCGGACATCACGTCGAGATGGATACGGCTCCACACGACCTCGTCGTCAGGCGTGCGGCGGAACTCCAGGTACGGCCCGACGCCCTTGACGGAGCGCAACAGGGCGCGGTCGTCGGTCAGTTCGTGCACGGTCCAGTCGATCGCCTCGCCCCAGAACCGGACCATGGCCCGCGGGTCGGGGCATGCGACGACCACGGCGGCGATCGGCCCGGTGTCCCGGTAGAGCTCCCGGGGCTCCAGGACGCTGAACACGTTGCCTTCCGGGTCGGCCATCACCGTCCACGGCACGTCGCCCTGGCCCACATCGGCGGACGTCGCCCCGAGTTCCTTCAGACGTGCGACCAACTCCGCCTGATGGGCGTCGGAGGTGGTGGCGAGTTCGAGGTGCACGCGGTACCTCACCGTCTCCGGGTCCGGGACGCGGACGAGATCGACGCAGACGGCGGACGGGTCCGGCCAGTCCAAGCCCACGGGTACCAGGTTGGTGACGCCGGGCCCTTCGCTGGAGACATCCCAGCCGAGCACCTCCGCCCAGAACCGGCCGAGCGCCGAGTCGTCCCCGGCCTTGAAGTTCACCTGAACAAGATGCAGCGTCATTCCGCACACCCTAGCGATCTCTCATCGGGCAGGCATGCGAATTCCGGCTCGTCCTGCCGCGCGTACGGCACCGCCCCGCCCACCCCGCCGTCGCCCGGCGCGCCATGGCCGCCGCGCCCTCGGGCGGGGTCGTCATACGCTGCGCCGCAGCCGGCTTTCCCGAGGAAGGACCCTGCATGAACGAGGCGTTGACCCCGAAGTTGATCTCCGCCATCCACCAGGACCGGGCGGACACGGTGGCGGCGCTGTTGCGGCAAGGTGCCTCGCCGTCCGCGCCGGACGCCGACGGGGAGACGCCGTTGTACGTGGCCGCGGTCTCGGGGCGGTCGGACATCGTGCGGCGGCTGCTGGAGGCGGGCGCCGCGCCCGACACGGAGAGCAGGGGCGAACCGGGAAGTGAGGGACTGCCCCTGTGTGCGGCGGCCTGCTGGGGTCATGACGAGACGGTGCGCGCACTGCTCGAACACGGCGCCGACCCCAACCTGAGGGAGGACGACGGCACTTCGTCCACCGCCTTGATGTGGGCGGCCGACAACGGCCACCACCGGACCGCCCAGCTCCTGCTGGACGGCGGGGCCGAACCGGACATGGGCCATCCCCGCCGCACCCCGTTGATGGCGGCGGCCGCGCGGGGGTCGATCGCGGTGGTGCGGGCCCTGTTGCGCCATGGCGCCGATCCGCGGCTCACGGATGCGGAGGGCCGTACGGCCTGGCACCTGGCCCGTGCCGAGAGCGGCAAGGACATCGAGAGCGAACTGCGCCGGAGGCTGGGCGCTGCCCCGGACGCCCGGTGCGAGGTGCGCCGCAGCCCGCGCCCCGAGGGCACCGAACTGGTCGAGCTCGTCATCTGCGCGCCGGACGGCAGGCCGGGCGCCGAGTACCACCTGGAGACGGGGCACGCCGCGATCGTGGCCCTGCTGGAGGAGAACACGCGGGAGTGAGGCGGCCCGGCCCGGGGGCGCACCGGATTCCCCGCACGCCCCGGCCAGAACGACCGGGACGTGCCCGCATCCTGCGGTTTAGCGAACCTCGGCCCTATTCATAGGATTTCTGCTTTTCTCGGGCTTCTGTCTGCATTGTGTAAAACCATGGGCGTTGCCGGGATGGAGTGAGCGCCACAGGTGCATGGTCATTCCTGCCCGGCCAACGGCGGGGCAGCTCACATCACGGCAACGCAGAAAGGCATGATCCGAAATGATTGACGGGTTCAAGCGCGCCTTCGCTCTCGGCGCCGCCACACTGGCCCTCGCCGGAGGTGCCGCCTTCTCCTCGGCGGGAGCCGCCTCGGCCACGCCGTCGCACCCCGGCGACCACTCGCCCACGAGGCACGTGGACCGGGGCCACTGTCACATGGTTCACGGTCACTGGGTCCGGGTCTGGCACCCGGGCTGGCGCGACCGCGACGGTCACCGCCACCCGGGCCACTGGACCCGGACCTGGCACCGCGGCCACCTCGTGTGCCACAGACACTGATCACGGCGCACCAGTAGTTGCCGGGCCCCCGAGCCGCTTGCGGTTCGGGGGCCCTGTGCTGCGCGGCCGGGCCGTCGCGGCCGTGTTCAGTGGACGCCGTGCGGCCGGAACTGAACGCTGATCCGCGGCCCCGTCGCCCGGGTGGACTTGGGGATCGCGTGCTCCCAGGTCCGCTGGCAGGAGCCGCCCATCACGAGCAGGTCACCGTGCCCGAGCGGGTGCCGTACGGAGCTCCCGCCGCGCCGCGGGCGCAGCAGCAGATCGCGCGGCGCCCCCACGGACAGGATCGCGACCATCGTGTCCTCGCGCCTGCCGCGGCCGATCCGGTCGCCGTGCCAGGCCACGCTGTCGTGGCCGTCGCGGTAGTAGCAGAGGCCGGCGGTGGTGAACGGTTCGCCGAGTTCGGTGGCGTAGTGGGCGGAGAGCGCGGTCCTGGCCTCGTCCAGGACGGGGTGCGGCAGCGCGTCATCGGCCTGGTAGAAGGCGAGCAGCCGCGGCACGTCCACCACCTGCTCGTACATCCGCCGGCGCTCGGCCTGCCAGGGGACCTCCGCGGCGAGCCGCTCGAAGAGGGCATCGGCGCCGCTCAGCCACCCGGGCAGCAGATCGACCCAGGCACCGTCACCGAGCGCGGACCGGCGTATCCCGCGCAGCGGACCGAGCCGGATCTCGTCGGTCTGGTCGAAGAGCGAGCCCTGGAGGTGCGTGGCCATGCCGCCAGGGTACGCCCAGAATCGAATACATGTTCTGACGTGTGGACTGCGAGAGCGGCGAGAGACGTCAGGGGAGACGGCTCGTCGGGCGAAGCGCTGACCGGGTGCAGGCCTTGCCCGGCCGCGGCGGCGGGGGCAGGCTGAAGGTATGGGCAACGGAGAGGGCCCCACTCTCATCGCTTCCGTGCAGCGGGCCTTCCGGCTGATGGAGGCCGTCGGCGCCCACGAGGGCGGTGCCCCGGCGAAGCAGCTGGCACGGGAGACGGGGCTCCCCCTGGCCACCACGTATCACCTGCTGCGCACGCTGGCGCACGACGGGTACATCCGGAAGCTGGGCGACGGCGGTTTCGTCCTGGGCGAGAAGCTGGGCACGCTGCACTCCGGGGGACGGAGCCAGGCGCTGCTGAGCCGTATCCGGCCCGCGCTCGCGGCACTGCGGGACGACCTCTCGGCGGCCGCCTACCTGACCCTCTACGAGGACGGCGAGATCCGGGTCGTCGAGATCGTCGACGGCCCCCGGGCGCCGCGGGTGGACCTCTGGGTGGGGTTCGAGGACGCCGGGCACGCCACCGCGCTGGGCAAGTGCGTACTGCGCGAGATGGACGACGAGGCCCGCGACGACTACCTCTCACGGCACCCGCTCGCGGATCTCACCCCGCGCACCATCACCGGCCGCACCGAACTCCTCCGACGACTGGGCACGTCACCGCTGGCGCCGGCGGTGACGGACATGGAGGAGTACGCGCTCGGGACATTCTGTGTCGCGGTGCCGGTGTACAGCGGGGAGATGCTCGGCTCCCTCGGTGTGTCACTCCGGGCGGACCGGGTCGCCCGGGTCGACGAGGTCCGGAACCGGCTGATCCCGGCGGCGGGCCGGGTGACCAGGGGACTGTCGCTCACTATCTGAAATTCCGGTCCTTGCGGCCGCCGCTCCGCTCCCCGTTTCCTAGATGAAACGGACATTTAGGCACGTACGTGTCGTGAGTAGGAAGCGAGCGGTGGACTAGGACATGCGCCCAGCCCGAATCCATCACCACGCCCACCGGCCGCAGTCGCCGCGAGCGCATCGCCTCTCCGCTCTGCGGATGACCGCCCGGCGCCCCCTCCGGTCCCGGGGCGACGCGCCGTCGGGCGGTGCGGGCGCCCTCCGGCACTTCGCCGCCGCGGTGCCGTTTCTGCTCACCGCCGCCGTCGCGTGCCTGGCCCTGGCGGACGACACCGGGATGAGCTGGCTGCCGCTGCTCGCCGTCGGCCCCGCACTGGCCGCCGCCACCAGCGGACCGTGGGGTGTGCTGCGTATCGGCGCGCTGGCCGTGGGCCTGGGCACGGCCATCGGGGTGCATGCCGGCACGCCGGATCGTGAGCTGGCGATCGTCCTGTCCGCGCTGACCGCCGTGACCTTGGCCAGCAGTCTGGCCGGCGCCCTGCGCAGACGCCGGGAACAGGTGCTGGCCGCGGTCCGCTCGGTCGCCGAGGCCGCCCAGCACGCCTTCCTCAAGCCGGTGCCCGCGACCGTGGGGCATTTCCAGGCGGCGGTCCACTACAGCGCCGCCGCGGCCGAGGCACGCATCGGCGGTGACCTCTATGCGCTGGTGCCGACCCCTTTCGGCATCCGGCTGATCGTCGGCGACGTACGCGGCAAGGGGCTGCCCGCGGTCGGGGTCGCCGCCCTGGTCCTGGGCGTCTTCCGGGAGGCGGCCTACGACGAGCCGGACCTCCTCGACGTCGTCCACCGCATCGAACGGAGCCTGGCCCGCAATCTCGGCCCGGACGACTTCGTCACCGCGGTGATCGCCGGGTACCCGGAAGCCGACCGGATGGAGCTGGTCAACTGCGGGCATGCCGCGCCGCTGCTGGTCCAGGAGTCGGGCGTGCTGCCCGTGGAGCCCGCCCGGCCGGCCCCGCCACTCGGCCTGCGGTCCCTGGCCGGGGAGGTCCCGGCCCTCCAGGAGGTAGCGCTGGCCGACGGCAACCAGCTGCTCTTCTACACCGACGGTGTGACCGAGGCCCGCGACCACCAGCGGGAGTTCTATCCCCTCCGGGAGCGACTGGCCCGGCACCTCTCGGCGGAGCCGTCACGCACCCTCGCCGCGCTCCACGAGGATCTGCTCACGCATGTGGGCGGAGAACTCCATGACGACGCCGCGATGCTCCTGCTCCGTAAGCCGGCCGTCGCCGCGGCGGTACCGGAGGGCCTCGACGCACCGGCCGGCCGGTGCCCGTCCAGGCCGGTGGCCGCGGAGTAGGACGGCGGGCCACCGGGGCGGAGGCCGTATCGACGGCCGGCACGGCTGGGGCAGTCTGAAGGGCAGCAGCCGGGCGGGCTGAGTACGGGGGCAGCTGCTGCGCCACCGGCGCCGCGGGCCGCCCTACCCCTCGGCGAGCAGTCCCTGGCGCAGGGTGGTGCAGGCGCGGGTCAGCAGGCGTGAGACATGCATCTGGGAGAGGCCCAGTTCCTCGCCGATCTCGGCCTGTGTCATCTCCGCCCCGAAGCGCAGCTGGAGGAGGGTGCGGTCCCGGTCCTCCAGCTTGGCCAGGTGGGGCTTGAGGGCCTGGACGTCCTCGGCCAGGGCGAGGGCGGGGTCCTCGGTGCCGATGAGGTCGGCGACGAGTCCGGTCTCCTGCTTGCCGCCACCACCGGCCTGGATGGGCCGGTCGATGGAGTCACTGTCGTAGCCGTTGCAGGCCACCAGGCCCTCCGCCACCTCGTCCTCCGTCATGCCGAGATGGTCGGCCAGCTCCGCGACGGACGGCTCGTGGCTGCCCTGCCCCTCCAGCTCCTCCCGGGCCCGGGAGAGGTCGATCCGGAGCTCCTGAAGGCGCCGCGGCACCCGTACCGACCAGGTGGTGTCGCGGAAGAACCGCTTGATCTCACCCTGGATGTACGGGACGGCCAGTGTCGTGAACTCCACGTCACGGGACGGGTCGTAGCGGTCGATGGCCTTGATCAGACCGATCGTGCCGACCTGCAGGACGTCCTCCATGGACTCCCTGCGGCTGGAGAAGCGGCGGGCGACGTAGCGCACCAGGGAGAGGTTCATCTCGATGAGGGTGTTCCGCACGTACTGGTACTCCTGCGTGCCCTCCTCCACCTCCTCCAGGCGCTGGAGGAAGAGCTTGGACAACTCGCGGGCGTCGGCGGGGGCGACGCGTTGCGGAGCCGGGATGCGCGGCAGCACCGTCGGCTCCGGAACGGCACACACCTTCGACATGGTCTCCGGCTCCATTCCCGCCGCCGTGGTGCTGTTGCTCCTCATGCTCTGGCTCCTGCCTGTTGCTGAGCCCCCGTCGCACGGTCCCCTACCCGCCGGTGTCACATGCATGTCCGGTGGTTCTCATGGGTGCAACTGACGGCGGAGTGCGCGCTGTTGACGGGGCCGGTGACGGGGTGGAGGCGGAGGTGGAGGCGAAGGTCGCGGCAGAAAACTTCTTGCTTCTGCGATGGCGTCATGACAGCATCATTAATGCAACTGATGTTGCGATAGCCGTTCCGTCGTCTGTGGGCTCGTCCCGCTCCCACCCCTCCCCCGCCGAAAGGAGCCTCCCCGGCAATGACCCCACACTCCGCCGCGTTCCGGCAGATCCCTGTCTCCGATGCCGACGCGGGTCCGTACGCCCTCACCACCGGTCCCGATGGCGCCCTGTGGTGCGCCCTGGTCCACGCCGGTCAGATCGCCCGCCTCACGCCGGACGGTCAACTCGACCGCTACACACTCGACTCCACGACCTGCGGACCGTCGGTGATCACCTCGGGGCCCGACGGTGCGCTGTGGTTCACCCGAAACCGGGACCACCGGATCGGACGGATCACCGTGACCGGCCGGGCGACCTCGTTTCCGCTGCCCACCCCGGACAGTGGCCCCTTCGGTATCGCCTCCGCCCCCGATGGCGCGCTGTGGTTCACCCAGCTGCACAGCGACCGGATCGGCCGGATGGGCACGGACGGCCAGGTGACGGAGTATCCGCTGCCGGTCAGTGGCGCCTTCCCCTCCGGGATCACCACCGGTCCCGATGACGCCCTGTGGTTCACGCTCAATCAAGGCCATGCGATCGGTCGTATCGGCTTCGACGGCGAGATCGCCCTCCACCCCCTCCCCACCCGGAACGCCGCACCGGTCGGCATCACCTGCGGCGGGGACGGCGCACTCTGGTTCGTGGAGATAGGGGCCGGCCAGATCGGCCGGATCACCACCGAGGGCCGGATCGACGAGTTCCCCCTCCCGGACCCGGCGTCCCGGCCCCATGCGATCGTCGCCGGACCGGGCGGCGACTGCTGGTTCACCGAGTGGGGAGCCAACCGTGTCGGCTCCATATCCCCTGACGGCCGTATCGAGGAGTACGAGCTGCCGGTCGCCTCGTCCGAACCGCACGGCCTCGCCTTCGGGCCGGACGGCGCCCTCTACGTGGCGCTGGAGATCGGGGCGGTGGCCCGGCTGGCGCTGTAGCGGTGGCCTGGCCGGCGCGCCAGGGGGTCCGGCCGGTGTTCGGGGGCATCGCTCATGAGCGGGCCACCTCTCGGCCGCGACGCGCCGCATGCCGTCACGCAGGGCCACCGTCCGCCACGCAGAGGGGTCACTCATGTGTCGCACCGCGGTGTCGCTGTCGGCGGGCTCCGTCCGGGTGTCACCATCGACAACACAGGTATCGACAGCACAGGGATCGACAGCACGGGCATCGTCCCTGGCCGCAGGGCAGCCGGCGATGCTGTGAAGGGACAGCCCACGGGCGGACGGCCCGGTGGGCCCAGGCCCGAGGAAAGGTGCCGCCATGAGCAGTCCAGCCGCCCGGGGGCGGATGCTGGGTGACCTTGTCGCCGCGAGCCATGTGGTCACCCTGGAGCAGATCCCGGACCTGGTCGCCAAGCACGCGGCCAAGGTCGGCTGGCTGGATGTGCAGATCTACCTCGCCGATCTCCAGCAGGTGATCCTGTGCCGGCTCCGGGGCCGGGCGACCGGCCCCGAAGGAGAACAGGAACCGGCGCCGGACGTGGTGCGGGTGGAAGGCACGCTCGCCGGCCGGGCGTTCCAGACCGGGGGCATCGTCGCGGGCACCACTTCCGAGAGCGGCCAGTGGTGGGTGCCGATGCTCGACGGCACCGAACGGCTGGGGGTGCTGCGCGCCACCGGCGCCCCGGACACGGAGATGGACGCCCAGGCGGCCCAGGACCTGCGCAACCTCGGCGGACTCATCGCCTTGATGGTGGTCAGCAAGCGAGGGGGAAGCGACACCTACGCCCGGCTGGTGCGGCGCCGGCGGATGAACGTGGCCGCCGAGATGGAGTGGCGCGTCATGCCGCCCCGGACCTTCGCCACCGACCGGGTGCTGATCAGCGCGGTGATGGAGCCCGCCTACGAGGTCAGCGGCGATGTCTTCGACTACGCCATCGCCGAGGAGACCGTGCACCTGGCGCTCTTCGACGCCATGGGCCATGACACGGCCGCCGGACTGACCGCGAATCTCGCGCTCGCCGCCAGCCGCAACCACCGTCGGCGGGACTGCGGCATCCTGGAGATCGCCGAGGCCGTGGAGCGGGCCCTCGTGGAGCAGTTCGGCTCGCACCGCTTCGCCACCGGCCTCCTGGCCGAGCTGAACGCCGGCACCGGAGTGCTGACCTGGACCAGCCTCGGACATCCGCCACCGGTCATCATCCGCAACGGGCGCACAGCCCTGACCCTGTCCTGCTCGCCCGCCCCTCCCATGGGCACCGACCTGGGTGTGCCGCCGACGCTCCGCCGGGACCAACTGGAGCCCGGCGACCGGCTGTTGCTCTACACCGACGGCATCACCGAAGCGCGGGACCACACCGGACAGGAATTCGGCCTGGAGAGCTTCGCCGACTTCCTCCTCCAGCACCATGCCGACGGACTGCCGGTGCCCGAGACGCTGCGCCGGCTGATCCGCCGTCATCTCGCATACCACAACGGTCGGCTGGAGGACGACGCCACCGTGCTGCTGCTCGAATGGAGCGGCCCCACCCCCTACCGCCCCGCCCGTGTCGAGGCCCTCGCCGGTCTCCCCGAACACACCACTCCCGCCACGGCGCTGCCCACCGCCTGGACGGCTCCCGACACCGATGCCCGGTGAGGCGTCCGTGCCAGGGGCCAGGTGGCAGGGCGTCGTCGTGGCGGTGCGGAGTGACGGTGAGTCGGGGGAGGCGGAGCGGCCGGGGGCGGCGGGCCCGGTGGTTTCCGTTCCGTGGCCAGGGGCAAACGGTGTGCACCCTCGACGGCACCGGAAGAGCCTCTGGAGGCACCCCATGCACCCGACCAGCGCGATACCCCTCACCGGACGGGCCGCGGCCCGCCGTGCCGCCCGCAGCCCGGCGGTCCGGATCGCGGCCCGTGGTGGTTTCGTGGCACGGGGCGTGATCTACCTGCTGGTGGGGGTGCTGGCGCTGCGGATCGCGTTCGGTGACTCCGGTGAGCAGGCCGATCGGGGCGGGGCGCTGGCGGAGATCGCCGCCCGGCCGTTCGGCGGCGTGCTGATCTGGGCACTCGGCCTGGGCCTGGCGGGCATGGCGCTGTGGCGCCTGTCCGAAGCGGGCTTCGGGGCGGCCGGGCCCGACGGGCACAAGACCGGGACGCGGCTGCTGTCGTTGGCCCGTGCCGTGTTCTACGCCGTGGTGGCGTTCTCCGTCATGTCCTTCGCCGCAGGGGAGAAGAGCAGCGGCAGCGGGGCCAGCGACCAGCAGTCCCGGGACGCCACGGCCCAGGCGCTGGGCCTGCCCGGCGGCCCCTGGCTGGTGGCGGCGGCGGGAGTGGGCATTGCCGCCGCCGGGGCCTGGATCGCGGTGCGCGCCGCTCTCCGGAAGTTCCACAAGCATCTCGACCGGAGCGGCATGTCGGCCCGGCAGCGGCGCGGGGTCGATGTGCTGGGCATCACCGGCGGCCTCGCCCGCGGTGGGGTGTTCGCGGTCGCCGGGGTGTTCGTCGTCAAGGCCGCGGTGACCTACGACCCCGACCGGGCCAAGGGCATGGATGACACGCTCCGCTCCTTCACAGACACCTCGGCCGGTCCCTGGCTGCTCGCCGCGACCGCCGCGGGACTCGCCCTGTTCGGCCTCTTCTCGTTCACGATGGCCAGGTGGCGCACGATGTGACGGCGCGGCGCCCTGCCACGCGGACGGCGCAACTCCGAGGCCGCCCACCGCGCTTCGCCGACCGTCCACCGCCCACCGCCCACCGCCCACCGCCCACCGGAGCGTCACACACCGGCCACTCCCCTGCCCCACGACGCCTTGCCCCACGACAGGAGTTCACCCCGTATGACCGAGACCCATGAGAACGCCCGGACGGTGCGAGCCGCGTTCCGCGCGGAGGCCTTCGTCCGGAACGGCCGCTGGCACCTCGAGATCGCCAGCCTCGACCGCGAGCCCGAACGGGGTGACACCGAGGCGCTGCTCGTCACGCTGTGGCCCGTCGAGGACACCCCCGACGGCACCGGCTTCCCCGCCGACGCACTCCGCGGGCAACTGCGCGAGAACGGCTTCGCCCTCACCGACCCGGGTCACGGCACCGGTGGCTGGACGGCCACCGGCGAGCGGGGCCACTACACCGCCGCCTGCTTCCCGACGGGCGAGACGGCGGCCTGACCCGCTCGGCCGGGACGGCCCGCCCCCCCGGAGGTGGCGGACGGTCAGCAGACATGCGGAGGCGCCGGAGGGGCGGGGCACGACAGAGCCCGCTCCCCCGGCGCCGTCTGGTCAGCCGGTCTGGAGCGTCGCGTCGTCGACGACGAAGCTGGTCTGCAGGCTGCTGTCCTCGGTGGCGGTGAAGGTGAGGGTGATGCGCTGGCCGATGTAGGGGCTCAGGTCCACGCTGCGCTGGGTGTAGCCGCCGGCGGCGTCGGTGTTGGAGAGGGTGGTCAGGGTGGTGTTGCCCACCTTGACCTTGAAGGTGTCGTAGGCGACGCGCTCGTTCTCGTCGGTGTCGATGTGCAGCCAGTAGGACAGGGTGGCCTTGCCGCATCCCGCGGGCACGGTCACCGTCTGGCTGAGGGTGTCGGAGGCGGAGGAACCATAGCCGCCGAGCCAGGCGAACCGGCTGCCGCTGTGGGCGGACTGACCGGAATGGGCGCCGATCGCGCCGGTGTCACCCGTCCAGGGTGTGGTGCCGCTCTCGAATCCGCCGTTGGCCAGGAGCTGTTGGCCGGTGCAGCCGCCGGACCCCTTGACGGTCAGGGTGTAGGTCGCGCTGTGGGTGACGGACCCGGTGCCGGTGATCGTGAGGGGGTAGGTGCCGGGTGCCACGCCGGAGGTCGTGGCGACGGTCATGGTGGAGCTGCTGCCGGAGGTCACCGAGGCCGGGTTGAAGGACACCGTCACTCCGGCTGGGGCGCCCGTGGCCGACAGCTTCACGGTCTGCGCTGAGCCGTTGGTGGTCGCCGTGGAGACGGTGGCGGTGGCCGAGGCGCCCGGGTCGACGCTGCCGGCGGCCGGGCTGGTGGCCAGCGAGAAGTCGTTCGCCGGGGTGGAGTCGCCGACCGCGACCTGCCACAGGGTGGCGGCGATGCCGTCGACGGCGCGGTTCAGTCCGGTGACGTTGATGTTGCTGGTGGTGTCGCAGGACTGGTGGTAGCAGGGGTCGTAGGCGCGGTTGGCGGTGCCGCCCCACTTGGCCGCCTGCGCCGAGGTCTTCCGGGCACTGGCGCCCATCGCGTATCCGGAGGTGGGGATGCCGGCCCGCTCGAAGGAGTAGTCGTCGGAGCGGCCGGCGCCCTCGGTGTTCTCCTCGGGCTGGAGGCCGAGGGAGTCCCAGTACGCCTTCATCGGCTGGGCCGCGGCGGAGGTGACATGGTTGATGAAGTAGCCGCCGTTGGTCGAGGCGATCATGTCGAAGTTGTAGTAGGCCTTGATCTTCGACCGCTCGGCGGAGGAGAGCGAACCGACGTAGAAGTCGGAGCCGTTGAGGCCCTGCTCCTCGTCCGTCCACCAGGCGAAGCGGGCCCGGGACGCCATGGTGGGGTGCTGTTCCGCGAGGGTGAGCGCGGTTTCCAGCAGTGCGGCCGAGCCGGAGCCGTTGTCATTGATGCCCGGTCCGGCGCCGACGCTGTCGAGGTGGGAACCGAACATATAGACCTTGCTCGCGTCGCCCTGCGGCCATTCGGCGATCAGGTTGGGGCCGGCTCCGGTGGCGCAGCCGGAGGTGCAGGGCTGCTCGGTGACGGTGTAACCGGCCGCCTGGAGCTTGCTCTTGGCGTAGGCGACGGAGTCCCGGTAGCCCTGTCCGCTGGACTTGCGGTTGCCGCCGTTGCGGGTGGCGATGTTGTTCAGCTCGGTGAGATGTGCCTGGACCTTGGCCACATCGATGTCCGGGGCAGCGGCGAGGCCGCGGGCCGCCGCACCGGGCGCGGCGCTCACGGCCCGGTCGGCCGAGATCGCGGTCGGGTGGTTCCGGGAGGTGGCCGCGGCCGGGGGAGCTACGGCCAGGGCGGCCGCTCCGAGGGTGGCGGCGAGGGATATCCCGGCCACCGCGAATCTTCGAAACACCATGGCTCCTTGAGGGGGTAGGGAGTGCTACCGACGGAGGTTCTGGTGGAGCGCCGGGCCGTGGCAGCGCCTTGTGTCGTCCGGCCGGTGCCGACCAGGTGGGGCTGGTGCGCGACAGGAGAAGACATGTCCATGACCCAAGCCGCCGTACCATCACACGCGGCACCCCCGGCGTCAACGGATGTCTCCGCGCGGAGCGGTGTTTGACGGAAAACGGCAGCCGGCGCCCGATATCCGGGCACTTCCCGGCGCCTGTGGCCGCTGCCGGACCCGGCCGGCCCGGCCTCCGGTGAACACGGCGAACCCCCGCCCCGGCTCGGAAGCGGGGCGGGGGCACGGGTTCCGCTCATGCGGACGGCGGGCCGTCAAGCGGCCGGTGCCTAAAGGAAGCTGACGTTCTGGGCGAGGGCGAGCCGGCTGGAGTAGTTGATGGTGTTGGTGGCGGAGCGCATGTAGGCGCGCCAGGCGTCGGAGCCGGACTCGCGGCCGCCACCGGTCTCCTTCTCCCCGCCGAAGGCGCCGCCGATCTCGGCGCCGGAGGTGCCGATGTTGACGTTGGCGATACCGCAGTCGGAGCCCTCCGCCGACAGGAAGAGCTCGGCCTCCTGCTGGTCCCGGGTGAAGATGCTGGACGACAGGCCCTGCGGGACGTCGTTGTGCAGGGCGATGGCCTCCTCCAGGGTCTCGTAGGTCTGCACGTACAGGATCGGGGCGAAGGTCTCCTCGCGGACGACGTCGGTCTGTGCGTCGACGCGGACGATGACCGGCTCGACGTAGCCGGCGTGGGGCGCGGCGTCGGTGAGGCGCCGGTTGCCGCCGGCCAGGATCTTGCCGCCCTCCGCCTGGGCGCGGGTGAGGGCGTCCTGCATGGTGGCCAGGGCCTGCGGGGTGATGAGGGGGCCGACGAGGGTGGTCTCGTCGAAGGGGTCGCCGATGGGGAGCTTCTGGTACGCGGCGGTCAGCCGGGTGATGAGGGTGTCGGCGATGTCCTGGTGGACGATGAGGCGGCGCAGGGTGGTGCAGCGCTGCCCGGCGGTGCCGGCCGCGGCGAAGACGATGCCCTGGACGGCGAGGTCGAGGTCGGCGGAGGGGGCGACGACGGCGGCGTTGTTGCCGCCGAGTTCCAGCAGGGTGCGGCCGAAGCGGGCGGCGACGCGGGGGCCGACCTCGCGTCCCATGCGGGTCGAGCCGGTGGCGCTGACCAGCGCGACCCGGGGGTCGTCCACCAGCTTCTCGCCGACGGCGCGGTCGCCCAGCAGCAGGCGGTGCACCTCGCGCGGGGCTCCGGTCTCCTCGGCGGCCCGGTCCAGCAGCCGGTCGCAGGCCAGCGAGATCAGCGGGGTCAGCTCGGAGGGCTTCCAGATCACGGTGTCGCCGCAGGCCAGGGCGACGGCGGTGTTCCACGACCAGACGGCGGCGGGGAAGTTGAACGCCGAGATCACCCCGACCACGCCGAGCGGGTGCCAGGTCTCGGCGAGGCGGTGCCCGGGGCGCTCGGAGGCGATCGTGCGCCCGTAGAGCTGGCGGGACAGGCCCACCGCGAAGTCGCAGATGTCGATCATTTCCTGGACCTCGCCGAGCGCCTCGGAGCGGATCTTGCCCGCTTCGATGGTGATGAGGTCGGCCAGGTCGCTCTTGTGCTCACGCAGCAACTCCCCCAGGCGCCGGACGAGTTCGCCGCGCCGGGGCGCCGGGGTGGTGCGCCAGGTCAGGAACGCCTCGCGGGAGGCGGCGAGGGCGTCCTCGGCGTCGGCCGCGGTGGCGGCCCGCAGGCCGAGGAGGTCTTCCCCGGTGATGGGGCTGCGGGCGTGGAAGTCCTCGCCTTCCGGGACGGTGACGCCGACGCGGCCGAGCGCGGCAAGGGCGCGGGTGCGCAGGTCCTCGGTGGTGGGGAGGGCGGTGGCGGTCATGATGCTCCTTGGGTGGGGAGGGGTGGGGTGACGGATCGGCCGGGTGAGCCGGGTCAGCCGGGCAGGCCGTCCAGGGCGAGTTCCCTGGCGACCCGCCCGAGGGAGCGGTTCTGCTGCTCCTCGTAGAGGTCGAAGGGGTCCAGGACCTCACGGCCGATGGCGCCGGAGAGCCAGGCGCTGTCGTAGGCGATGCCAGTGCGGTCGTGGTGCCTGGAGCCCTCGTCGCTGAGGTTGGACTGGAAGATGCCGGCCGCGGAGCGCGGCAGGAAGTCCTCGTAGACGAGGGGTTCGGCCCGGACCCAGCCCTGTTCCAGCAGGGCGTCGAGGTCGGCGGGCGGGCGGCTGCCGTCGGCCGGGCGGTCGGACGCGACGTGGTAGGTGAAGTGCGCCAGGCCCTGGGCGGCGAGGGCGCGCTCGGTGTCGGGGAAGGCCTCCGCCCACAGGGCGCGGGCGACGTCGGCCCGGTCGGCCTGCGGGTCGCGGGCGGCGCGTTCGTCGACCCGGGCGAGCAACGCGTCGTAACGGGCCCGGCCCTGGCGGGTGAGGGCGATCCCGCGGGCCTCGACCTCACCGAAGCGCACCCGCAGGGCGCCGCTGGTCACGCTGCCGTCCGGGGTGCGCAGGGCCCGCGGCTCGGCGAGCGCACGGAACGAGGTCTGGCGCAGCAGGACATCGGGGCCCTGCCACCGGGGCGGCCCCTGAATGGTGTCGATCATCTCGATGCCGCGCTCGGTCATCCGCCGGTAGAGCGCGTCGATATCGAGGACGCGGGGGGTGAGGTGGTTGATGTGGGTGCTGCGCACGCCACCGATGTCAGCGGCGACGGCGGAGACCTGCTCCAGGGTTTCGTACCAGGCCTTGTCGACGGGCTCCGGGGAGAGTTCGAAGGCCTGCACGGCGAGGTGCAGGAACCGTTCGGCGTCCGTGTCGGACAGTTCCCCGGCGGCCTCCGCGCGGTCGGCGAGAGCCAGCAGCTCCGGGGGGAACAGCTGGCGTCCGGCGAGGAAGTCCTCCAGCCGGTCGCGGAGTTCGGGGTCGAAGAACCGGGGGTCCGCCGGGGTCAGCATGGAGGTGAAGACGCGGAACGGGTTCCGGGCCAGCTCCCCGCCGTCGACGGGACGGAAGGCGGTCGACACGACGGGGACCGCGCTGGCGGCGGCCTCCCGCAGGTCGTAGAAGCCGACCGGGTGCATGCCCAGGGCGCCGAAGATGCGGGCGACCTGTTCGAGTTCGCGGGGTGTGCCGACCCGGATGGCGCCGTGCCGTTCCGCGGTCACCCGGCTGATGGAGCCGAGGCGCTCGGCGTCGGCGCCCTGCTCGCGCAGCACCTCCTCGTTGACCTCGCGGGAGACGTCCACGAGCGTGGTGTAGGCGGGCACCTCCCGCCCGTACATCTCGGAGAGCCGCCGCGCGAAGGCGGCGCGCAGTTGCCACTGGCTGAACATCGACGGGTCTGCCTTTCGGTCGGGGGAACTCACACCACGTGTGCTTCGGGGCGGATGTCGGCACCGGTCGTGAACCGGTCGGCGCTGAGCGGGGTGACGTCCACGAACGGGGCGCGGCCGAGGTGGAGGTCGCGCATGATCTCGCCGACCGCGGGGGCCTGGAGGAAGCCGTGGCCGGAGAACCCGGTGGCGTACAGGAAGTTGGGCAGGGTGCCGGAGCGTCCGATCAGGGCGTTGTGGTCCGGGGTGACCTCGTACAGTCCGGCCCAGCCGTCGGTGGTCTCCAGGCCGGCGAGGGCGGGGGCCCGGCGGCGGACAGCGGCGCGGAAGAGCGGGAGCCAGTCCGGTGTCCAGGTGGTGTCGAAGCCGTCGGCCTGGCCGGGGTCGGCGAGGCCGAAGAGCAGGCCGTCGTCGCTGTTGTGGAAGTAGGCCGTGGAGGCGAAGTCGATGGTGAAGGGGATGCGCGGGGCGGGCGGAGTGAGCGGCGCCGTGAAGGCGAGCTGGCGGCGCACCGGGCGCACCGGGAGGGGGACGCCCGCCATCTCGCCGATCCGTGCGGACCAGGCGCCCGCGGCGCAGATGACGGTGGAGCAGGCGATCCGGCCGTGGTCGGTGTGGACGGCGGTGACCCGGTCGCCGGTGGTGTCGAGGCCGGTGACGGCGGTGTGCGGGGCGAAGGCCACGCCCGCCCGCGCGGCGGCGCGCGCATAGCCCTGGACCGCGAGTCCGGGCCGGGCGTGGCCGTCGGTCGGTGAGTAGGCGGCGGCCACCAGCCCGTCGGTGCTGAGGTAGGGACACAGCTGCTGTGCCTCGCGGGGGCCGATCATGCGGCTGGGGACGCCCAGCTCGTTCTGGAGGTGGACGCTGCTCTCGAAGTCCGCGGCCTGCCGGTCGCTGGTCAGCAGGAAGAGATAGCCGACGCCGTCCAGCCGGATGTCGGCGCCGGGCCGCTGGGGGAAGTCCTGCCAGGCGCGCAGACTCCGGCTGCCCAGGGCGATGTTGAGCGGGTCGGAGAACTGCGCCCGCACGCCGCCGATCGGCTTGCCCGAGCTGCCGCTGCCCAGCTCACCTCGTTCGACGACGACGATGTCGGTCACCCCGGCCTCGGCCAGGTGGAACGCGATGCTGGTGCCCATCACACCGCCGCCGACGATCACCACGTCGGCCGTGGGCGGGACGGTGCGGGAGGTGGATGACATGGACAAGAGGCCGATCCCTTCCGAGGGCCCGGCCCGGTGCCGGTGGGCGTGTGCCGGGCACCGGGGCTGGGCTGTCAGTGCATGGCGAGAAGAGCTGATCAGCTAGCTGCCCGTCATCGTGCAGGACTCCAACCGTTGACGTCTACGAACAGTTACTGCGTCTGATCTATTAGGATCTCTATATGGATTGGACGAGTGCCCAGCTGCGGTCCCTGGTGGAACTGACCCGGCGCGGCACGATCACCGCGGCGGCCCAGGCCCTGGGATACACGCCCGGCGGGGTGTCGCAGCAGATCGCCGCGCTGGAGAAGGCGGCGGGCATGGAGCTGCTGCGGCGGGTCGGGCGGCGGGTGGAGCTGACCGATGCCGGCCGGACCCTGTCGCGGCACGCGGAGCGGATTCTGTCCACGGAGGCGGAGGCCGTCGAGGCCCTGGAGCGCACCCGGCACGAGATCTCCGGCGTCCTCCAGGTGGGGCTGTTCGCCACGGCGGCCGCCGAGCTACTGCCACCGGCGCTGCAGGAGGCCCGGCGGGCCCATCCCGGGCTGACGGTGCAGAGCCGCGACATGGATGTCGACGAGGTGCACGACGCCGTCACGTCCGGCGCGGTGGACCTGGCACTCGGCCTGGACTACCCGGACGTGCCGATCCCGCGTGAGCCCGCCCTGCGGGTGCGGCGGCTGTACCGCGAACGGTTCTCGCTGGCGGTGCCCGCCGGATCGATGGCGGGCCGCGAGGTGACCGGCCTGGCGGAGACCCAGGACCTCGGCTGGATTCTGCCGTCGGCCGACAGTTACTACGGACGCGCGGTCCGCACCGCCTGCCGACGGGCGGGCGTCGAGCCGCGGGTGCAGCACGAGGTCACCGACACCGCGGCCACCCTGGCACTCGTCGAGGCCGGGATCGGGGTGAGCCCGGTGACGGACCTGATGCTCGGCCTGCGGGCCTCCCGGCTGGACGTGGTGCGGCTGCGGGAGCGGATCGAGCGGCACATCGTGGTGATGTTCCGCTCCTCCGTCGAGCACCGCCCCACGGTGACGGCTCTGGTCGACGTCCTGCGGGCGGTGTCCGGGGCACGGAACACCCCGGCCGACTAGGACTGCCCGGGCCGACCCTTTCTGAAGTCGGACCTGCCGCGGGTACCTGAGCCTCGGAGAGACCCATTGCCCCATTGTCATGCGCCACAAGTATCTTGCGGCGCATGACAATGGCCACTATCTTGTACCGCATGACAAAGGGGCTGCCCGCCACCGGTGACCAGCGTCGTAGTCAGCTGCTGCGCGGGGTGCTCGATCTGTGCCTGCTGTCGCTGATCGCCGAACGGCCGCGCTACGGCTTCGAGTTCGTGGCGGCACTCGCCGACAATGGGCTCGACCTCGTGAGCGAAGGCAGTATCTATCCGCTGCTCGCCCGACTGGAGCGGGACGGGGTCATCTCCTCGTTCCGCGCCCCGTCGGCCAGCGGTGGTGCCCCACGCAAGTACTACCGCCTGACCGAAGCGGGACGGGCCGAACTGGCGGGCGGCCGGGCCGTGTGGCACGCCTTCAGCGGGCGTGTGGGGCGGATTCTGGACGCCACCGAATCCACGGGGGAAAGCGCACCATGACGGACCAGCGCACCATGACGAGCCGGCAGATACTCGCGGTCTGCCGCAGCAACTGGGAGTACCGCGGCATCGACGACGGATCTGTCCGGGAGATGCTCGACGAGCTCTCCGCCCATCTGGAGGACGCGGCGGCCGCAGGCCGCACGCCCCAGGACGTCGTGGGTGACGACGTCAAGGAGTTCGCCGCGTCCTGGGCGCGGGCCCGCACTCCGTTTGCCCGCCGACTGCTGCGCACGGCGGCGATGGTCTGCTTCGTGATCGGCTGCCTGCTACTGATCACGTGTCTGGTCCGGTGGACCACCGAACGGGTCGTGCGCGTGGACGATGTCGCCTTCTGGGCCGTCCTCGCAGCGGTCACGGTCGCCTGGGAGCTACGGCGCGGCAGCCTGGGGCTCGGCAGGACCCTGGCGGTCGCCCTTGCCGCCGGCTTGGCCGCAGTACTGCTCTCCCTGTGGCTGGGCGGCGACGGGGCGCTGTTCACCCTGCCCCTGTGGGCGGCCCCGGTGCTGCTCCTCCCCGGACTGCCGTACGCCGTCGCCGATGCGCGGGGCAGGAAAAGCGCCGCGCCCGGCGTCGACTAGGCCGTTTCGCCTGGATCATCCGATCGCCGGTCCAGGGACGGCGTTGGGCGGCGTGCAGTGGGCTCGGATCGAGCCGTTGCCACCGGTCCGCACGGTGATCCCGACAGCAACTGCCCAGTGCGGGCGGGTCGTAGCGCGACTCGTCGAGTGCCGGTTTTTACGCGGCGCCGTCCAGGGCGGCGACCAGCAGGGCGAAGGCGGTGATGATGACGGCGACGCGGACGTAGTGGAGGCGGTCCCAGCGGTTCATCTGCTGCTTCCAGTCGGCGGGCCGGTTGTCCGGGGTCCACGTCTTGCCCCGGTTGTTGATCGGGACGAGCAGCAGGATCGACATGACCACGCTGAGGATCAGCAGCGCGCCGGCGGTGACGACGAGGCCGGTGCCGTGGTGGTGCCACCCGGCGACGGCCCAGACCGCGACCAGGACGAGCGAGGTGATGTACCAGACCGGCATCACCGCGCCGAGCAGCCGGCCCCCGTGGGCGCGGCCGAGTTGGTCAGCGTCGCCGGGGAGTGCGTTGAGGATCGGATTGATGACGAAGGCGACGGAGAACTCCACCCCCACCATCACGCCGACGACCACGATGGTGAACACCTCGAGTGCGTTGAGCATGACACCCTCCTGCAATCTAGTGCTGCTAGATATTGAGGCAACGCTAGTGCTGCTGTCGCTCGCTTGTCTAGCGGTGCTAGGGTCGAACCATGTCGGTACAGGAACGCAAGCAGCGTGAACGGGTGGAGCGCGAGCGCCTCATCGTGGCGACGGCCCGCGAACTCGCCGAGCAGCAGGGCTGGGACGCGGTCACCACCCGCCGGCTCGCCGAGCGCATCGAATACAGCCAGCCCGTCCTCTACAGCCACTTCCGTGGCAAGCGGGAGATCATCGGCGCCGTCGCCCTCAACGGCGCCGCCGAGATGGCCGCGGCGCTGCGGGCCGCGACCTCCGCCGCGGACGGACCTCGCGCCCGGGTTACCGCCCTCGCCCGCACCTACCTCGCATTCGCCGCACGCAACCCGGCGGTCTACGACGCCATGTTCCAGCTCGACGGCGGCCTGGCGTTCGCGGACGAGGACACCCCGGAGCCGCTGAAGGACGCGTTCGCCGCCCTGCTGGAAAGCCTCGGCGAGGTCGCCGGGGACGGCGTCCACCCGGCGCTGTTCACCGAGGTGTTCTGGGCCGCCCTGCACGGGCTGGCCACCCTGACCCGAGCGGGACGGCTGCCGCCGGAGGACACCGAGCGGAGGGTGGAGCTGCTGGTGGACCGGCTCGCCATGCTCTGACACACCCACCCCGGACGGACGCCCGGCGAGATCTCCCGAGCGGTTCGCGCCATGGACAGCTCCCCGCTCAACACCCGCACGCCCGGCATGAGTTGCCCCACCCCGGGCAACAAGGTGCCCTCTACACAAGAGCCCGGCCTGCTCGCCCTGCGGCCCGGGTTCGCCAGATTTCCTTGTGCTCAGCACCGCAAGTTGTCGCGCTGCGGTCTCTTTTGCCGGGGCGGATCGTGAGTGAAGGTTTCAGGCCAGTGGTGACCCACGCCACGACGGTGGCCCGTCGTGCCGCCGCTGCCTGACAGGGAGCGATCGATGTCCCCCCATCACACCCCGAAATCCGCACTCCCCGCGCTGCTGGGAAGAGGCCCCGAGGGGGTCTTCAGGCGCACACTTCCGAAGGAACAGCCCACCGGTGCGCGCATGGTGCGCACCCTGGGCCTGACCCAGCTGACGATGATCGGCATCGGCGCCATCATCGGGGCCGGCATCTTCAGTCTGGCCGCGGCCGTCGCCCGGGACGTGGCCGGTCCCGCTGTCCTGATCTCGTTCCTGGTGGCCGGTGCCGCGTCGCTCTGCGCGGCCTTCGCCTACGCCGAGTTCGCCGGCATGGTGCCGAAAGCCGGCTCCTCCTACACCTACTGCGCCGCGGTGCTCGGGGAGATCGTGGGCTGGATCGTCGGCTGGGACCTGCTCCTTGAGTACACCGCCATCGTCGCCGTCGTGGCGATCGGGATGTCGGGCTACCTGGGATTCCTGCTGGAGGCCGTCGGCGTGCATCTGCCCACCTGGGCCCTGGGCGCCCCCGGCACCGGAACCGGCCACCGGATCGATCTGCTCGCGGTGGCGATCTGTCTCGGCGTGGCCTGGCTGCTCACTCGTGGCACCCGCACCTCGGCGCGGGTGGAGACGGTGCTGACCATCGTCAAGATCGCGATCGTGCTGCTGGTGATCGTGGTCGGCTTCACCAAGGTCGACAGCCAGAATCTGCAGCCCTTCGCGCCCTTCGGTCTCGGCGGGGCGTTCACCGGGGCGGCGACGGTCTTCTTCGCCGTGTTCGGCTATGACGCGCTGAGTACGGCCGCCGAGGAGTCGCTGGAGGCCCGGCGCAAGCTGCCGAAGGCGATGATGCTGTCGCTGGCGGTCTCCATGGTGCTGTACGTGCTGGTCTGCGTCGTGCTCACCGGTATGCAGCACTACAGCGAGATCAACCCGAAGAGCGGGATCTCCAGCGCGTTCCAGAGCGTGGGGCTCAGCGGGCTGGCCAATGTGATCGCGGTCGGCGCGGTCATCGGCATCGTCACCGTGACCTTCTCCTTCATGATGGGCGCCTCGCGGCTGTGGTACGCCCTCAGCCGGGACGGTCTGATGCCCGCCTGGTTCGGCGCCATCCACCCCAAGCGCAAGGTGCCGCACCGTGCCACCTGGCTGATCGGCGCGGTGTCGGCCGTGCTGGCGGGGGTGCTGCCGATCAACGCCGTCGCCGAACTCACCAATATCGGCGTGCTGCTGGCGTTCGTGGTGGTCTCCGCCTCCGTGCTGGTGTTGCGCTACAAGAAGCCGCACCTCAAGCGGGGTTTCCGGTGTCCGGGCATGCCGGTGGTGCCCGTGCTCGGCATCGTCTTCTCGCTCTGGCTGATGTCGTTCCTCCAGTGGGAGACCTGGGTGCGGCTCGGCTGCTGGCTACTCGTCGGCCTGGTCATCTACGCGGCGTACGGCTACCGGCGCACCCGGCAGGTCATGCCGGGAGGCTCGGTGGATCTCGACGCCCTGGACGACATGTCCGAATCCGACGAGGCCGAGCCCACGCCTGTGCCGTGACGGGCGGCCGGCCGCCCCTGCCGGCGCTCCGTCCCTCCCCCCTCCCCGGGAGGGACGGAGCCCGCCTCCGTCCGGGGCCGTCAGCCGGCCTCCGCCGGATGCAGATGCGGATCGCCGGACGGCACCGCGCGGCGCAGACAGCTGAGCACGGCCGGGAGCAGCGGGTTGCTGTTCTCACCGCGGTGCAGCGCCATCACCTGGCGGTGGGCGGAGCGCTGGGTGAGGCGGGTCGCCTCGACGCCCTCGCTGGGCTGGTGGCCCAGTGCCGGGACCACGGCCACGCCGAGGCCGGCGGACACCAGCTCCCGCACCACGGCGTAGTTGTTGCTGCGGAAGGCGACGGCCGCCTCGAAGCCCGCTGCGGCGCACAGCCGGACGAACGACCGCGCCCCGGCGGTGTCCTCCCGGCTGGTGATCCAGCGAGCGCCGGACAGCTGGGGCAACTGTGCGCTCAGGCCACTGCCACGGGCCCTGAGCAGCAGGAGGTCCTCCCGGAGAAGGTGATGGCGGGTCAGTCCGGCGGGCCACTGGCGGGGGCTGAGCCCGTACTCGTAGACCAGCGCGACGTCCAGTTCACCGTGGCTGAGCGCGGCGAGCAGCTCTTCGGGCTCGGCCTCCTCCAGCTGGATCTGGGCGCGCGGGTGGGTCTCGACGAGGGCGGACAGCGCCGAGGGCACCAGCCGGACGTCGGCGGTGGGAAAGCTCCCCAGCCGCAGCCGGCCGGTGGCGCCGGTGGCGAGTTCCTGCACCTGGTGGTCCAGATCGTCCATGGCGGCCAGCACATGGGTGCTGAGATCGACCAGCCGGTGGGCCGCCGCGGTGGGGCGGATGCCGTGCGCCTCCCGCTCGAAGAGCACCAGCCCGGTCTCCTTCTCCAGGGCGGAGATCTGCTGCGAGATGGCGGAGGCGGTGTAGCCGAGATCGCGGGCCGCGAGGGCGAAGGACTCGCTGCGGACGACGGCCTTGAGCGTGAGCAGATGCAGGGTTTTCAGCACGGCAGGCTCCCAGGGACGCGGGAGGCGAGCATAAGCATTCATTGCCCTCAAGCGTCAATACTTTCGCCCTGCTGGGCCTTGTCCCACCCCCCGTCCTGCGCACATCGTGGTCCCACCAGGCGGAACGTGATCTCGGTCGGCACAAGGGAGCAAGCACGGTGACCACAACAGCGCAGGGCCTCGACGCGGCAGCGGTGGCCGAAGCGCTCGGCGCGGGGGACTGCGGAGAGGTCGCCGGTGACGCCGGCCGCCGGGCACAGTACGCGTCCGATGCCTCCAACTACCGCCAGATCCCGCTGGCCGTCGTCTTCCCCCGCGAGCGGCGGCACATCCTGAACACGCTCGGCGTCTGCCGCCGACTGGGAGTGCCGGTCACCGCGCGCGGCGCGGGCACCAGCACCTCGGGGCAGGCCGTCGGACCGGGCGTGGTGCTGGACTTCTCCCGGCACTTCCACCGGCTGCTCGCCCTGGACCCGCGGGCCCGGACCGCGACCGTCGAGCCCGGCCTCGTGCTGGACGTTCTGCAGGAGGCCGCCGCCCCGCACGGGCTGCTCTTCGGCGCCGATCCGTCCACCCACAGCCGCTGCACGCTGGGCGGCATGATCGGCAACAACGCCTGCGGCTCGCGCTCCCTCGCCTGGGGCCGCACCGCGGACAACATCCTGGAACTGGAGGTGGCCACCTACCGCGGCACGGTGGTCCGGCTCGGGGAGATGACCACGGAGGAGATCGACGAGGCGATCGCCGCGGGCGGTGACCGCGGCGGGCTGATCGCGTCCCTGCACCGGCTCGCCCAGCGCAATCTGGCGACCCTGCGCACCGGACTGGGGCAGTTCCCGCGGCAGGTGTCGGGCTACGCACTGGAACAGCTGCTGCCCGAGCGGCGTTTCAACCTCGCGCGGGCCCTGGTCGGCAGCGAGGGCACGCTGGCCGTCGTCCTCTCGGCCACCGTCCGTCTGGTGTCCCCGCCCCCGGCACGGGCCCTGGTCGTCCTGGGGTTCGCGGACGCCTGTGCCGCGGCCGACGCGGTCCCCGCCCTGCTGAAGCATCAGCCGCTGGCGCTGGAGGGCCTCGACCACGCGCTGACCGACATCGTCACCCGGCCCGCGACCAGGGCCGCGATCGACACCCTGCCGGCCGCGCGGGCCTGGCTGTTCGCCGAACTCGGCGGCACCGCGGACGCGTTGCCCCGGCAGGCCGAGGAGCTGGCCGAGACCGCGCGGCAGGCCGCGGGATGCACCGGCAGTGAGGTCGTCACCGATGCCGCGCGCGCCCGCACCCTGTGGCGCATCCGCGAGGACGGTGCGGGGCTGGCCACCCGTATGCCTGGGGGCACCTCCCAGCCCCCCAGGGCTGAGGGAGGCTCGGAGGCCTGGCCCGGCTGGGAGGACGCGGCCGTCCCGCCCGAGCAACTCGGCTCCTATCTGCGGAAGTTCACCGAGCTGCTGGACCGCCACGGACTCCAGGGCGCCGTCTACGGGCACTTCGGCGAGGGCTGTCTGCACGTCCGGATCAACTTCGACTTCGGCACCGAGCAGGGCACCGCCGTCTTCCGCGCCTTCGTCACCGACGCCGCCCGGCTGGTCGCCGCCCACGGCGGCTCGCTGTCCGGCGAACACGGCGACGGGCAGGCCCGCTCCGAGCTGCTGCCGCTGATGTACGGCCCCGACGTCATCGCCCTGTTCGAGGAGTTCAAGGGCGTCTGGGACCCCGACAACGGCCTCAACCCCGGCATGATCGTCCGGCCGCTGCCGCTCGACGGCAACCTGCGCGTCAGCCCGCACCGCACGCCGCTGCCGCTGGCCACCGTGTTCCCCTTCCACGCCGACGACGGGGACTTCGCCAAGGCCACCCGCCGTTGTGTCGGCGTCGGCAAGTGCCGCTCCACCGCGCACCGCGGCGATGTCATGTGCCCCAGCTACCGGGTCACCCGCGACGAGAAGGACTCCACCCGCGGCCGCGCCCGGCTGCTGTACGAGATGACGCAGGGCGAAGTGATCACCGACGGCTGGCGTTCCACCGAGGTACGCGACGCCCTCGATCTGTGCCTGTCCTGCAAGGGGTGCAGCGCCGACTGCCCCGTCGGGGTGGACATGGCCACCTACAAATCGGAGTTCCTGCACCACCACTACAAGGGGCGGCTGCGGCCCGCCTCGCACTACACCATGGGCTGGCTGCCGCTGCTGTCACGGCTGGCTGCACGGGCCCCTGGAGTGGTCAACGCGCTCACCTCGTCCCGGCTGGCCCCGGCCGTCAAGCGCCTCGGCGGGATCGCCCCGGAGCGGGAACTCCCCCGCTTCGCCCCACAGACCTTCCTCACCTGGTTCCGCCGCCGTACGCCGCAGGGAGACGGCCGGCGTGGCCCGGTCGTGCTGTGGGTCGACTCCTTCAACAACCACTTCAGCCCCGAGGTCCTCCAGGCCGGTGTGGCCGTGCTGGAGGACGCCGGCTTCCGGGTGCAGGTCCCGGACGGCACCCAGTGCTGCGGACTCACCTGGATCACCACCGGTCAGCTCGGCACGGCCCGCCGCGTCGCCCGGCGCACCACCGCGGCCCTGGCCCCCGCCGTCGGCGCCGGCCTCCCCGTCGTCGGACTGGAGCCGAGCTGCACGGCGGCCCTCAGGGGCGATCTCCCCGAACTCCTCGATGGCGACGCGGACGCCCGTGCCCTCTCCCGCGCCACGCTCACCCTCGCCGAACTCCTCGTCCACCACGCCCCCGACTGGCAGCCTCCACGGGTCGAGTCCCGCTCGCTCAGCCAGACCCACTGCCACCAGCACGCCACCACCGGCTTCGGCGCCGACAGCACGCTGCTGGAGCGGATGGGCATCGACAACACCGCGCTCGATTCCGGCTGTTGCGGTCTCGCCGGCAACTTCGGCTTCGAGCGCGGCCACTACGACGTCTCGGTCGCCGCGGGCGAACAGGTCCTGCTCCCGGCGGTGCGTTCGGCCCCCGCGGACACCCAGATCCTGGCCGACGGCTTCAGCTGCCGTACCCAGATCGCCCAGCAGACCCCGCGCAGCGGCACCCATCTCGCCCAGCTGATCGCCCAGGCGCTGCCCCCTGCCGCCCCCTCCGCCCGATCCGGCTCCCCTTCGCTTCCTACCGACAAGGAACACACCCGTGACTGACGCACTCTCCCTCATCGACGAGTGGGGCCCCGAGAAGACCGTCGTCGTCTCGCACCGGCGCACCGGCATGAAGGGCGTCCTGGTGATCGACAACACCGCCCGCGGCATCGGCAAGGGCGGCACCCGGATGAGCCCCGGTGTGACCGTCGAGGAGGTCTCGCGGCTGGCCCGGGTCATGACGTGGAAGTGGGCGGCCGTCGACCTCTTCTACGGCGGCGCCAAGGCCGGCATCGTCGCCGATCCGGCCGCCCGCGACAAGGAGGCGGTGCTGCGCGCCTTCGCCCGCGCGCTGTCCAACGAGGTGCCCCGCGAGTATGTGATGGGGCTCGACATGGGCCTGACCGAGAGTGACGCCGCCATCATCCAGGACGAGCTGGGCGACCGCGGGGCCGCCGTCGGCACTCCCGAGCACCTCGGCGGGGTGGCCTACGACAAGCTCGGGGTCACCGGCTACGGCGTGGCGGAGGCGGCCGACGCCGCGGCACGGCACCAGGGGCTGCCGCTGGCCGGGTCCCGGGTCGCCCTGCAGGGCTTCGGTGCGGTCGGCAGCGCGGCCGCCCAGCGGTTCACGGAGCTGGGGGCCACGATCGTGGCGGTGTCCACGGCGCACGGGGTGCGGTACGACCCCAGCGGGCTCGACGTGGGCGCCCTGCTGGCGGCGCGGGACGAGCACGGCGACCACTTCGTCACCCGCCACCCGGCCGGCACCGCGCTGCCCGCGGGGGCCGAACTCACCGTGGACTGCGATGTCCTGGTGCCTGCCGCGCTCCAGGACGTCATCCACCGCGGCACCGCGCACGAGATCAAGGCGAAGCTGATCGTGGAGGGCGCGAACCTGCCGACCTCGGCGGACGCCCGGAGCGTCCTCGCCGAGCGGGGCATCACCGTGCTCCCCGACTTCGTGGCCAACGCCGGTGGTGTGGTCGCCGCCGCCTTCGCGATGGATGCCCGCTACTCCGGCTTCCGGCCCGGCACGGCGAGCATCTTCGAGTCGGTCTCGGCGCGGCTGCGGTCCAACACCGTGACGGTGCTGGACGAGGCCCGGCAGCAGGACATCACCCCGCACGCGGCCGGCCGCCGCCTCGCCGAGGAGCGGGTCCGCACCGCCATGGAGAGCAAGGGCCGTCTCCCGCGCGGCTGAGCGGCGCGGCACCACCGGCTCTGGGCGTCAGGCCGGGCACGCCTCATGGTTCTTGACCACGGTGAGCGTGGCCGGCCGGCCCTCCAGGGGTGTGCCCGCCTCCGGAGCCTGGGAGCAGACCTTCCAGCTACCGGGCCACAGCACATGGCGGCCCGCGCCGCGTCCGTCGCGGAGCCGGACGGAGGTGTCGTAGTTCAGGGCCTGGTAGGCGGAGACCAGGCCCCGGCCTGCCACCTGCGGCATCCGCTCGGGGCCGTCGGCCTGCGCCGGAGCGGCCGGGAGCAGGCAGGACAGGACCAGGAGCGAGGTGGTGACGATACGTTTCATCACCGGAGAACGATCAGCGCGGGCAACGGTCACCCGCGGGCCGGGCCATCACCCCCGTTCAGACGGCTGCCCGCGCCTCCTCGGCGCGGATCTCCTCGATGACATGCCGGGCGATGGCCGCCATCACCCGGTTGCTGTCGCGGTAGGCGCGGAGTTCCATGAGCGCGACCGACAGCGCCCAGCCGCGGCCGCGGGCCCAGGTCGCGTCGTCCGCGCCCAGGGCCGTGCGGAAGAGGCCGCGTGCCTCGGCGGGCAGCAGGTACCAGGCCACGATCGTGTCGACGGCGGGGTCGCCGAGGCCGAGGCAGCCGAAGTCGATGACGGCGCCGAGCCGGCCGCGGACGGTCAGCACGTTGCCGGGCTGCAGGTCGGCGTGGAGCCAGACGGCCGGTCCGGTCCAGGCGGGCGCCCGCAACGCCGCTTCCCAGCCGGCGAGCGCCGCGTCCGTGTCGATCAGGCCGTGCAGTTCCGCCACCGCGGCGCGCGTCGCCGCGTCCCGTTCCGCCAGGGGTTCGCTGCGGTAGGACGGAGGCCCGTCCGTGGGGTCGATGCGGTGCAGGGCGGTGACGAATGCCGCCAGATCCGCGGCGAGCGAGCGGGGTGCGGAGAGGTGGCCGACGGCCGGGTTCTCCCCGTCGAGCCAGCGGTAGACCGACCACGGCCAGGGGTAGCCGGCGGCGGGTGTGCCCTGCCCGAGCGGTGCGGGTACGGCGACCGGGAGCGCGGGGGCGAGCCGGGGCAGCCAGCGGTGTTCCTTTGCCACGTCGTCGGCGGCACCCTCGGTGCGCGGGAGCCGTACGACCATGGCGTCACCGAGCCGGAACATGGCGTTGGCGGTCCCGGCGGAGTCGACCGCCGTGACCGGCAGGTCCGCCCACGCGGGGAACTGCGCGCCGATCAGGCGGCGCACCAGCGGGACGTCGAGCCGCACCGCGTCGGCATGCTTCCTGCGTGGGCTCACGGGGTGCCTCCGTATCGCTCGGGATCGTGGCCGTCCCGGTGTCGTGGGCGGCGTCCCTTGATATCCCGGCCCGCCGTCCCCGTCGACCTCTTATCCGTCAGGTCAGGGGCCGGCAGAGCAGGGCGTCGGGGCGGCCGAGGTGTCCGAGGCGGCTGGTGTAGGCGAGGCCGGCCGCATAGGAGCGGGAGGGGCACTGCCCCTTGTAGTGGCCGTGGGCGAAGTCGCCTCCGGGGTCGCCGGGCGGACGGTTGTCCCCGCGGTCGAACCAGAGGGTGCTCCCGTCCGTGCCCAGTGCGGTGCGGGCCGGTGTGCACAGTGCGGCGGAGAGCTTCGCGCCCCGCAGGCTGTAGCCGGTGAGGAAGTGTCCGTCGGGGCACTGGAGTTTGCTGTAGCCGGGGGCCCAGTCGCCGCCGGCCGGGACATGGCGCTCGTCGCGCACCACGGTGGGGACGCTGCCGGGCTTGCGCAGATCGCCGGCCGTGGGCGCGTCGGTGCACAGCCCGCGGCCCCGGGTGTGGCTGATCCCGATGAGACGTTCACCGTCCGGGCAGGCCGCCTTGCGGGCGCCGCTGTCCCAGTCGCCCAGGGACCGGGCGCTCAGGGACTGGACGAAGTCGCGGTGGTCGGTGGTGAGCATGTGCCAGGCGGGGGTCGCCGGCACCGGGCCCGTCTTCTGCGGGGCGGTCATGAGCCGGTGCCAGGCGGTGGCCCGCCAGTCGCCGCCGTCGAGGACTCCGGTGCGGCGGCCGGTACGGTCGTAGCCCAGCAGGGCCCAGGTGTCCCCGACGGGCCGCCCCTGACTGTCGGTGCTCCAGCCGACGAGCGGCCAGTAGGCGAAGTCCGTGTCGGTGTCGGCGAGATAGTCGGTGAGATTGCCGAACCAGGCGCGGGCGGCCGGGTTTGACTCCTCGGAACCGGTGCCGAACTCGCTGATCCACAGGGGCGCGGTGAAGTGCTTCCCGGTCTCCTCGGAGACGTAGAAGGCCTGGTCGCGCAGTACGGCGCGCAACTGGTCACGGCTCAGGTCCTGGTAGCGGGGGTCGTGGGTCTCCCCCATCCCGGTGGCGCCGCTGTGGTGCGGGCCGGTGTAGCCGTAGAAGTGGGCGGAGTAGACGAGTTTCCCGGAGGTGACGAGGGTGTGCGAGAGCGTACGGGCCGGGGCGAGGGTGGGGCGGCCGTGCGGGAGGCCGTCCAGGGGCACTCCGGTCCAGTTGATGCCCTCGATGATGAGGAGGAGACGGGGGTTGGCCTCGGTGAGAATCCGGTCGGCGGCCTCCTGCGCGGCGGCCTGCCAGTCGTGCGCGTCGCCCAGGCCCCAGTTGGGGTCGTCCAGGACGTCACGGCGCACCTCGTTGTAGAGGTCCGCCCCCACCACGCGGCCGTTGTCCTGGTAGCGGCGGGCCATGAAGACCCAGTCATCGGCCCATTGCCGGGTGGTCTGGCGGCTGTTCCACCGCTCGTTGCCGTCGAGCCCGCAGCACCACCGGGTGGTGTTGGTGTGGTTGTTGAGGACGACCGCGAAGCCGCCCGCGGTCAGGGCGGAGACCACCGCGTCGAAGACCTGGAGTGGTGTCCTGCCGCGCAGCTGCGGGTTGGCGGCGACCGCGGCGTCCGGCACCGGGGCCGTGGCGTGGAGCATCTCGTTGGAGAACGGCAGCCGGATGCTGTTGAGGCCCAGCGCGCGGAAGTCGTCGAGCAGCATGGCGATACGGACGCGGTCGAGACCGACGGGGATGCCGTGCGCGTTCTGGCCACCATGGTGGTTGGCCGGGTCGTCGATGTCGCCCGAGCCGTTCCAGGAGCCCTGCGCCCCGTCCCAGTTGGCGGACTTCAGCCGGAATCGCCGGCCGTCGGCATCGACGATGTAGCGGCCTCGGGTGGACAGCGGAGCGGTCCACGCCTCGGCGGCCTTCCCGGCGGACGCGGCTGACGGTTCGGCCGCGGAGGCCTCCGGCGCAGCGGGCGCCGCGACCGCGCCGGGGACGGCGAGCCCCGTCAGGACGAGGCACATCGCCAGGACACGGCACACGGAACGTAGGAACGGCTGCACGTCATCTGCCTGCTTCGTCGGACGTACTCACCGGCGCGGTCCGGCGAGCGGCCGCACGGCAGGGACACCGCCGGCGGGCCAGGGACAAGTTACCGACGGGTGACCGACGGGGCCATACCCTCCTACGGCCAATTTCCTGGCCGGTCAGCGTTGTTGGCGCTGCGGGCGCCCGCCGCCGGACGGCCGGTGGAGACGACTCGCCCCGGCCACCGAAGTCGGACGGCGGCGCGCCACACGCCCCTCACCGGACGTGGAGGAACTCCCGGGCTCCGCGCAGCCGGGTGCGCAGGCGCCGCTGTGTGGCGGTGCTGTCGAGGCGGACGTCGAGGGGCCCGGGGATGCGGGAATCCGCCCGGCGCCCCGCGGGCAGCCGGGTCGCGTCGAGCCCGTCGCGCCGGGCGATGAGCACGCCGAGTTCGTGCCGGCTGAGGGCTTCCGCCCCGGCGGCGTGGAAGGTCCCCGCCCGGTCGGAGACGGCGAGTTCGCACAGCGCGGAGGCCAGGTCAGCGACCTGCACCGGGCAGCGGATGTCATCGGTGAACAGGACGCCGTCGTGGGGGTCGGCGGCCAGTCCGTGCACCAGTCGCTCGTGCATGGACCCGCCGTCCCCGATGATCAGTGAGGTGCGGACGACCGCGGCGGCCGGTGCCAGGAACCGCACGCCGGTCTCGGCGGCCGCCTTCGCCGCGCCGTACGGGCTGACCGGGTCGGGCGGGCAGGTCTCGTCGTAGTGCACCCGGGAGCCGGAGAACACGGCGTCACTGGAGACGTGGACCAGACGGCAACCGCGGCGCGCCGCCGCCCTCGCCACCCGGATCGGGCCCTCGGCGGTGACCGCCCACTCGCTGTGCCCGCTCGTGGCGTTGACGACGGCGCGGGGCGCGGCCGCGGCCAGCACCTCGTCGAGCTGCCCGGGGACCCGCAGGTCGAGCCGGTACCACGCGACCCCAGGGACGCTGCCGTGGCGGGAGTGGTACGTCGCGGCCGTCTCCCAGCCCGCGGCCGTCGCCTGGCGCACCAGTTCCGTCCCCAGGAACCCGCTGCCGCCGATGATGAGAACCTTCATGGCTCCCAACGTAGGGCGGCCGCGCCCGGGGCGAAGCCCGAGAGCGTTGATCACATTCACCCCGTTCGCGGCATTCGGCCGCCCGGACCGTACGACTCCCCCGAGCCGTGGATTTCAGGCTCCTGGCCCAGCCCCGGGGCCGAGGGCGGCCCCCATCACCTCCGCGCTCCCCCACCGGCACCCACCGGCACCCACCGGCATCGACAGACGCCCGCGGCACGCGCCAAGCACTTAGGGTGACGAGATGATCACAGATCGGGTGCTTCGTCGGCCGGGCGCCGGCAGTCGGTCTCCCGGCGCCCGATTCCGGCACCCGGCCGCACCGGAGAAAGGGACTCGTATGCGCGCTCGCCATCTCGCCACCGCTGCCGTTCTGACCCTCACCACCGCTGTTCTCACCGCCGCCCCCGCCCCGGCACAGTCCTCCGCCACCTCCGCCACCTCCGCCACCGCCCCGCCGACGGGCGGCCGGTCACCCGAGGCCCGCCCGGCCGGCCACACCGAGGTCCCCGTCCAGGGTGGCTCGGCCCGTTTCGCCACCCCTCCCGCCCTGCTCGCCGCGCTCAAGGCGCAGGGCGTGGTGATCGCGGACGTCGACGCGCAGGGCGCGGTCACTCCGCACCACGACGCCGACGGGATCAACCTGCGCGTCAAGGGCGGTGCGGTCACCAACAGCGGCGGCAAGGTCGGCGGTGAACTGCGCTTCGCCGACGCCGGGATCGCACTGGTCCACCGCGGCACCAAGAAGGTCGTCAAGATCACCGACTTCACCGCCGACCTCGGCCAGGGCGCCCTGCGGGCCCGGATCGACGGCGGCCCGAGGCAGACCGTGGGCACCTTCACCCGGCCCGGCATCACCCCCTCCATCGACACCGCCACCGCGACGCTGCGGATGAACACCGGCATCACGGTCACCGCGGCGGCCGCCGCCAGGCTCAACGAGGCGCTCGGCACCACCGGCTTCAGCGGCGGCCCCCTGCTCCACGCCCGCATCGACGCCGCGCTCGACCCCTCCGTCGACCTGCGCACCGCCCTCAACCTGGGCCACCGCCCGGCCCCGGCAACCGGCGAAGGGCGCCGCTCGGCCGGGGCCTGGGAGGGAGGAGAGCCGTTGGCGGGGTGACCGGGGGCCGGGGGCCGCCCTCACCCGGCCGGCCCGGCTGCCCCGTGCGGGGCGGGCGGACGGGCGGACCGGCGGACGGGCGGAGTTCACCGCCCCTGAGGGGCCCAGGGCAGCGGCAGTCCGTCGTCGTGGTGCCGGGGGATCAGATGGACATGGGCGTGGAAGACCGTCTGCGTCGCCGCCCGGCCGACGGCGGTGATGAGGTTCAGATCCCCGGCGAGTTCCGCGCCCAGCTCCGCCGCGCGCTGCATCACCGCGGCGGTCACCGCCGGGTCGGTCGTCGCGTCCCGGACATGGCGGCGCGGAATGACCAGGAGGTGTCCGGGCGTGACCGGACGGCGGGGCTCGATCGCGAAGGCTTCCGGCCAGTCCCGGACGAGCGGGGTCGGCTCCGTACCGGCGGCCATACGGCAGAAGGCACAGGCCTCCAGTTGTCTGACGGGTTCACTGTGGATCAAGGGGCGGGCGAGATCGCGGTGTTCGACATCGGCCGCGGTCCCGCGCTCGGCGAGCCAGTCACCGACCGCGCGGGCGACGGCCGGGGCCCGGTGGCGGCCGTACCAGCAGGCGACGTACAGGTGCACCGTCTCGCCGCCGCCGGCCCGGTGCAGGGCGAGCAGCTGACGCCCGGTGTGCTCGACGGTCTGCCGGGCGTCCGGGGCGGACAGGACGTAGTCACGGACCTCGCGGTGCAGACCCGTCAGTGGCACCAGTGACGCGGTGATCGCGGAGTCGGCCGGGTCCCACATCCGGTCCCGGACGTCGAGCACGAGCGCGCCGGTGCCATGCCGGGGCGGGGCACCCCAGCGGGCGCCGTAGGACGTGATCCGGATAGGGGCGGTAGTGCTGCTGGTCATGGGCTCTCCTGCTGTGTGGAGACGGGGCCGGACAGGGCGGGAGACAGGTGCGCGCGTCGTTGTCGTTGTCGCGGTCGACGAACGGCGGACGGCGGACGGCGGGGAGCAGTCGTCGGGCGGCGAGCTCGGCATTCGGACGGCGGCACTCGGTCATCGGTCATCGGGACGCCGGGGCATCGGGGCGTCGGTTTCTCCCCCGGTTTCCCTGCGACAGATGTACCGGACATCGCGTGGCCATGTGAGCTTCTCCGGGCCGGGGGTTCCTGGTCGTGACGGGCGCCGGGCGGCCGGGGGCAGCCGACAGGCAATGGGTGTACCGCGTTCCGGGTTCGTTCAGCTACCGGTCACGCTCCCCGCCCACTCTCTGGAATGAGACATTCCGCTTGGTGACACCGCTGTGGTCGGGCATCCGCCACGGCACGGAGGGCCGCATGGCCGGTATGATCCAGATCCCCACCAACCGCCGTCACTTTCTCCTCACTTCCGGTGCCGCCGTCGCCGCGGCCGGTGCCACCTGGGCACTGCCGGGCCGGCGCAGCAGCAGCGCGGCACCGGACGCCGGGCACGCACAGACGCCGCCCCGCCCGGCGCCGGCCCGCCCCGCCGCTCACCGGGCGGCGCCGTACGGAGCGACCACGCTGGACACCACGGCGCGCCCGGTCGGCACCGGCGGCTACCGCCGCCTCACGTCCGGCCCCGGCTGGCCGCTCGTCGTCCGGGGTGAACTCGCCGCCGCGGCGTCCGGACGCCAGGACCGGCGGACCGCCCTGGCGTGCTTCCTCCAGTTCACCGACCTCCATGTGGTCGATGTCCAGAGCCCGTTGCGCACCGAGTTCCTGCGCGCCGGGTCGCCGGGGTCGTGGCGGGCCCAGGAGGCGCTGTCGGTGGCCGGTTCGGTCTCGCTGGTGGAGCAGGCCAACGCGCTCGGCGGCGGACCGCACACGGGCCGCCCACCGGCGTTCGTGATGTCCACGGGTGACAACATCGACAACCACTCGATGGTGGAGCTGGAGTGGTTCCTCACCCTGATGAGCGGCGGCCGCATCACCCCCAACACCGGGGACCCGGCTTCCTTCGAGGGCGTGCAGAACTCCGGTCTCCCGCTGTACTGGCACCCGGACGACGGTCTGCGCGACCAGGACAAGAAGCGGGGTCTGCCGCATCTGCCCGGCTACCTCGACGCCGCGATGCGCCCGGTCGTCAGTCCCGGTCTGCGGATGCCCTGGTACTCGACGCCCGGCAACCACGACGACCTGCCGGGCGGCTGTCTGGCCCCGCAGGACCCGGTCCTGACGGAGTACATCACCGGGGCGCGCAAGCTGTTCTCCGTACCGGACGCCGATGTCGCCGCGTTCGCGAGGGTGCTGGACTCCGGCGACGATCCCAAGAGCACCGTGCTCAAGGACATCCTCGCCCGCAACGCCGCCCGCGCCCGGACCGTGACACCCGACGAGCGCCGGCGCATGGCCACCCCGCACGAGTATCTGCGGGCCCATCTGGACCCGGGTTTCGCCGGTGCGGGACCCGTCGGGCACGGCTACACCGACAACCACCTCGACGGCGACCGGATGCACTACTCCTTCACCGTCGCCGAGGGAGTCATCGGCATCAGCATCGACACCACCTACCGCAGCGGCCACTACGAAGGGTCACTCGGCACCGAGCAACTCCGGTGGCTGGAACGGACGCTGGCCGCCCACAGCTCCCGCCATTACGACACGGACGGCCGGCCGGTACGCAACGCCGGCGCCGATGACGCCCACATCCTGGTGTTCAGCCACCATCACAGCCCGAGCATGACCCGGCGGCCCGACGCGGCGCGCGCGGAGGAGACACGGCACGACGGCGAGGAGGTCATCGCCCTGCTGAGCCGGTTCCCGAACGTGGTCGCGTGGATCAACGGCCACAGCCACGTCAACCGTGTCACCCCGCACGCCCACCCGACGGCCGCCCGCTCCTTCTGGGAGGTCAACACCGCCTCCCACGTGGACTATCCGCAGCATGCCCGGGTCGTCGAACTCGCCGACAACCACGACGGGACGCTGTCCCTGTTCACCACCCTCATCGAGTCCGCCGCACCGCACCGCACGGACTTCGACGACCTGTCGTCCGTCGGGCTCGCGTCCCTCTACCGCGAGCTGTCCTACAACGCCCCCGGTCTCGCCGGCATGACCGGCACGGTCCACGAGGCCATGGCCGGCACCCCGGCGGACCGCAACACCGAACTCCTCCTCCGGCGGGCCTGACCCGGGCCCCACGCCCGCCGTCCGGAGCGGCGCGCTGAGGCGTCCGGGGGACCCCGGCCGACGCGCTGCGGCCCCGCGGTGGGGGAGGGCAGTACCGTCAGGGGGTGCATATCGACAGATATGCCGCAGAACAACACCAATGGTGGAGTCTGTATGCCCCCCTCCGTCACACCGCGGCCGGCCCGACGGCGGATCGCCGGGACCCTGTGCGTGCTGCTGGCCGTCGGCGTCGTCATCACCGGTCTGGTCCAGGCGGCGCCGTCCGCCACGCCCCGGGCGCTCGACCCGCGGATCACCGCGATCATGCGGAAGCCGGAGTACCGGCACGCCCAGTGGGGGCTGTTCCAGCAGAACCCGCGGACGGGCAAGGTGACCCAGTCCCAGTACGCCGACCAGTTCTTCATCCCCGGTTCCACGGCCAAGCTGTTCAGCGTCAGCGGCGCCTGGCACACCCTGGGCGGCGACCACCACTTCGTCACGCCCGTGCACGCCGTCGGACAGCGCCGGAACGCGACCCTCAAGGGCGACCTGGACCTGGTCGCCCAGGGCGATCTGACCCTCGGCGGAAGAACGCGCAAGGACGGCACCGTCGCCTACACCACCATCGACCACACCTACGCCAACGACATCCCCGGAGCCACCCTCACGCCGGAGAACCCGCTGGCCGGTATCGACCAGCTGGCCCGGCAGGTGCGTGCCGCGGGAATCCGGCGGGTCGACGGCGATGTGGTCGTCGACGCACGGCTGTTCCGGCCGGACCCCGCCCTCGATCCGGTACCCACACCGCTGATCATCAATGACAACGTGATCGATCTGCTCACCACGCCCGGCGCCGCGGCGGGCACCCCCGCCGGGCTGGACTGGCGCCCGAAGGTCGCGCCCTACCACGTCACCTCCTCCGTCCGCACGGTCGCGGCGGGCCGGCCGTCCGACATCACCGTGCGCAGCTCCGCCGACGGCACCCGTATCCAGCTGTCCGGCACCATCGCCGAAGGCTCGGCCCCCGTCCTGCGGATCTCGCCCGTCAAGGACCCGAACGCCTTCGGCCGCACCGCCCTGATCGAGGCGCTCCAGCGGGCCGGCGTCGAGGTCCGCGCGAAGGCCGTCGGCCCCAACCCCGTCCGCCGGCTGCCGCGCACCTACCAGGGCGCCCCCACCGTGGCCCGCTACACCTCCCCCGTCTTCGCCCAGTACGCCAAGCTCATCTTCAAGGTGAGCCACAACCTCGGGGCGAACCTGGGGGTGTGCCTGATGGCCACCAGTGCGGGGAGCACCGACTGCGCGGACGGATTCCCGGTCCTCGCCAAGTTCCTGGACGGCGCGCAGGTGGACCGCAAGGCCGTACAGCTCGCCGACGGCCGCGGCGGCAACCCGGCCGACCGGACCACCCCTCGTGCCGTGGCGCAGATCCTGACGTACTGGCAGCGCACCCCCGAGGCACGGCGCTTCCGCACCGCACTGCCGATCCTGGGCGTCGACGGCTCACTGGCCGACTCCTGCCGCAGCTGCCCCTCGCGCGGCAAGGTCTTCGCCAAGACCGGCACCGCGGCGGGCGGCGACTTCCTCAACGACCGCCTGGCCGTGGGCGCCGAAACCACCGGCGGCTACCTGGAGACCCGTAAGGGGCACTTCGACGTCTTCTTCGCCGGGGTGAACGGCGCCGCCACCCCCGACGCCGACATCAACGGCGTCCTGTCCATCGGCGACGACGTGGCCGACGTCGCCGCCTACCTCCAACAACAGTCCGCCGGGGGGAAGTGAGCGGCGGGGCAGGGAGGGCGCGGCGCGTGATCGGGACCCCGAGGACTTAATTGGCATCTTGGATGCAACTTCTATAGAGTGCTCGTGTGCGACTGACCAAAAGCACCGACATCGCCCTCCGCGTCGCCATGCGCCTGGCGGTACTCGGGGACTCCGGTGACGCGCCCACCACCCGCGAGGTGGCGAGCGCCGTCCAGGTGCCGTACACCCACGCCGCCAAGGTCGTGAGCAAACTCCAGCACCTCGGCGCCGTCGAGGCGCGGCGCGGACGCGGTGGCGGGCTGACACTGACGACCGCGGGGCGTACGGGGTCACTCGGTCGGCTGGTGCGGGACCTGGAGGGGGTCGACGATGTCGTGGGGTGCGAGGACGATCCACCGTGCCCACTGCGCGGCGGCTGCCGGCTGCGCGGCGCGCTGCGGACGGCACAGGAAGCGTTCTACGTCTCACTCGATCCGCTCTCCATCGCCGACCTGGTCGAATCACCGACCGGTCCACTGCTGCTCAGCCTGACATCCACGCCCGACCGGGACTGAGTCACCCGGCGCCCGCCAGGGGCCGGTGGATCTGAAGCCGCCGGAAGCCCCCCCCAACCCCGCCCGCACGCCGCACCGTTACCACGGACAAAAATACGCATCTCAGATGCCAGTTTCCTCCTTCCTCACCTTCGAGAATCCGGAGCCGTCGATGCTGTCGCCGAAGTCCGCCGAGACCGTACGTGCCACCCTCCCCGCCGTGAGCGGAGCCATCGGGGAGATCACCGCGCTCTTCTACGAGAAGCTCTTCACCGCCCACCCCGAGCTGCTGCGTGATCTCTTCAACCGCGGCAACCAGGCCAACGGCAGCCAGCGGCAGGCCCTCGCCGGGTCCATCGCCGCCTTCGCGCGTCATCTCCTCGAACACCCGGACAGCCGGCCGGACACGCTGCTCGCGCGGATCGCGCACAAGCACGCCTCTCTCGGGGTGCGTCCCGAGCAGTACCCGATCGTGCGGGAACACCTCTTCGCGGCCATCGCCGAGGTGCTGGGCGAGGCGGCGACCGACGCCGTGGTGCGGGCCTGGGACGAGGTGTACTGGTTGATGGCGCATGCCCTGATCGCCGTCGAGCAGCGGCTCGCGGCGGAGGCCGGCGTACGGGACGGCGCGGTGTGGCGGCCCTACCGGGTGGCCGGACGGATCGAGGAGACCGACGAGGTGGCCACCTTCCTCCTGCGGCCAGCCGACGGTGCCCCCGTACCGGCGTCCCGGCCCGGCCAGTACGTCTCCGTACAGGTCCAACTCCCGGACGGCGCACGGCAGATACGTCAGTACAGCCTCTCCGGGCAGCCGGACGGCGGGCTCCAGATCTCCGTGAAGCGGGTGGCGGCCGGCGGGCGGCCCGGTGCCCCGGCCGACAGCCCCGCGGGCGAGGTGTCCGGGTACCTCCACTCGCGGGTGCACGGCGGCGAGATCCTCCAGGTGAGCCCGCCGTTCGGTGCCGTGGTGCTGCCCGAGGACGGCGACGGGCCCCTGCTCCTCGCCTCGGCGGGCATCGGCTGCACCCCGATGGCCGCCATGCTCACGCATCTCGCCGCCACCGGCTCCCGGCGCCGCATCCTCACCGCGCACGCCGACCGCTCCCCCGCCACCCACCCGTTCCGTACGGATCTCCGGCGGCTCACCGGCAAGCTCGCCGACGCGACGATGGACATCTGGTACGAGGAAGGAGCGCCGGACGAGGAGGAGGGCGCGGGCCGGGAGACGGGCGGTGCCGTCGACGCGGTGACCGTGCGCACCGGGCTGATGGATCTGACGCGGCTGGCCATTCCGGCCGGCACCACCGCCTATCTGTGCGGGCCGGTGCCGTTCATGAAGGCCGCACGGGCGCAACTGCTGGAGTCCGGCGTCCCGTCCGCGGCGATCCACTACGAGGTCTTCGGACCGGACCTCGGGCTGTAGGGCGCCACCGAGGCAAGTCCTCCCGGAGAGGCGCCAGGCCGGACCTTGTGCCTCCACACCACCGTGAACTGGGCGGCGACCAGCGGCCGGTGACGTGGTGGCAGCCTTGCCGCCGACGGGTGCGGGCAGCATGATGCGGGGAATGACAGCACATCTGCCTTCCGCTCCACCGGCCGTGGTCCGGCTGACGCGGTTCACCAAGACGGAACTGACCGAGATCCTCGGTGAGGGCGAGGACGCCTTCGGCGTCGCCTGGACCGGGCTGACGTGGCGGGCGAAGCAGGAGCACTTCGGCATCGAACGGGACGGCCGTCTCGTGGCGCACACCGGCCTGGTGACGGTGCCGCTGTCGATCGGCTCCATGGAGACCCGGGCGGTCGGTGTCGGCGGGGTGGCCGTCGCCCCCGGCCTGCGCGGACAGGGACTGGCGCGGAGCGTGATGACCGCCGCCCTGGAGCACGCCCGCACGATCGGCCCCCGGTACGGTCTCCTCTTCTGCCGGTCACCTCTCCTGCCCCTGTACGAGCGGCTCGGCTGGCGGCGGCTGGATGCGGACGTGGAGGTCGAGCAGCCCGGGGACACCACCGCGGTCATGCCACTGGAGACCCTGTGGACGCCCCTGCGAGAGGGGGCGGAGTGGCCGCCGGGACCGGTGCGGCTGCGCTCACTGCCCATGTGAGCGACGGGCGTTGAGATCCTGACGGACCGGCCGCAGCCCTGGCGTCCGGCCCGCTGCGCGTCGGCGCGGGACTGCCACGGGAGTTCGTATGTGTCCTTCGTCCGCGTGGAGGCCCGGCGCGTCGTTTGGACAGCTCACGGGCCTCCGACACCGTGAAGGCGTGCGCCCTCTCCTCCTTCGCCTCGTCGCAGCGACAACCGTTCTCCTGGCCGTCGGCGGCTGTATGTCCCTTCCCGCCGACGCTCCCCGGCACGACCCCGGCCCCGCACCGGGCGGACGCACGGTGGCCCCGGCCCGGCCCTCACCGCTGCTGATGCCCACCGAGGGGTCGCCCCGGGAGCGGCTGGTCGATGTCGCTTCCGTACGGAAGCGAGCGAAGCGGTCCGCGGCGTCCGGGAAGGCACATTCTGGTGCCCGGCACACCCCGCCGGGTAAGCGGGCGGAACGGCGGTCCGTGGGGCGGCCGGTGCCGCGGCCCGCTCACTCCGTACCGTCGAGGCCGCGTCGGGTGCCGGTACACACGGCGCCGAGGCAGCGGCACCACGCGGAGACACCGCCCCGTACGCTCCGGCGGCCGCGGCCCCGCTCGACGATGGACGCGGGGGTGGTCTGCCGGATGGCCGCCGGCCGGGTCCGGGCGGATCTGCTGCGGCTGTGCCGGCGAACGTACGGGCGCTGACCTGCGAGAATACTGTCGGCACAGGAAGAGGGAGCCGGCAGATGCAGAGCAATCGAGGTCCTCAGGGAGGACCGGCGCGGGACTGGGACACGGACGCGATACGGGCCCGGCTCGGGGAACTGGCGCAGCAGGACCCGGAGTGCGCCCGGTTCGGCGCCGACGAGCACCGCTACCGGCTGAGCCCGCCGCTGCCCGAGGCGGCGCTCCGCGCCTTCGAGGAGCGGTACGCCGTCAGACTGCCCGCTGCCTACCGGACGTTCCTCGCCCAGGTGGGCGGCTCCGGGGCAGGCCCCCAATACGGACTGCTGCCACTCGACGAGCCCGTCCCCGCCGAGAGTGACGAGGCCGTCGACGATCTGCGGGAACTGGACCGGCGTCCGGGCTTCCTGTCGGCGCCGTTCCCGCTCTCCGAGGAGTGGCAGGGCAGTCCGGCCGAGCGATGCGACGAGGAGGCGGAGCGCACGAGGGTGGCCGGGTCGCTGGTCATCACCGAGTCGGGGTGCGGGGCATTCGTCCGGCTCGTCGTGACCGGGCCGTCCGCCGGTCAGGTCTGGTTCGACGACATGACCTGGGGGCAGATCAGCCCCGGCCCCGACTTCCGGGACTGGTACCTGTCCTGGCTGCACGGCTGACACAGGAAGCCGCCCCCGGGCGCTCGTCCCACGGCCTGTGGAACGGGCGCCCAGCACGCGGGCGCTGCCTGCCGCGTCACGCCAGCCGGATCTCCTCCCCCACCGACCGCTCCCGGGCGGCCGCCACGACCAGGGCCGCGGCCGCGGCGTCCTGCACCGCGACGCCGACCGACTTGTAGAGGGTGATCTGGTCGTCCGAGGAGCGGCCCGGTGTGCTGCCGGCGAGGAGTTCGCCCAGCTCGGCGTGGACGTGGTCGTCCGTGATGACGCCGTCCCGGAGAGGGCGCAGCAGGTCGTTGCTGCCCGCGGGGAACGGGGCCAGCGCGGCCTGCCGCGACTCGACGCACACCAGCGCCTCGGCGACCGTGGCGTCGTCCACCTCCCGCCCCTCCGGGTTGAAGCCCACCGAGGTCACATGCACGCCCGGTGTCAGCCAGGAACGGCGGATCACCGGGTCGACGGCGTGGGTGGCCGCGGCGGCGATGTCGGCCCCGTCGAGCGCCTCGGCGTAACCGGCCGCCGCCTCGACCGGGACCCCGAGCGTGGCGGACAGTTCGCCGGCCAGTGCGGCCGCCTTCGTCCGGTCGCGGCCGGCCACCCGGATCTGCCGGATCGGGCGCACCCGGCACATCGCCTCGGCATGCGACCTGGCCTGCGCTCCAGTGCCCAGCACGGCCAGCACCGAGGCGTCCTCGCGGGCCAGCAGCCGCGCCGAGAGCGCCGAACCGGCGGCGGTCCGCGCCGCGGTGATCGCCGTACCGTCCAGCAGCGCCGTGGGCTCGCCGGTGTGCGGATCGAAGGCGACGATCAGCGCCTGGTGGGTCGGCACCGGGGTGCCGCCGTTGTGCGGGAAGACGGACACCAGCTTGCTCATGAGCACCCCGGCTGACGGAACGAAGCCCGGCATGGCCGCCAGGAACCCGTCCCGTTCCGGCACCGTCGCGGCGACGCGGTCCGGACTGGACGCGCGGCCCGCGCTGAGATCCGTCATCGCCGACGCCAACGCGTCGATCAGCGCGTCCAGATCGAGCAACTCCTCGACCTGCGAACGCCCGAGTACCAGCATCCGGTTCCACCTCCTGGTCAGAGCGGCCCGACCGGCCTGCGCCGGGCCGAGGCGTCGACCGTAGTCCCGGCGGCGGCTTCCCGCATCCGCCTCGCTGCTGCGGCCGGCGGCGCGGGGGACGGCCCGCCGGCGCACCCGCGCCCGGTGCCGCCGCGAGCGGGCCCGCACCGTCAGGAATTCGGCAGCGGGAGAAGGCCCGGGTGCGCGAGACTCGTCCGATGACCACAGACGTCCGGGTTCGGCAGACTCGCGCCGCTGACGCTCCCGTGCCGGCCCGGTTGCGCCGGGCCGGGTTCCGGTCGTCCCCGGAGCTGCTGGAAGCGGGATGAACGGTCGACGGCCCGCGGGCCGTCGACCGCCGTCGTCTGTGGGACGGCCGCTCAGGCCGGTTCCAGCCGGCAGGGGTGGCTCAGGAAGTTGCCGAGCCGGCCTTCGGCGTCGCCGTTCTTGCAGGCGTGGGCCACACCGGTCAGCGCGCCCTCCACGAGGCTGAGGTTCAGCACCAGTTCGGGGCTGTTGATCCGGGCGTCCGCGGTCGGGAGCTGCAGCGGGAAGGCCGCGCGCAGGTCCCAGGCTTCCGAGGCGTCCGCCGGGGCGGTGGCGCTCGTATCGGCCAGCCGTAGTTCGGCCCGACGGTCCGGCAGCACGCGGAGGGTGACCGGCACCTCCCGCTCGGGTGCGCTGATCCGGCCGGTCCAGGCGCCCTCCGGCAGCGTCATCGGGCGCGGCAGATCGGGGGTCACCGGTGTGATCGACTCGGTGGTGCAGTCCGGGGCCAGTTCCGCCAGGACATGGCGGAGGATCGCGTCGCGGGCCGCTTTGTCCGTGGAGTTGGTGAGCACCGCGACGGACAGCGCCCGCTCGGGTATCACCAGGGTCATCGCGGCGACTCCGGGCCCGCCACCGCCGTGGCTCTGCACCAGCGGGCCGTCGCCCGAGGACAGGCACCAGCCGAGGCCGTACCCCAGATGCTCGTTGACCGGCAGCGCCTGCCGCACGGCCGCCGCGGTCTCCGGCTTCAGCAGCCGGTCGTACGACTGGGCGAACAGCGCCAGCTCACCGGCCGGGGCCCAGCCGAGGGTGGCGCCCGGGTGGCCGCAGTCGTAGTCGGGGTAGGCGCGTCCGCCGGAGGAGTACCGCAGCGCGGACGGTGCCGGGCCCGGGTAGGTCCGGCCGAGGTGGCAGCCGGTGAGCCCGAGGGGCGCGAAGACCCGTTCGCGGACGCAGGTGGCCAGGTCCTGGCCGGTGGCCCGCTCCAGCAGTCGGCCGAGGAGGCGGTAGCCGAGGTTGGCGTAGCCGAAGCCGGTGCCCGGCGTGCGGAAGGGCACGGTGTAGCGGTCCGGGTCGGGCACCCGCTCGCCGTCGCCGTAGTCCCAGGCGTAGTACGGTCCCAAGCCGCCGCGGTGCTGGAGGAGTTGGCGCACGGTGGGGGCGGCCGGCCGGTGGTCGGCGCCCGGGAGCGGCACGGGTGCGTCCAGGTCCAGGAGCCCCTCGTCGGCCGCGTGGCAGACGGCGGTCGCCGTCATCGGCTTGGTGACGGACGCCAGCCCGTACGCGGTGTCCGGTGTGGCCGGACGGCCGGTGGCGACGTCTGCCGCCCCGTAGGCGGCGGCGAGGACCACCGCTCCGCGCTCGGCCACCGCGACGGAGACCGACGGACACCCGTGTTCCGCCAGCGCCTCCGTGCAGTACTCGGTCAGCCCGTCCAGCATGTCGCCCCTCCCCGTCGTCTACGGGCCCCATCAGTTCACGGTTGTTCACGGTGGTCAAGTGACCTTTCGGCAGGGCTGCTTGACCTTGGTCCTCGACATCTGCCCTGTTCCTGTGGAGGGTGGGGCCCCGGTCCCGCGTCGTGGCCGAGCCCGGGGGCGGCCCCTCGCCATGGCCCGGGACGGACCGAATTGTGATCACTTTGCGGAGGAATGTGTTCGTTGGGGACAGCGGTGCATTGTGTGCGCAGGATCGGGCACGCGAGGACAGCAGGTGTCCGGGCGAGGAGGCTGCCGCATCAGCCGGGCCGCCCCGGCACCGGGCCCGCACTCACCCAACCGCGCCCCGCCGCGGAGAACGGAGGTCAACCATGGACTGGCGTCATGACGCGGTGTGCCGCGAAGAAGACCCGGAGCTGTTCTTTCCGGTCGGCAACACCGGCCCCGCGCTGCTCCAGATCGAGGAGGCCAAGACGGTCTGCCGCCGCTGCCCGGTGATGGGACAGTGCCTCCAGTGGGCACTGGAATCCCGCCAGGACACGGGTGTCTGGGGCGGGATGAGCGAGGACGAGCGGCGTGCCATGCGGCGCCGGGCCGCCCGGCACCGGGCGCGCCTTGCCTCCGCCTGAGGTGAGCCGTCCCGGCGCCCGTTCCGGCGGGTGCCGCACCGGTACAGCGACGCCGTACATACACCGGGGGCGGTAGCGGAACGACCTCCGCTACCGCCCCTTTCCGACGGCCCGGCCAACGAGCCGCCGCCGGACGCCCGCTCCCGCACCCGGCCCGTCCCCGGCCCGTCAGTCCTCCGCCCGCTGGGTGACCGGGGCGCCGGTCAGGTCCCCGGGGAACTCGTACCACCGGCGCTTCAGGCAGACGAAACGGGTGTCGGCCTCGACGAGGTGCAGGAAGGCCGTGACGGTCTCCTCCAGGCGCTGTTGCAGCGCGGGATCGGCCAGCTGCCCGTCCTCGGCAAAGCCCTGGTGGGCCGCGGCGAGGCTGAACATGTCGGGGTAGACCCGGGTGCCGAGATGTTCCAGCGGGACCCGCAGCGCCCACAGTCCGCGGTTGCCGCCGACCAGGGACGGGGAGGCGGAGACCAGCAGCGCGTGCTTGGTCTTGAACGGCTGCGGGCGGACCCGGGAGACCCAGTCGATCGCGTTCTTCACCACGCCCGGTACGGAGGCGTTGTACTCGGGTGAGGCGAGCACGAAGGCGTCGCACCGTTCGAGCCGGTCGCGGAGTGCCAGCGCACCGTGCGGCAGCCCTTCGGCCTCCTCCAGGTCACCGTCGTACAGCGGCATGGCGAACTCCCGCATGGCGGCGAGGTCCACGGCGGCGTCGGCGGCGGTCATGATGCGGGCCACGAGAGAGGCCAGCCGGGCGTTGCTCGATCCGGCCCGCAGCGACGCGCCGAGCACGAGTACCCGCAGCGGGCCGGGGTGCGCATCCGTGGGCATGGTCGGGTCCTTCCGTCGCCGGGCGGGCCGGGTCTCCTACAGCAGGTGCTCGATCCTGATCGGCAGTTCCCGCGCGCGGTATCCGGTCGCGTGGAAGACGGCGTTGGCGATGGCCGCCGCGGCGCCGACCATGCCGACCTCGCCGAGGCCCTTGACGCCCAGCGGGTTGACGACGGTGTCCGGCACCTCCACGAACTCGACGGCGACCTCGGGTGCGTCGGCGTGGACCGGCACCAGGTACTCGCCGAGGCTCGCGTTCGCCCAGCGGCCGTCGCGGGGGTCGACCAGACTGCCTTCGAGCAGCGCCTGACCGAGGCCCCAGAGCATGCCGCCGGTGGCCTGGCTGTGGGCGGTCTTGGCGTTGAGGACCCGGCCGGGGGCGAAGGCGCCGACCATGCGGCGCACCCGGACCGTCCCGAGGTCGGGGTCGACGGCGACCTCGGCGAACTGGGCGCCGAAGGTGGCGAGCCCGTACGGGAGGTTGCCCGGCGGCGGGGTCCAGCTGCCGAGCGCGTCCAGGTCGGTCATGAAGTGCCGCCGCATCAGGGCCTGGTAGGTCTCGCCGGTGTCGGGCCGGTGCCGGAGCTGCATCCGCCCCTCGCGGACGACGACGGTGGCGGGGTCGGCGTGGTGCAGCGGGGAGCCGGGGTCGGTGACCGCCTGCCCGATCATCTGGTCGCGGAGCGTGGTGGCGGCGGTGTGGACCGCGGCGCTGATCATTCCGGCGCCTGCCGAGCCGACCGCGGCCGACACGTTCGGCAGGTCGGTGTCGCCGTACTCGAAGCGGACGTTCCGCAGGGCGACACCCAGGCCGTCGGCGGCGACCTGGGTCATGACGGTGCCCGTGCCGGTGCCGAACTCCTGGGTGCCGGCCTGCACCACCGCGGTGCCGTCGGCGTAGAGCCGGGCGCGGGCGCGCTGTGGCTGCATGGGGAAGAACACCGGGTAGCCGGCGGTGGCCATGCCCTTGCCGATGAGCCGGTTGCCGTCCCGTTCGGAGCGGGGTTCGGGGTTGCGGGACTGCCAGTCGAAGCGGGCCGCGCCGCGGCGGTAGCACTCCGCGGCACCGTCGCTCGACCAGGGGTGGCCGGTGTTCGGGTCGGCCTCGGCGTGGTTGCGCAGCCGCAGCTGCACCGGGTCGACGCCGATGCGGTGGGCGAGTTCGTCCAGCACACATTCCAGGGCGAACATGCCCGTGGTCTCGCCGGGACCGCGGGTGAAGGTGGGGGTCATGGTGTTGCCGCGGACCAGGCGGTAGACGCCCTCGTAGTGGGGGCAGGCGTAGGCCTGTGAAGCCATGCTGAGCGAGGGTTCGGCCCACTCGTCGAAGGGCGAGGTCAGTGAGAGCTTGTGGTGCCGCAGCGCGGTGAGCCGGCCGTCGTCGGTCGCGCCGAGTTCGATGCGCTGTTCCTGCTCCTCGCGGTGGCCGCAGGAGGTGAACATCTGCTCCCGGGTGAGCGTCAGTTTGACCGGCCGGCCCACCTCGCGGGCGGCCAGGGCCGCCAGGGTGACATGCGGCCAGATCATGGCCTTGCAGCCGAATCCGCCGCCGACGAACGACGCCCGGACCCGCACCTTCGACGGCGGGATGCCCAGCAGTGCGGACACCGTGTTCTGGGTCGCCGCGATGCCCTGGGTGGCGTCGTAGAGGGTGAGCCGGTCGCCGTCCCAGACGGCGGTGGTGGCCGACGGTTCGATGGGGTTGTGATGGTTCGCCGCGAAGTGGTAGGTGACGTCGAGGTGGTGGGCCGCGGCCCGGAAACCGGCCTCGACGTCGCCGCGCACGCTGCGGGCGGGGATGAACCCGGCGAAGATCGCCTCGGGTTCGTAGGCGCGGTCCCGGCCCTCGTCGAGGGTGGTGACGGAGGCACCGCGGTCGTAGTCGACATGGAGCTGGCGGGCCGCGTGGTGGGCACGTTCGACCGAGTCGGCGATCACCATCGCCACGGGCTGGCCGAAGTAGTGGACGGTGTCGTCCTGCATCGGGAAGAAGCTCTCCCCGGGGGCGGCGTGACCGGCCAGGGACGGCAGCAGATGCGGCCGGCCGGGGACCGCGGGCAGGTTCTGGTGGGTCAGCACGGCGAGCACACCGTCGGCGCGCTCCGCGGCGTCGGTACGGATCGCGGTGATCCGCCCGGCGGCCGTACGGGCGCCGACCAGCACGGCGTACGCGGTGTTGGGCAGGGTGATCTCCGCCGCGTAGCGGCCGCGGCCGGTGACCTTGGCGGGGCCGTCGACGCGGTCGACGGGCCGGCCGACGGCTTCGAGGAGGGCGCCCGTGGTCATCGTGTCCCGCCTCCCGTCGCGGCGGTGACCTGCAGGGCACGGACCAGGGTCCGGCGGGCCAGCTCCGCCTTGAAGGCGTTCATCGGCCGGGTGACGGCGGGGGTCAGCTCGGCGTCCGCGGCCCGGGCGAACAACTCGTCGTCGGCGCGCTGCCCGAGGAGGAGGTCCTCGGCCCGGTGGGCGCGCCACGGCTTGGTCGCCACCCCGCCGAGCGCGAGCCGGACCTCGCGGATCACCCCGTCCTCCAGCGCCAGCGCCGCCGCTGCCGAGGCGAGGGCGAACTCGTACGACTCGCGGTCCCGCACCTTCAGGTACAGCGAGTTGCGCGCCATGGGCAGGGCGGGGACCTCGATGGCGGTGATGAGTTCGCCGGGGGTGAGCGGATGTTCGCGCTCGGGTGTGTCGCCGGGGAGCAGGAAGAAGTCGTCGGCCGGGATGGTGCGGGAGCCGTCCATCCCTTCCACGTGCACCACGGCGTCCAGGGCGACGAGGGCGACCGCCAGGTCCGAGGGGTGGGTGGCGATGCAGTGCTCGCTCGTGCCGAGGATCGCATGACCGCGGTGGATGCCCTCCAGGGCGGAACAGCCGCTCCCCGGAACGCGCTTGTTGCACGCGGATTCGGGGTCGCGGTAGTAGGCGCAGCGCACCCGCTGCATGAGGTTGCCGCCCATGGAGGCCATGTGCCGCAACTGGGCGGAGGCGCCGAGCAGAAGAGCCTGGGACAGCACCGGGAAACGCTCCACGACGGCCCGGTCCTCCGCGACCTCGCTCATCCGGGCCAGCGCACCGATCAGCAGTCCGCCGCCGGAGCGCTCCTCGACGCCGGTCAGCGGCAGCCGGTTGATGTCCACCAGCCGGTGCGGGCGCAGCACGTCCAGCCGCAGCAGATCGACTTCCGTGGTGCCGCCCGCGAGGAACGAGCTGCCGGGGTCGCTCGTCACCGCCGCGACGGCGCTGTGCACGTCCGTGGGGCGGGTGTAGCTGATGGCACGCACATCACTGTCCTGTCTTCCGGTCCCGCACCTCGCGAATGGCGGAGCGGATGTGGGGATAGGCCGCGCACCGGCAGATGTTGCCGCTCATCCACTCGGCGATCTCGCCGTCGGTCCCGGCATGCCCTTCGTTCAGCAGCGCGACGGCCGACATGATCTGTCCGGGCGTGCAGTACCCGCACTGGAAGGCGTCGTGCTCCAGGAAGGCGCGCTGCATCGGGTGCAGCTCGTCGCCCTCGGCGAGGCCTTCGATGGTGGTCACCTCACGGCCCTCGCAGGTAATGGCCAGGGTCAGACAGGCCAGCACCCTGCGCCCATCGACCCAGACCGTGCAGGCCCCGCAGGTCCCCTGGTCACAGCCCTTCTTGGAGCCGGTCAGAGCCATCTGCTCGCGTAGTGCGTCCAGCAGGCTCACCCGTGGTTCCAGGTGCAGAATCCGGGAGACGCCGTTGACGACGAGGGCCACTTGCACGCTGCCCGGTCCGCGGGTCTCCAGGGTGGCGGGCTGGGTGACGGGGATCGGCACACCTTTGTCTGCCACGACACTCACCTCGGAGTCGATGCCGTACGTCGAGCGTCCGTCCGGTCGTCCGGACTCGCAACCGGGCGGAGGGGGTGTGCCGGGCGGCGGGAACCGGTGCACCCGGCGGACCGGCGCCGGGCCCCTTACGGGATAATGCGGGGCATGCGGATCTCAGCCAGAGCGGACTATGCCGTGCGTGCCGCGCTGCAACTCGCGGACGCCCGGGACGCGGGGCCGCTCAAGGCGGAGGCCATCGCACAGGCCCAGGACATTCCGCACAAGTTCCTCGAAGGCATCCTGAACGACATGCGGCGCGGCGGGCTGGTGCAGAGCCGGCGCGGCGGCAACGGCGGGTACCGGCTGGCCAAGCCCGCGGAGGCGATCAGCATCGCGGATGTCATCCGGGTCGTGGACGGGCCGCTGGTGTCGGTGCGCGGGGTGCGTCCGCCGGAGCTGTCCTACACCGGGCCCGCCCGTTCCCTGCTGCCGCTGTGGATCGCGCTGCGGGCGAACGTCCGCGAGATCCTCGACGGTGTGTCGCTGGCCGACGTCGCCTCCGCCGAGCTGCCACCACAGGTCGCGGAGCTGACCGAGAACCCCGCTTCCTGGGCGAACCCGTAAGGGCCGCCCCTCCGATCGGTCCGGGCGCACGGGCCCATGGGACGCCCTTCGCCCGTGGTCGTTCCCTGACTGTTGGCGCCGACCCCGGCACCAACATCAGCACCAGCACCAGCACCAGCACCAGCCGTCCGGATGCCAAGACGAGCTTGTCCGCCCCTTGAACGGCTCTTGATCCGTCCGCGGCCCCGGCAGCATCCTTTTCCCTATCAATCCAGTGGGAAAACTAGGGAAGCCAGGAGGTGGGCGTGCGCGCTCCGATGCGTTCCGTCCCGTCGGCCGTTGGTCCGGTCTGCCCGCCCGCGTCCGACGCGGCCGACGGGAGGGAGCCGGCCGCGGTGCCGGAGAAGCCCTCGGCGCGCCCCTCTTCCCCGCAGGTCAAGTCCTGTACGGACGAGGAGATCTGGCTGCGCGTCACCCGGGAGGTCGCCGATGACCTCGCGGTCGACGCCCTCGACCGGGACCGGGCCGGCAAGCCCCCGTTCGACGAACTGGCCCGACTGCGCGAGGCGGGGCTGCCCGCTCTGCTGACACCGCCCGGCCCCGCCCGGCGGGGCACCGACTGGCGCACCGCCTGCGCGGTCGTCCGGGAGATCGCGGCGGCGGACGGTTCCATCGGCGAACTGCTGGCGCGGCACTATGTGCTGGCGTGGAGCGCACGGTTCTTCAGCACTCCGGAACGGGCCGACGGGCTCGAACTCCGGGCGAGCGCGGAGCAGTGGCTCTGGGGCGGCGGCATCGACCTCCCGGACGCGGAGCCGGCCACCGGGCCGGCCCTCTCCCTCACCCCGGACAAAGACGGCTACCTCCTCAGCGGGTGCCAGTCCTTCGCCGCGGGCGTGACCGTCGCCGACCGGCTGGTGCTCGGCGCGGTCTGCGCCGACACCGGTGAGTCCCTCGTCGTATGGGTCGACCCGGCTCACCCGGGCGTGGCGGCCGAACCCGAGAACGACCGTCTCGGCCAGCGGCTCGCCGCGGCCGGCCGCATCAGATTCGACGGCGTCCCGGTCCCCGCCGACCAGGTGCTCGGCGCCGTCCCGCACGACGAGCACGCGTTCGCCCCGTTCGCCACGCTCGCGCCGCTGGCGCTCCGGCTCGCCCTCGTGCACGTCGGTCTGGGAGTCGCCGAAGGGGCGCTGGCCGAGGCGCGGGACATCACCCGGGCCGCACCGCGCGGCCGGGCGGGCACCGGGCGGGACGAGGGCGGGTACCCGGACCGTCCGGGCGCTGACCCCTATCTGCTGCTCGCGTACGGGGAGTTGGCGACCGAGGCGCACACCGCGGCGGCCGTGGTGGAGTCGGCGTCGGAGGCCCTGGCGCGGGGGCTCGTCGCGGGGCCGGGGCTCGGGGTCGACCAGCGTGCCGACATCGCGGTGCTGGTCGCCGCCGCCGAGGCCGTCACCAGCCGCTCGGCGGTGCGCCTCACCACCCGCGTCCTGGAGCTGACCCAGGGCGCCGGCCCCGTCGCCGACCCTTTGGGCTTCGACAGGTTCTGGCGCAACGCACGGGTGCTGACGGCGCAGGCCTCCCCCACCCACCGGCTCCGCGACATCGGCGACCACTACCTGAACGGGACACACCCGCCGCTGACCCTGCACGCCTGATCACTGTGCGTACGGCGCGGCGCGGCGCGAGGCGCATGGTGCATCAGGTGCGTGGTGCGGGCGCGCCGGGCGGAGGTATTTCGCCGGGGCCGTCGGCGCAGCTTCGGACGGATCGGCGGCGGGGGCTGCTACATCTCGGGTGTTCATCCCGTGGCGGGAAGCCCCGTCGGTCCTGTGAGGTGGCGCCTTGTCAGAAAGCCGCAGCGTACCCGTGCAGCCGTCGCCCGGACGGCGGGAGCCGTTGCAGCGGCTCCTGTTCGGCGGGGTGTACGGTTCGGTGCTCGCCAGCGCTCTGGCGGCGGCGCTGGGCCATGAGGGCAGGCCGCCGGACCCCGGCTACGACGCGCTGTGGGTGGCGCTGACGGCCGTGGCGTCAGCCGCGGCACACGGCTACGCGCACTCCATCGCGCACCGGACGAGCGATGACACACAGGTCACCGCGAGCGCGGTGCGTTCGATGCTGTCGGAGTGGCCGCTGGTGGCGGCGATGGTGCCCACCATGGCCGCGCTGTTCGGCGCGCACCTGGAGTGGTGGGGCGAGGAGAGCGCGATCGAGTTCGCGCTCGGCCTCAATCTGGTGGCGCTGTTCGGCTGGGGGGTGTGGGCGGCCCGGGTGGCGGAGCGGCGCTGGGGGGCGTCCTTTCGGGTCGGTTGTGTGGATGTGCTGATCGGTCTGCTGATCGTGGTCGCGAACGTGCTGAGCAAGTAGCCGGAGGGCGGCAGGGTCGCGGGGGTTTCCCGGTCCACGCCGCCGCCCCGGGATCAGGGTTCCACGGCGAGCCAGGCGGCGATGGCCTGGGTGATGGGCTGGTCGGTCTCCAGCTGGACGAAGCCGAACTGGCCGCCCTGGTTGCATTCCAGGAACCACCAGCAGCCGTCCGGGTCCTCGGCGAAATCAAAAGCCCCGTAGGCAAGTTGAGCGGTACTCATATAGGCATTCACGGCCCGGAGGACGGCGTCGGGTACGTCGGCGGGTTCCCAGGCGCCGTGGTGGGTGAAGCGGCTGTCGACCTCTTCCGGGTCGGCTTTCTTGCGGGCGGCGAAGAGCTGCTCGCCGACGCAGGTCAGCCGGATATCGGCCTCCTTGGGGATGTGCTGCTGAAGCAGGGTCGGCCCGGCCGCCACTCCGGAGAAGTCGGTGTCCGGGCTGATGCGCGTGGTGGGCAGCACCATCGGCGGATCGCCGGGGTGCTTTCCGCTCACCGACTTCACCACCAGGTCCTGGTGGGTGGCGGCGAACTGCCGGGCCATCTTCGGGAAGGTGGTGAGCAGCGTGGCGGGCACCCGGAAGCCGCTCCGGTGGGCGAGCCGCAGCTGCCAGGGCTTGTAGCGCGCCTGCGCGGCGGCGACGGGATGGTTCATCCAGCGCGCCTGAGTGCTGGTCAGCATGCCGTACAGCGCCTGCTCGGCTTCGGCCGCGATCCAGGCGGACTGCTCCGCGGTGCGGGCACCGGGGACACCGGGACGGCGCACCCATACGGAGCGCAGGCTGTCCAGGCTCACCATGCGTTCCCCGGATTTCAGGTATCCGTGGAAGTCGTTCTCCGCATACTCCGCCGAGAGGGAGACCCTCCCGGGCAGGTCGGCGGGGTCGAGGCGGACGAGCGGGACCCCGCGGTCCAGCAGCGTCGACACCACCATGTCCGCGGTCAAATCTTCTTCACAGGTCAGGACCAGAACGGTCATCGGTGCTCAGTCGTCGAAGTGGGTCTTGGAACCGGCGGTGGAGGCGGTGGTGCCGGTGGCCAGCAGTACCGCCCGGCTGCAGGTGGCCGGGCGTCCGTCCGGCAGGACGTTGAGTTGCCGCGTGGCGTCGTAGCTGTACGGCGTGCTGGTCGATGACTTCGCCGCCGGACGGGCGTAGCTCAACGCAAACGGTCGCATTACATCTCCTTCGAAGACCGGTTTCCGAGCCCTGGGCGCGGGGCAGAGGTGGAAAGCCCCTCCTTATGACTCTGCACGGAAGACGCGACAATCTGGTCAGTTAGTTGCCTCTTTTGCTCGTTTCCAGCGTTCCACTTGACTGAAAAGCGGCGAGCGCGTACGCACTGTCTCCGTGATGTGCCACCGCGTAGGCAACCGGACCCGGAAACGCCCCATGCCCCGCCCGAATGGGCGGGGCTGACTGCACGTCATGGGAACGGTGTGTCGTGCGGGCGGTTACTCCGGGCTCATCCCGGCGGCCGATCCGGGCAGCGGCCCGCCGTCCAGGAGGGCGGCGACCAGGTCCACGGTCAGCCGGTGCCAGTGATGTGCGCCACGCAGCATGGTGTGGCCACCGCGTGGCATGGCAATGGTGTGGGCCCGCGCCCCGGCCCGCCGGGCGCGGTCGGCGAGGAGCCAGGAGCCCTCGGCGTCGGTGACCCGGTCCTCCGCGTCGTGCAGCAGCACCAGCGTCCGGTCCCGCAGATGGGCGACGGGTTCACCGGGCGGGCACCACGGGGCGAGCGCGACGATGCCGCGGACCGCCGGATGGCCGCCGGTGAGCAGGGCCGCCCGGCCGCCCATGGAGTGGCCGACGAGCACCACCGGTGTGTCCGGGGCGCGCGCGGCCAGCTCGTCGAGTGCCGCGCGGGCGTCCCGGGCGGCATCCGCCCGCGGCCCGTTCCAGCCCCGGCAGCGGTAGCGCACGGAGGCGAGCAGCACCTCCCGCCCGCGCAGGGCCCGGGACACCGCGGAGCCGAATGGCCGCATCCGCAGTGCGGGGAGGTTGAGCCGCGGCGGCGGGCCGAGGCCGTCGGCGCGCCCGCCGTGCAGCAGGAGCACCGCCGCACGCGGGGTGTCCGGACCGCGGTGGACCACCAGCGGGCGGTGCGGCATGCCCGGTCCGTCACTGCCGGGGCCGGTGGGCCGGGCCGTGCCTGTCGTCATGCGCGTGGGTCCTCCGGGCGGGGGTGTCGACGGGGTGGCAGCGGCACGAAACCGCTGGTGCGGGCACGGTACGCGGCGTAGCCGGGGCGGTCGGCGAGATGGTTCTCCAGCAGCCGCTTGCCACTGCCGTACGTCAGCAGCAAGGACATCACCAGCGGGGAGACCACGGCAAGGGCGGCGCTCTGCACGGTGCCGCAGGCCAGCAGGAACAGTCCCCACCAGACGAGGAAGTCGCCGAAGTAGTTGGGGTGACGGGTCCAGCCCCACAGTCCGCGGTCCATGATCCGGCCGTGGTGCGAGGGATCGGCCTTGAAGCGGGCGAGCTGGAAGTCCCCGACGCTCTCGAAGGTGAGGCCGGCCGCCCACAGCAGGCCGCCGGCGACGGCACTCGCGCCCAGCGGCACCGGCACGTACTGCGCCACCTGCACCGGCAGGGAGACCAGCCACACCAGGGCGCCCTGCAGCAGGTAGACCTTGCGCAGGGCGTAGGCGTCGCGGCTGCCGGGCGCCTTGGCGAGCATCCGGTCATAGCGGGGGTCCTCACCGTGCCCGCGGCCCCGCCAGGCGATATGGACGGACAGCCGCAGTCCCCACAGGACCGTCGCCACGGTGACCAGGAGCCGCCGGCCGTCGTCCCCGTGGCCGGCGGACATCCCGTAGCCGGCCAGGGCCACCGCGGCGAACGCGGCTCCCCAGGCGATGTCCACCAGCCGGTGCACACCCCTGGCCCTGGCCACCACGAAGGTGAGGAGCAGGACGGTGAACGCCGCACCGGCCGCCACCGCGAGGTTGGCGGCGAACGCCGCCCAGGGGAATCCGGTCACCGCCGTGCTCCCCCGGCGGTCCAGCCGTCCGGCGTCGGAGGCATCGCCGACTCCCCCTCCGGTGTGGGGCGTACCGCGAGGATCTGGTCGACGCCCATCCGGCGCTCGGTGAACGCCAGTCCGCTGCCGGCCAGATACAGCCGCCACACCCGGGCGGTCGGTTCGCCCGCGAGCGCCACGCACTCCTCCCAGCGGTCCTCCAGGGTGCGGTACCAGGCGGCGATGGTCCGGGCGTAGTGCTCCCGCAGCGCTTCGACGGACCGTACCTCCAGCCCGCCGGCCTCCAGCAGGCCGACCGTCTCGCCCAGTGGGCGCATGTGCATGTCGGGCGCGATGTAGGCCTCGATGAACGCACCGCCGCCGGGCGCGGTGGCGCCCCGTGACATCTGCTGGACCAGCGCGCGCCCCTTGGGGCGCAGCAGCGCGTGCAGCCGGGCGGCGAACGCCGGGTACTCGGCGTCGCCCACGTGCTCGCCCATCTCGATCGCGCACACCGCGTCGTAGCCGCCGCCCCGGATGCCCCGGTAGTGCCGGAGTTCGACCTCGACCAGATCGCCCAGGCCCTCCTCCTCGATCCGGTCGGCGACGAAGGCGTGCTGCTCACGGGAGAGTGTGACCGCGGTGACCCGGGCCCCGAACTCCCGTGCCGCGTACAGCGACAGGCTTCCCCAGCCGCAGCCGATGTCCAGGAGGCGGGCGCCGGGGCGCAGGCCCAGCTTGCGGCAGATCAGTGCCAGCTTGTCCCGCTGGGCGTCGGCGAGCCCGTAGGACGGGTCGTCGGGGCGGGTCCAGTAGCCGCAGGAGTAGGCCATGGACGGGTCCAGCAGCAGCGCGTACCAGTCGTTGGACAGGTCGTAGTGGTGGCTGACGGCGGCCCGGTCGCGGGCGTTGCTGTGGAGGGTGCCGCGCAGCCGGGCCCGTGGGGCGCCGGGTGCGGGCGGGCGGGGGCCCAGCGCACCGAGCCGCACCGCGGTGAGCGCCAGCTCCGCCAGCTGTCGCGGCCCGGGTGGGCCGGCGGCCGGGCCTTCCTCGCGCAGCGCCCGCCACACGCCGCTCAGCCCGGCGGCCAGATCGCCGTCGAGGTCGAGGTCGCCCGCGATGTAGGCCTGCGCCAGCCCGAGTTCACCGGGCTGCCACAACAGGCGGCGCAGTGCCCGCCGGGAGCGCACGATCACCACCGGCGCGTCCGGCGGCCCGGCCTCGCTGCCGTCCCAGGCCCGCAGCCGCACCGGCGGGCCACCAGCGAAACGGGCGGCGAGCAGGGCGGCGAGACGGTCCGCGACCCGCGTCACCGGAGGCCTCCGTCCCGCGCCGTCGTGGTGGCGCCGGTGAGGAGCAGCTGGCGGACGTCCAGGTAGCCGGCGCGGAATCCGGCCTCGGAGTAGGCCAGATAGAACTCCCACATCCGGCGGAACACCGCGTCGAAGCCCAACGCGCCGACCTCGGCGGTCCGTTGGGTGAAGCGTTCGCGCCACAGTCGCAGGGTTTCGGCGTAGTGGCCGCCGTAGCCGTCGTTCTCCCGGACGCGCAGGCCGGCGGCTGCCGCACATTGCCCGATGGCCTCGGCGGAGGGGATGAGGCCGCCGGGGAAGACGTACTTGTGAATCCAGGTGTAGGTCGTGCGGGTGGCGCGCATCCGCGCGTGCGGCATGGTGATCGCCTGGAGCGCGATCCGGCCGCCCGGCAGCAGCAGGCGGGCGAGGGTGTCGAAGTAGACGGGCCAGTAGTCCTCGCCGACGGCCTCGATCATCTCCACGCTCACCACGGCGTCGTAACGGCCGGTCACCTGCCGGTAGTCGCACAGCTCGACCGAGACCCGGTCCGCGAGTCCGGCCTGCGCGAGACGTGACCGGGCGAGGTCGCGCTGCTCCTGGGACAGGGTCACCGAGACGACCCGGGCACCGCGGGCGGCGGCGCGCAGGGCCAGTTCTCCCCAGCCGGTGCCGATCTCCAGCAGCCGGGTGCCGTCGCCGACGCCCGCCAGGTCCAGCAGCCGGTCGATCTTGCGGTGCTGGGCGGCGGCCAGGTCGTCCCAGCCGGCGGGCCGCTTCCGGAACACCGCCGAGGAGTACGTCATCGTCGGGTCCAGGAAGAGCGCGAACAGGTCGTTCGACAGGTCGTAGTGCCGGTGGATGTTCTGCCGGGCGCCCTCCAGGGTGTTGCGCTGACCGCTCGGCCGGCGGCGCGCCCAGGCGCCCCGGAGCCGTTGCAGCGGCCCGGGTACCAGCGAGGTGAGGTGCGAGGCGAGGACGGTCAGCGCGCCGACCAGGTCGTCCGCCTCCCACTCCCCCGCCATGTAGGACTCGCCGAAGCCGATCAGCCCGTCGGCACCGATCCGCCGGAAGAACGCCTCCGGGTCGTGCACCCGCACCAGGGGCCCCTCGGCGCCGGTGACGGGTGCGTCGCCGAGAGCGATGCGCAACGGCAGGGCGGCGAACGCCCGTTGGACGAGCAGCCGGGTCACCGCGGTGCGCGCCGCCGAGCCGCGCGGACCGCGCGCCACATCGGGCCACCTGGCCGCGTCCACCCGGGGACGGGCCGGCGCGGGGGCGACAGCGGGTGCGGTGCGGTCCGGGACGGAGGTCTTCACTTCATGCCTTCCTGGAGACGGTGGTGGGGACGGGGCCTGACGGGCAGCCCGCGCAGGAACAGGGCGATGCCGTGCCGGCGGATACCGGCGGAGACGGCGGCCGTGGACCAGGGGTGGCGCAGCGCGGCGGCCAGCAGCCGGCCGGCGGTCGCGGGCCGCCGGGTGCCGCACACGGTGGCGGTGAACGGCCGGGCGGCGCCGCGGCGCAGTTGCACCGTCAGATCGAGCCGGCCGTCCGGTGCGGGCAGCCGCATCCGGTAGGCGCCGTCCACGGGGAAGAACGGCGAGACGTAGAAATCCTTGGCGACATCGGCGCGACCCTGTGCGTCGGTGCGCAGCAGATAGCAGTGCCGCTCGCCGTAGGTGTTGTGCACCTCGGCGACGACGCAGACGGGCGCGCCGTGCCGGTCGTGGCACCAGTAGAGGGTCAGCGGGTTGAAAACATGGCCCAGGACCCGGGCGTGCGCGAGCATCAGCACCCGCCCGCCGTCCAGTCGTACGCCCCGGCTCGTCAGGAACCGTTCCAGTCCGGCCCGGAGGGACGGCGCGGTGCCGCCGAAGTGGTCCCGCGGGTCGAACCGGGCCAGCGGGCGCAGCACGGCGGGGAGCCGCGGCGGGTGGTCGAGGTCGATCAGCCACAGGTAGGTGCGGTGCCGCAGGGAGTGCCGGACCGGCGCCGTACGGGCGTGGGAGACCAGGCACTCGTAGAGGGCGGGGGTGACGGGGGCGGGTGCGGCCGGTGCGGGGGTCACCAGCGCACCCCCAGGGCGGCGGCCGCGTGGACGCCGGAGCGGCAGCCGTCCTCGTGGAAGCCCCAGCCGTGGTAGGCGCCCGCGTAGGCGGTGACCGCGGTGTTCAGCTGGGGCAGCCGCTGCTGGGCGGCGACCGACTCCGGTGTGTAGAGGGGGTGTTCGTACACCATCCGCGCCAGGACCCGGTCGCTGTCGATGCGGTCGGCGGCGTTGAGGGTGACGACGAAGTCCTCCGCGGTGTCCAGCCGTTGCAGCCGGTTCATGTGGTAGCTGACCCGCACCTCGTCCGCCGGGGCGGTGCAGGAGGCCATCAGGTAGTTCCACGAGGCCCGTGCCCCGCGGGCCCGGGGCAGCAGGGTGGTGTCACTGTGGAGCACGGTGGTGTTGCGCGAGTAGCGGAAGGCGCCCAGGAGCCGCCGTTCGTCGTCGGTGGGGTCGGCGAGCATCCGCAGTGCCTGGTCGGGGTGGACGGCCACCACCACCGCGTCATAGCTGCGCTCGGTGCCGTCCTCGGCGACGATCCGGGCCCGGTCGGGTGCGCGGTGCACGGCGCGGACCGGCGTACCGGTGTGGACGGTGGTGAGCTGCTTGCCGATCCGGCTGACGTACTCCACGGAGCCGCCGGTGACGGTCTTCCAGCGGGGTGAGCCGCCGACCGACAGCAGACCGTGGTGCGCCAGGAAGCGGAACAGGTAGACGGCCGGATAGTCCATGGCGGTCGTGGGGGCGCAGGACCAGACCGCGGAGACCAGGGGCGTGACGAAGTGGGTGACGAAGTACGGGGAGAAGCCGCAGCGGGTGAGGAACCGGCCGAGGGTGAGGGTGTCGCCGCGGTCGGTGGCGAGCGTGGTGCGCGCGGCGCGGTGGAAGGCCCGGATCTCGGTGAGCATCCGCAGATAGCGGCCCCGCAGGGCGCTGCGCGGCTGGGCGAACAGCCCGGCCGGGCCGCGGGCGCCGGCGTACTCCAGGCCGCAGCCCTCGCACCGGACGGACATGCTCATCTCGGAGTCCTGGGTGGCCACCCCGAGTTCGCGGAACAGCCGCAGCAGCAGCGGATAGGTGCGCTCGTTGTGGACGATGAACCCGGTGTCGACCCGTATCACCCGGCCGTCCGCCACGGTGCGGTCGTGGGTGTGGGCGTGGCCGCCGAGACGGTCCTCCGCCTCGTACAGCGACACCGCACAGCCGCCCCGCTCCAGCACGTGGGCGGCGGTGAGTCCCGCCACCCCGCCGCCGACCACGGCGATCCGTCGACGCTCCACGGTCATCTGCCTCCTCGCCTCGCGGCGGGCCGCCAGGTTCGGGAGGCGGCCCACTCATCGGGGGATTCGGTGCCCGGGGCGGTGCGGATTGGTGGGGATGTTCCGAACCGCAAGACGCGGCGGGCGGGGGACTACGGCCCCGGGCATGCCGAGCCGGCCGCCGGCCCGTCGGGGGCGGGCGGCCGGTGCGGCTCAGCCGGTTGTCAGACGCGCAGGACGGCCAGCGGCGGGGTGGTGGGCCGGCTGGAGCCGCCCGGGGGTTCCGCCGTGACGCCGACGCCGTCCGCGCCCTGGGGGCCGCCGGTCAGCAGCATCGCGCCGGAGGAGCTGCCGGTCTGCACGAGTCCGGCGGGCTCCATGGCGCCATTGCGGCTGTACCAGAGCTCGTACACCCGCTTCCCGGAGAGCGCCGGGAGACCGTGGTAGAGGAACGCGGTCTGTCCCCTCTGCTGGGAGGCGACGACCGTGCCGCGGCCGCCGCCCTTGAGCGCGGTGGTGTGGAAGGTGGCGTCCGGGGCGGCCATCAGCGCGCTGATCGCGGCCGTCTGCTGCTCGGCGCGGACGGTGCGGTCCCGCTGCTGGTCGGCCTCGTTCCTGGCGTTGACGGCCAGCCCGCCGGCGAGCGCGGCGACGACCAGACAGGCGGCGGCCGCGAGGTAGGGCAGCCGGTGCCGCATGCCCCGGCGCAGCGGGACCACGGTCGCGTGGCGGCCCCTCGGCGGCACCTGCCTGACCTCGGGCAGCGCGGCCATCACCCGCGTGCGCAGACCGGCCGGGGGCACCTCGGCCACGGCCAGCGCGAGCCGGGCCGCGGTCTCCTGCAGCTCCCGCACCTCCTGGGTGCAGGCCGGGCACTCCGCCAGGTGGCGGGTGAAGGCGGCGGACTCCTGCTCGGACAGCGCGCCCAGTGCGTAGGCGCCGGTCAGTGTGTGCAGATCGATGGTGCTCATGCCGACACCCCCAGGCAGTCGCGGAGCCGGATGAGTCCGTCCCGCAGTCGTGTCTTGACCGTGCCCAGCGCCGCCCCCAGCAGGTCGGCGGTCTCACGGTAGGTGTAGCCGCGGTAGTAGGCGAGGGTCACCGATTCCCGCTGCAGGTCGGTGAGCTGGCCCAGGCAGCGGCGCACCTGCTCGCGCTCCAGGCGCCGCTCGACCTGCTCGCTCACCTCGTCGAAGGGGGCGGTGTAGGCGCCCAGCCCGGCCCGGTGGTCGCGGTCGGCCGCCGCCTGGGACGAGCGCACCCGGTCCACCGCGCGCCGGTGGGTCATCGTCATGATCCAGGCCATCGCGCTGCCCTGCCGCGCGTCGAAGCGGGCCGCGGACCGCCACACCTCGATCAGCACCTCCTGGGCGACCTCCTCGGACTGCGCCGGGTCCCGTACCACCCGGCGCACCAGGCCCAGTACGGAGCCGGCCACCGCCGTGTAGAGACTCTCGAACGCGTGCTGGTCGCCGCGGGAGACGCGGTCGAGCAGGGATTCCAGGGCACCGGTCTGCGGCGCTGGGGATCGGTCGCCGCGGGCTGCGACGGGCATGGACACCTCCGGACTGTGACGTGGTCACGAGTGATTCGGCGCCGTGCGACACCTGGATTGGTCGGGAGAGGATTCTCGCGGACGCCCCGCCGGGCGGCGCACCCGGGTGCGCCGCTGGATTTCCGCGCGTCACGTGCCGCCTCCCGGGCCGGGACTGCGCAAAGATCGCCGCGGGGGCAATCAGGCGGCGAGAGGACTGGGCGTGCGGGACGCGGATGCCGTCATCGTGGGCGCGGGCGCGGCCGGGCTGTCGCTGGCCCACCGGCTGTGCGAACCCGGGGGCCGGCCGCTGCGGGTGGTGCTGGTGGACGCACCGCGCGGGCCGCTCACCCCCCAGGAGCGGACCTGGTGCTACTGGGAGGCGCCGGGCGGCGCGTTCGACCACGCCCTGACGGCGTCCTGGGAACGGCTGCGGGTGCACGGGCCCGGCGGTGAGGCGACGGCGGGACGGCCCGAGCCCTTCCGGTACAAGATGCTGCGGTCGGGCGACTTCGCGTCCGTGGTGCACGCCCGGCTCGCCGGACAGGACAGCGTGGTGCGGGCCGAGGCGACGGTGGAGTCCGTACGGGACGTCCCCGGCGGGGCCGAGGTGCGGGGGCGCGACGCGGCGGGGCGGCCGGTGGCCTTCCGGGCCCGCTGGGCCTTCGACTCCCGTCCCGGGCGGCTCCCCCCGGCGCGGACCACCCTCCAGCAGCACTTCCGGGGCTGGTTCGTCCGCACCCGGCGCCCCGCGTTCGACCCCACGACAGCGGAGCTGATGGACTTCCGTACCCCGCAGCCCGGCCACGGGCTGTCCTTCGGCTACGTCCTGCCGGTCAGCGACTGCGCGGCGCTCGTGGAGTACACGGAGTTCTCCCGCCGCCCCCTGGACACCGCCGGCTACGAGCGGGCCCTGCGCCACTACACCGGGCAGGTGCTGCGGCTGGGCGCCTTCCGGGTCACGGCGGTCGAGCAGGGCGCGATCCCGATGACCGACGGCCGCTTTCCGCGCCGGGCGGGCCGCGCGGTGTTCCGCATCGGGACCGCCGGGGGCGCCACCCGTCCGTCGACCGGCTACACCTTCGCCTCCGTCCAGCGGCAGACGGCGCGGATCGCGGCCGCGCTGCGGGCCGGCCGCCCCCCGGTCCCGCCTCCCCCGCACGCCGTCCGGCACCGGGCGATGGACGCGGTGCTGCTGCGGGCGCTGGACAGCGGCCGGGTGGACGGCGCCGAGTTCTTCACCGGGCTGTTCCGCGCGGTGCCGACGGAGCGGCTGCTGCGCTTCCTCGACGGCCGTTCCCGGCTGTGGGAGGACGTCGCCATCGGCCTGCGCACCCCGGTGCTGCCCATGCTCCGTACCGTCGCCGAACTCCCGTTGCTGCCACGCCGCGCCGCGGTGCGGTGACCCCGCCCGCCTCGCGCCCCCGGACCGGAGGAGAGACATCCATGGCACTGCTGCACGACGGCGAGCTGTCCGCCGCCTTCGACCACGCGTCCCGTACCTACGACCGGCTGGTGGCGGTGAACCCCGGCTACCACGGCCATCTGCGGCGCTCCGCACGGCGGTTGGGGCTGCCCAGGCGGGGCCGGGGGCTGCGGGTGCTGGATCTGGGGTGCGGCACCGGCGCCTCGACGGCGGCGCTGCTCGCGGTCGCGCCGTACGCCGAGATCACCGCCGTCGACGCCTCGGCCGGCATGCTGGCGCGCGCCGCCGGCAAACGCTGGCCGCGCGGGGTGTCCTTCGTGCACGCGCCGGTGGAGCGGCTGGCCGGCGCCGGGGTGACCGGCCGTCCCGGTGAGCCCGGCGGCTTCGACGCCGTCTTCGCCGCGTACCTCTTCCACAATGTCACCGACCCGGACGCGGTGCTCGCGGTGGCGCGGGAGGCGCTGGCGCCGGGCGGACGGCTGGCCGTGCACGAGTACACCCTGTCCGGCGGGGCGGTGCCGCGGGCCGTGTGGACGGCGGTGTGCGGCGGCATCCTGCGGCCGGCCGGGCGGCTCGCGGGGGACGCCGAGCTCTACCGCCATCTGTGGCGCAGCGTCCTCGCGTTCGACACCGCGGCGGAGTTCACCGGGCGGCTGCGCCGGGCGGGCTTCCGGCAGGTGCGGGCGCTGCCGCTGCCCGGCTGGCAGACCGGCATCACCCACACCTTCGTCGCCGCGGCGGCCGGTGCCCGCGGGGAGGAGGCGTGACCTCGCGGCACGACGGCGGCGGGGCCGCGCGGCGCGGACGCGACCGCCGGGCCCGGACGGTGCCGGGGCCGCCGGGGCGGGCGCGGGCGGCCGCCGGTGGTCCGGCGGTCGCGGTGATCGGCGGCGGGATCGCGGGGCTCGCCGCCGCGACCGGGCTGGCCGAGCGCGGGGTACGGGTGACGCTGTACGAGCGGGCCGAGGGCCTCGGCGGCCGGCTGGCGGGCTGGCCCGTGCGGCTCGCCGACGGCTCACCGGCGACCATGAGCCGCGGGTTCCACGCGTTCTTCCCCCAGTACTACAACCTGCGGGGGCTGCTGCGCCGGGCCGATCCGGGGCTGCGGATGCTGCGGCGGCTGCCCGACTATCCGCTGCACCACCGTTCGGGCCTGCGGGACAGCTTCGCCCGGGTGCCCAGGACCCCGCCCTGGAGCGCGCTGGGCTTCGTGGCGCTCAGTCCCACCTTCACCTGGCGGGATCTGGCGCGGATGCGTCCCGGCGCCGCGCTGCCGCTGCTGGACGTCCGGGTGCCGGAGGTCTACCGGCGGCTGGACCGGGTCAGCGCCTGGGACTTCCTCTCCGGTATCCGGTTCCCGGAGGCCGCACGGCATCTCGCGTTCGAGGTGTTCTCCCGGAGCTTCTTCGCCGACCCGCGGGAACTGTCGGCCGCGGAGCTGGTGTTGATGTTCCACATCTACTTCCTCGGCTCCAGTGAGGGGCTGCTGTTCGATGTGCCCGACGAGCCGTTCCCGCAGGCGCTGTGGCAGCCCCTCGGCCGGTATCTGGCGGGGCACGGCGTCCGGCTGTGCACGGGCACGGAGGTGACCGGGGTCGCGCCGGTGGCGGGCGGTGGGGTGCGGGTCGCCGGGGCAGGCGCGGACGGCCGGTTCGACGCGGTGGTGCTGGCGCTGGACCCGGGCGGGCTGCGCGAACTCGTAGCCGCGTCGCCCGAGTTGGGGGACGCGGCCTGGCGGGCGCGGATCGGGCGGCTGCGGACCGCGCCGCCCTTCCTGGTGTCGCGGCTGTGGCTGGAGCGGCGGGTGTCCGCCGACCGGCCCGGGTTCCTGGGCACCAGCGGTTTCGGGTCGCTGGACAACGTCAGCGTGCTGGAGCGCTGGGAGGGCGAGGCGGCCCGCTGGTCGGCCCGTACCGGCGGCTCGGTGCTCGAACTGCACGCCTACGCCGTCGCCCCCGGAGCCGACCGGGAGCGCGAACAGCGGCGCCTGGTGGAGCAGTTGCACACGGTCTACCCGGAGACCCGCGGTGTCCGGATCACCGACCGGCACGATGAGTGGCGCGCGGACTGTCCGCTGTTCCCGGTGGGCGGTTTCGACGACCGGCCCACCGTGCACACCCCCGACCCGCGGGTGGTGGTCGCGGGCGACACGGTGCGCACCTCGTTGCCGGTGGCGCTGATGGAGCGGGCCGCGACGACCGGGTTCCTCGCGGCGAACGCACTGCTGGCGCGCTGGGGCGTACGCGGCCAGACCCTGTGGACCGTGCCGGACAGGGGGCGGTCGGCGGCGCTGCGGTGGCTGGCCGGACGGGCCGGGAAGTGACCCGGGCCCGCCGCGGGCCGGGGCCGTCGGGGCGGACGTCAGGCGGCCGGGGTCAGCCCGGGTGGCGTCCGCTGCTGCGCAGTTCCCAGCGGCGCTCCGCGTAGGCCAGGTCGTCCCGCCACAGCCGTCGCGCGGCGGCGCGCATCAGGGGACGCAGGGCGGGCGCGGCCGCGCGCGCCAGGGCGAATCCGGGGCGCCGGGAGGTGGCGACGACCGCTTCGACGACGACGGTGCGCGGGCGTCCCCGGTCGTCGGGGCCCAGCGGCGTGGCATGGGTCTCCACCACGGAGCCCTGCCCCTCGCCCTCCAGGATGCGCATCACGACCGTACGGGGCCCGGGGGCCGTGAACAGCGCGGTGACCGGCACCACCGCCCGCCCGGCGACCCTGAACGAGACCTCGACGGTGAGGCCGCCGGACCGTTCCCCGCCGTGCTCCGCGGGGGTGTCGACCACGGTGAGGTCGACGAACGAGTAGGGGTGGAACCAGGCGCCGTGCCAGGGGTCGAGGCGGTTGGCCACCACGTCCTCGGGTTCGCATCCGCCGGTGCCCGTATAGACGGCGGCGACGGTGCCCGGCGGCCGCGGCCGGGCGGGGACCAGGGGACTCGGCAGCGGGGGTTCGCCGCCCACCGCGTCGAGCCGCACCCAGGCCAGCAGCCCGTCGTCATGGGCGGGGAACGGCTCCCACCCGGCGAACGGGGCGCCGTCCAGGGCGAGTCCGTGCCACCGGCAGCGGAGGATGCCGCAGTGCACGGGGCCCTGGGCGAGGGGCGCGCCGAGGTGCGGGCAGGCGCCGGGCCCGGCGAGCAGGCGTCCGCCGGCGTCGCGCCAGGTGACCACCTCGACCCCGGCGACGGTGCGGCCGACGGCACGCCGGGCGCCGATGTCGCGGGCCGCGCCGAGGACGTACCAGTTGCCGGACGGGCGGGCGAGCGCGGCCTTGACGGCGGCGTCGATGCGCGCGGGTTTCGCGTCGCGCCAGGTGGGGCGCTGGCGTTCCCAGGGCTGGGGACCGCGGCGCAGCCGGAGCGGGAGGCGCGGGGGCCGGCGGGCCTCCTGGGTCATGGGGTCTCCTCCCGCACGTGGTGCGGCATCCGGCCGCGCGGCGCACCGGGCGGCCGGGCGGTGACGCGGACGGCGGCGAGCCGGGCCAGCCCGCCGAGGGCGGTGGCCGCGCGGCGTCGGCGGGAGACCGCGGCGCGGCGGTGCAGCACGGCGTATCCGTCGTCGCGCACCGCGTCGAGGATGGCGCCGTAGAGGACGAACGCGGTGCGGATGCACGGGCGGGAGACCGGGTCGAGCATGGCGAGGCCGGGGGCCGCCTCGCGGTAGACGCCGCGGGTGTGTTCGGCGGCCGCCCGCAGGGCCGTGGTGATCCGCGGGTCGGGGAGGCCGGTGTCCCGGCTCCAGCGGAGCAGTGCGCGGTCCACGCCGTGCGCCGCGAGCAGGTCGGCGGGGAGGTAGACGCGTCCCCGGTCGAGGTCCTCGCCGACATCGCGCAGGAAGTTGGTGAGCTGGAAGGCGATGCCGAGGGCCGCGGCGTGCGGGGCGGCCTCCTCCTGGGGGACGACGGTGCCGAGCACCGGCAGCATCTCCAGGCCCATCACCGCGGCGGAGCCGTGCATGTAGCGCCGCAGGGCGGCGTAGGTCGGGTAGTCCGTCACCGTCAGATCGCTGCGCATCGACGCCATGAAGTCCGTGAAGTGGCGGTGGTCGATGCCGTACACGGCGGCGGTGTGGGCCAGCGCGCGCACCACGGGTTCGGGGCTCTCGCCGCCCCGCAGCGCGTCGTCGAGCCGGTGGTGGAGGGCGTCGAGCGCGCGGGCGCGGTCCGCGGTGGTGTGGCCGGTGGCGGGGTCGTCGACGATGTCGTCGGCCCAGCGGGCGAAGCCGTAGAGGGCGTGGACGGCCGGTCGGCGGGCGGCGGGCAGCAGCCGGGTGGCGAGGAAGTAGGTCTTGCCGTGCCGGGCGTTGAGCCGGCGGCAGTGGGCGTAGGCCTCGCGGAGGCGGGGGTCGGTGACGCCGGCGGCGTCCAGTTCGCGTGCGGTCATGCCGGGATGCCTCTCATGGCGGGGCGGGAGCGACCGGCGGCGGAGCGCGGGGGCCGCGGTCCGGTGATCCGTGCCGCGGCGAGCTTGCCGGAGATCAGGACGGTGGGGACGCCGACCCCCGGGGTGGTGCCGCAGCCCGCCAGTACGGCGTTCTCCGTGCCGCGTACGAGGTTGCGGGGGCGGAAGGGGCCGGTCTGCGCGAAGGTGTGGGCGGCGGAGAACGGCGTGCCGGCGGCGAGCCCCTGTGCGGTCCAGTCGGCCGGGGTGACCAGGTGGCACTCCTCGATGGCGGCGTCGATGCCGGTGAGTCCCCGGCGTTCGAGGACGGCGAGCAGACTGTCGCGGTAGCGGGGGGCGAGGTCGTGCCAGGCCCCGGCGCCGGGGCCGGTCTCCGTGTTGGGGCAGGGCGCCAGGATGTAGTGCAAGTGGCGTCCTGGCGGGGCGAGTTGGGGGTCGGAGGCGGTGGGGCGGGTGAGCAGCAGCGAGGGGTCGCTCATCAGCCGGCCGGTGCGGGTGAGTTCCTCGAAGGTCTGCTCCCAGGCGGCACCGAAGGAGAGGGTGTGGTGCGCCAGGCGCGGCCAGGTCCGGTCGGTGCCGGCGTGCAGGATCACCGCGGACGGCGCGTGGCGGAGCCGGACCGGGCGGCGGGGCCGCCGCCCGAGCAGCCGGTGCACGACCGGCAGGTCGGGGGTGAGGACCACCGCGTCGCAGGGGATGCGCTCGTGCGGGGTGCACACCGCCGTGATCCGGTCTCCGGTGCGTTCCAGGCGGGTGACGGGGTGCCCGTAGCGGAAGGCGGCACCGGCGTCGGCGGCCGCGTCCGCCATGGCCCGGGGCAGCGCGTACATCCCGCCGCGGGGGAAGTACACCCCGGCGACGGTGTCCATGTAGGCGATGACGGCGTAGGCGGCCAGCGCGCGGGCGGGCGGCACCCCGGCGTACAGCGCCTGGAAGGAGAAGACCCGGCGGAGCCGGGCGTCGGGCAGGAAGCGGCCGATCCGGTCGTCGAGCCGGCCGAATCCGCCGAGTGCGGCGAGGCGGACCAGGTCCGGGTGCAGCAGCTGCAGCGGGGAGTCGAAGTTGGTGTCGATGAAACGGTGGCGCTGGACCTCGTACAGCTGCCGGAGCCAGTGGCGCAGCCGGCGGTAGCCGTCGGCGGCCCGGGGCCCGGCGAACCGTTCGACCTCGGCCGTCATGGCCTCCGGGTCGGTGTGGACGTCCAGTTCGCTGCCGTCGGCGAACCGGGCGCGGTACGCGGGGTGCAGGGCCAGCAGCTCCAGCCGGTCGGTGAGCCGTTCGCCGACCGCCGCGAACGCCTCCTCGACGAGGTCCGGCATGGTCAGCACGGTCGGGCCGGTGTCGAGGTGGTAGCCGCCGCTCTCGATCCGGCCGGCTCGGCCGCCGGGCAGCGCCGCCCGCTCGACGACCGTCACCCGTCGTCCCGCGCCGAGCAGATGGAGCGTGGCGGACAGACCGGAGAGGCCGGCGCCGACCACCACCACGTGGTCGGTGCGGCCCTTGACGGTTCGCATACGGTGCTGCCCCTTTCGGCCGCCCTGGCGGTGAGGAACGAGGTGGTGCCGTCGGCCCGTTGGGGCGGTGCGACGGGGTGGAGCGGAGGGCCGTGCGCCCTGGTCAGCGGGTCAGGCGGACCTGAGGACGAGGGCGGCGTTCTGGCCGCCGAAGCCGAAGGAGGTGCTGGCGGCGGCGGACAGCGGCGTGCTGCGCGGGGCCTTGGCCACGATGTCCAGGTCGATGTCGAGGTCGGGGTCCTCGTGGTTGGCGGTGGGCGGGATGGTGTTCTGCTGGAGGCTCATGACCGTGAGGGCCGCCTCGATGGCACCCGCCGCGCCGATGGCGTGGCCGAGCGCGCCCTTGAGGGAGGTGACGGCGGGCGGCTCGGGGAAGACGGCGTGCAGGGCGCGGGCCTCGGCCAGGTCGTTCAGGCGGGTTCCGGTGCCGTGCGCGTTGACGTGGTCGATGTCCCGGGGCGTCAGGCCGGCGTCGGCCAGCGCCGCGGTGAGGGCGGCCGCGGCGCCCCGGCCCTCGGGGTCGGGGGCGGCGTAGTGGTAGGCGTCGCAGCTCGCGCCGTAACCGGCCAGCAGGGCACGCGGGCTCGCTCCGCGGGCACGGGCGTGCTCCGGGCGCTCCAGGACCAGGACGGCGGCGCCTTCGGAGAGGACGAAGCCGTCGCGTCCGGCGTCGAAGGGGCGGCAGGCGCCCGCGGGGTCGTCGGTGCGCTGGGACAGCGCGCCCATGCGGTGGAAGCAGGCCGCGGGGATGGGGTGGCGGGCGGATTCCGCGCCGCCGGCCAGCACGATGTCGCAGGTCCCGGCGCGCAGCAGGTCGCGGGCGATGCCGAGGGCGCTGGTGCCGGAGGCGCAGGCGGTGGAGACGGCGAAGTTGGGCCCCGTGGCCGTCAGGTCGAGGGCGATCTCGGCGGCCGCCATGTTGGGCACGCTGCGGGTGATGGCGAGGGGCGAGATGTCCAGCGGGCGGCCGGCCGCGAGCTTGGCGAACTCGGCGACATAGCGCTCCATGCTGCCGGTGCCGGTGCCCATGACCACTCCGACGCGTGCGGTGTCCCACGCGGTGGGGTCGAGGTCCGCGTCGGCGACGGCGTGCCGGGCGGCGAGGAGGGCCATGGCGACGAAGCGGTCCAGCCGCCAGGCGGCTTTCCGGCCGACGAGGCGGGCGGTGTCGAAGTCGGGGACCCGGCAGGAGATGTCCACCGGCAGTCCGGCGAGCCCCGGGTCCCGGGCGGCGGTGGACCGGCCGGTGAGCAGCGCGTCCCAGGTCGCCCGTACGCCGATCCCGGCCGGGCTGACGACGCCCAGTCCGGTGACGGCGACCTCGCGGCACTGACCGGGCATCAGCTGCCGCTGTTCGGCGCGGCGGTCAGGGCCTGGTCGGCCTCGCTGCGGTCCATCAGCGCGGCGAGTTCGCCGATGGTCGTCCGCATCGGCACGTCGTCGAGCGAGATCCCGGTGCGCTCCTGGAGCATCAGGCCCATCTCGACGAGCGCGAGGGAGTCCAGGCCCAGCTCCTCGAAGGTGCGCTCGGGGGTGACCTCGGCCGGGTCGAGGTCGAAGGTTTCGGTGAGAGTGCTGGTGATCAGCTCTGCACTGGTGGGCACGGGTGACTCCTTCGATTGGGGTGGGGGTGCCGGCCGCCGGGGGCGGGGCGCCGTCCTAGGGACCGTCGCGGACGGGCGCCGCGGGTCCGCGCGGCAGGAGCCCGGGGCACCGTGGGACAGGCGGGTGCGGACGGGGCGTTCATCGTGGCTCCAGGCGGGCGGAGGGGCGGCCGGCACCGGGGGCCGGTGCGCAGGGGTCGGGCTCGCGCTCTACTGTCGCCGACCGCGTCCCCGGGCCAGGAACCTGAAGGCACCTCTGAACGAGTGACTTATCGCTCTATAGCGCCGGGTGCTCCTCTTCCCTGGGCGCCGGCTGCGGTCCGCGGAACCGGGCGGGGCCGTCTCCGGGCACGCCGTGGGGGCGGTCTGGCCGGCCGAGCCAGCGGGCGGCGGCCGCGGCGGTGAGCAGGGTGACGGCTCCGGCGACGAGGGCGGTGAGGGTCATGGCGTCCGTGAAGGCCCGGCGCGCGGCGGCCAGCACACTGCTGCGCAGCGGGCCGGGCAGCCGCATCGCCTGTGCGGGCACGGACAGCATGCTGTGCCGGGCCGCGGCGGCCACCGGCGCGGGGGCGTGCAGATCGGTGAGGGAGGCGGAGAGCCGGGAGGTGAAGACCGCCGCGAGCAGGGAGCCCTGGACCGCGACGCCGAGGGCCGAGCCGACCTGGCGGGTGGCGTCGTTGATGGCCGAGCCGAGCCCGGCGCGTTCGGTGGCGACCGAGCCCATCACCGACTCGGTGGCCGCGGCCGCCACCAGTCCGGCGCCGACGCCCGCCACCAGCTGGAAGGCCGCGCAGTGCGGGTAGTCGGAGTCCGGTGTGGTGGTCGCCAGGATGGCGAAGCCGACCGAGACCAGGGCCAGTCCGCCCACGACGGGGACCCGGCCGCCGAGCCGTGCCCGTACCGGCACCGCGCACACCGCGCCGAGCGCCAGTCCGGCCGGCAGCGGCAGGGTCCGCAGCCCGGCCTGCCAGGGGCTGAAGCCCAGCACGCCCTGAAGGTAGAGGGTCAGCACGAACAGCGCCCCGAACATGGCGAAGGACATCAGCGCCAGGGCCGCGGCGGCCACCCCGATGGCGGGCACCCGCAGCAGCGACAGCGGGAGCATGGGCGCGGGCGTGCGCAGCTGGCGGCGGACGAAGGCGGCCAGCAGCAGCGCGGCGGCGGCGAATCCGGTGAGCGCGGCCGGGCTGGTCCAGCCACGGTGCGGGCTCTCGGTGATCGACCACACCAGGACCAGCAGTCCCGCGGCGGACAGGGCGGCACCGGGCACGTCGAAGCCGCCGCGCCGGCGGGCACGGGACTCGGGTACCAGGAGCAGGGCCAGGGTGATGAGGACGGCGGCCAGGGGCAGGTTGATCCAGAAGGCGGCGCGCCAGGAGAAGTGCTCCACCAGCCAGCCGCCGATGACCGGACCGCACAGCCCGCCGATGCCGCCGACCGCGGCCCATGCGGCGATGGCCCGGCTGCGCAACCGGGCCTCGGGGAAGAGGTGGTGAAGGACCGCCAGGGTCGCCGGCATCAGCAGCGCGGCGCCGGCTCCCATGGTGCAGCGCGCGGCGATCACCTGCCACGGCTGGTCGGCCAGTGCGCCGCCCAGCGAGGCGCCCGCGCAGACCGCCACGCCGCAGACGAAGGAACGCCGCCTTCCCCAGGCGTCGGTGAAGGCGCCCACGGCCAGCACGGTGCCGCCCAGGACCAGGGCGTAGCCGTCGACGATCCACTGGACCTGTGCGGTGGAGGTGTCGAGGCCGCTCTGCAGGTCGGGCACCGCGACGTTGAGGACCGTCAGGTCCAGGCCGAGCATGAACAGGCCGAGACACACCACGGCGGCCGCTGCCGCCCGGCGTCCGGGAACCGCCGGGGCGCGGTCCGGCGCGGCGGCCGTCATGCCGTGGCCACGGGGCGGTTGAGGGTGGCGTCCAGGGTGCCGGTGAGCCGGCCGACCAGGGCTTTCGTCTCGGTGTGCAGGTAGGTGTGGCCGCCGGGGAAGAGCTGCGCCGGGACCGGTGTGGTGACCAGGTCGTTCCATGCCTGGAGGTCCGGTACTCCGGTGACGGGGTCGCCCTCGCCGCCGTAGAGGGCCAGCGGCACGTCGAGGGGCGGTTCGGGGCGGTGCCGGTAGTGCAGGAGCAGCAGGCAGTCGGCGAGCAGCGGGGTGCAGGCCGCGGCCATCAGGCGGGCGTCGGCGAGCAGTTGGTCGGGGATCGGGCCGACGAGTTCCCGGATGCCCTCCAGCCCGGCGGTCAGCCGCGGCGGCAGATCCGCGGTGTAGGCGTCGAGGTGCGGCGCCGACAGCGAGGACACCGCCAGCAGCGAGGGCAGCCGGCCGTGGGTGCGCCGCAGATGGCGGGTCGCCTCGTAGGCCAGCAGTGCGCCCGCGCTGTGTCCGAAGACGGCGAACGGACGGGGATCGGTCCAGTCGTCGAGTACCGCGGCGAGCCGGGCGCTGAGGTACGCGGGGTCGGTCAGCGAGGGTTCGTCGGCGCGGGTGCCCCGGCCGGGCAGCGCCACGGAGCACGGTTCGATCCAGGGCGGCAGCAGCGGCGCCCAGCGCAGATAGCAGTCCGGGCCGGCCCCGGCGGGCGGCACGCAGTACAGGCGCAGCGCCGCCTGGGGACGGGCCGCCAGCACGACCCGCTCCGGCACCGCCGACGCCGCCGGCACCGACGCCACCGACGTCCCTGATCTCGACCGTTCCGTGAAACCGACACCCACGACACACGCCCTTCGCCTCGCGCTCCACCGGTCCGGGCTCCGCCCGTGCACGGCCGCCGCCCGCAGGGGCCGCGCGGCCGTCGTTCCGGGGCGTCCCGGCCGCGGCGCCTGCCGGCCGGCGGGGCCCGGAGGCCTCCGGCCGGGCACCGGACCGGTGCCCACGCCGACCCTGCCCTCCCCCGCCCGCGCACTCCACACACCACGCAAGGCGCCGCCCCCCTCTGACACCAACGGCGGCAGCCGGGGCCGGTCATGCCGCGCGGCCGGCGCGAGGCCGTATCCGGGGTCTCCTCACCCCTCCTCGTCGAGCTCGAAGGTGCCGTACTCGGGCTTGCCCGCGCGGGTGTAGACGCAGTACTGGACGCCCGTTCCGGTGGTGCGGGACTCCGTGAGCTTCCAGGCGGTGGGGGCGGCGCCCTCGGCGAAGAGCCGCTTGCCGGTGCCCAGGATCACCGGGTTGATCAGCAGCCGGTACTCGTCGACGAGGTCGTGCCGCTGGAGGGTGCCGATGAGGTCACTGCTGCCCTGGGTCATGAGCACGCCGTCGAGCTGCTTCTTGAGCCGTGCGACGGCCTCCCCGGCGTCCCCCTCCAGCAGATGGGAGTTGTGCCACTCCAGGCTGCTGAGGGTGCGCGAGGCGACGTACTTGGGCATGGTGTTGAGCTTGACGGCGATCGCGTTGTTCTCGTCGGTGACGCGGGGCCAGTAGTTGGCGAAGATGTCGTAGGTCTTCCGGCCGAGCAGGAGATGGTCGGCGGTCCGCTCGAAGACCCCGGTCATCAGGCCCAGGAAGTCGTCGTCGACGTACGGGACCTGCCAGCCGCCGTGCTCGAAGCCCGCTTCGACGTCCTCGTCCGGCCCGCCGGGGGCCTGCATGACGCCGTCCAGGGTGACGAACGCGGTGACGATCAGTGTGCTCATGGTGCTGCCCTTCGGATGCGGAGTCTGCCGGTACCAGGGGTGACTCCCGGGCCGGCGAGAACTCATCGCCCGCCGCGCGACCGGCCGGTCCTGGGTACATACCACGACAAGTCACCACCGTTGCCGCACGCCGTGGACCGCCACGCTTCAGCCGGCGGACCGGCCGGGCTCCTTCGGCGTGATGCACAGACACGCGAGGACCGCCGCCGTCAGGTACGCGCCCGCGCCGATGGCCATGGCGGTCCGCAGCCCGGCCGGGAAGCTCTCCGCGGCGGCCAGCAGGGAGCCGCCCAGGGCGACGCCCGCGGCGCTGCCGATCTGGCGGGTGGTGTTGAACAGCGCGGAGGCGGTGCCGGAGTACGCGTCCGGGGCGGCGGACATCACCGTGGCGGTCGATCCGGTGAGCGCGAAGGACGTACCGAAGCCCGCCGCCATCATCGGCCCCACCAGCAGGAGGTAGTCCGGGTCCGGCCCGGCGGCGGCCCAGCCCGCCAGGCCCGCCGCCCCCAGGAGCATGCCGGTGACCACGAGCGGGCGGTGTCCGGTACGGCGGGCCAGCCGCCCGGACAGCACGGAGGCGAACATGGTCATGGCCACCGCCGGGAACAGGGCGAGCCCGGTGCGCAGCGCGGTCAGGCCGCGGTGGTGCTGGAAGTACAGACTGGCCGTGAAGATCATGCCGTAGAAGGCGAAGTTGAACAGCAGGCCGATGGCCGCCGCGCCGCCCATCGCACGGGAGCCCAGCAGCCGCAACGGCAGCACCGGGGTGCGGGCCAGGCGCTCACGCAGCACGAACCCGGCGGCGGTCAGCAGACACAGGCCCGCTCCGGTGAGGATCAGCGGGTCCGTCCAGCCCCGTCGTCCGGCCTCGTTGAGGACGGTGATCAGCACCGCGACCGTCGCGATCAGCGCACACTGGGCCGGCCAGTCCACGGGCCGGTCGGCGCGCCGGGCCGAAGCAGGCACCTGACGCAGCGTCAGCAGCAGGCAGGCGCAGCCGACGGGCAGGTTGACGAAGAACACCCAGCGCCAGCCCACGGTGGTGACCAGCAGGCCGCCGAGGAGGGGGCCGGCGGAGGCCGCGATACCGGCCATGGAGCCCCACAGGCCGAACGCCCGGGAGCGCTCGGCGGGGGCGGGGTAGGCCTGCTGGAGCAGGGCCAGGGAGCCGGGCACGATCAGCGCCGCGCCGAGCCCTTCCAGCAGCCGGGCGGCGATCAGGGTCCCGGTGTCCGGAGCCAGTCCGCAGGCGCCCGAGGCGAGGGTGAACACCACGACCCCGGTACAGAAGATCCGGCGGTTGCCCAGCCGGTCGCCCAGCGCGCCGCCGGTGAGCAGCAGTCCGGCGAAGACCAGGGTGTAGCCGTCGGTGATCCACTGGATTCCGGTGAGCGAGGCGGACAGCTCCCGTCCCACCACCGGGACGGCGACGTTGATCACGGTCACATCGAGGATGACCATGAAGTAGCCCGCACAGACCGCGAGAAGCGGGGCCAAGGACCGGCCCGGTGCCGCAGGCTCGTCCGGTCGGTCGGCCCGGGGCCGGTCGGCACGCACCATGGCGACACCGTAGGGCCGCGGCGCGCGCCGCCGGTGCCTTGGGCGGTCCGGCGGCGTGCCGGACGGCCGGCGCCCGTCCGCGAGGTCGGGCGCCGGTGCCGCCGGCCGGGGTCAGCGCTGCGCGCGGGCGTCGAGCCAGTCCCGGACCAGCACGTCGTTGGGCGCTTCGAGCAGCGCGAAGTGGTCGACCGGCAGCCGGTCCACGGCGTCGTCCGGCAGGATGTCCCGCCACTGGCCGAGAGCGGCCCCGGCCGTCCACGGCTGGTCGACGCCGGCGTCGACGGCGGTCGGTCCGCGGCGGGCGTAGTCGATCTCGCCCCCGGTGTCGCCCTGCAGGATGCGCACCGGCAGGCCGTCGGGCGGGCTCAGCACGAAGTCGTCGAGCACTCGCGCGTTCGAGGCGTAGACGGACCAGGCGTCCTCGATCTCCTGCCGGCCGGCGTCCCGTGCCAGGGTCCCCGCGTCCTTGGCCGCCGCGGTGACCGCGGCCAGGTCGAACCCGCCGTCCGCGTCGACGAACCGCTCCGCGGGGACCGGGATCGACCAGCCGACGCGGACGAAGATGTCGAAGGCGTCGGCCAGCCGCACGCGGTGGGCGCCGGGGTCCGGCGGGTCGATGAGCAGGGCCCGCACCTTGTCACCACAGCGGTCGTACAGCCGGCGGGCGACCTCGTAGCCGAAGACACCGCCCAGCGAGAACCCGGACACGCAGATGGTGCCGTACCGGTCGACGTCGTGGGCGAGCAGGACGTCGGCGAGCCCGTCGGCGAGCGCCGCCATGCCCTTGCCGGAGAGTTCGGGCGGGGTCTCCATGGCCCACACGGTGTCGTCGGCGGGCAGCATCCGGGACATCGACGCGTAGCGGGTGACCGCGCCGGACAGCGGCGGAAGGAAGACCCACAGTCGGTCCGTGCCGGCCGGGCGCATCCGGACGAGGGTGGTGCCGGTGGTGTGGTGCGCGGTCGGAATGCCCTCCCGGCGGTCGGACAGCAGCCGTGCCAGTGCGTCGAACCCGGGTGTCCGGTACAGCTCGGCGGCGCGCAGCTGCACGTCCAGCCGCTTGCGCACCTGGGTGATCAGCTCGATCGCCCGGACCGAGTTGCCGCCCACCGCGAAGAAGCTCGTCGTGCCGTCCTGGGGCGGGCTGCCCAGCACCTGCCGCCAGGCCAGCCGCAGTTGCGCCGTGACGTCCGTGGCCCCGTCCTCCTCCCCGGTGTCCCCGCCCGGCCGGTTCTGCGCGCGCTCGGCCAGCGCCGCCTGGTCGACCTTGCCGCGGGAGGTCAGCGGGAACTCGTCCACCACGGTGACCTGCGAGGGCACCATGTAGTCGGGCAGCGCGGACGCGAGCTGCCGCACGAGCGCCGCTTCGGGGTCCTCGGGCGGTGCGATCCCGGGGTCGAGCCGGACGAACGCGGCCAGCAGCCGGCTGCCGGCGCCGTCGAACGGCACGACCACGGCGTCGAGGACGATGTCCGCGGCCAGCAGCCGGGAGACGATCTCGCCGAGTTCCACCCGGAAGCCGCCGTGCACCTTGACCTGGGCGTCGAAGCGGCCGTGCAGGTCGTAGCCGCCGTCGGGCCGTGCGGTGGCCACGTCGCCGGTGCGGTAGGACCACTCGCCGTCGCGCACACAGAACGCCGCGGACGAGGCCGCCCGCCCCAGGTAGCCACGGCCGACCGCGACGCCCTGGATGACGAGTTCGGACGCGTCCGCCCCGTCGCCGAGCGGCGCCAGCCGGAACCGGACACCGTCGATCGGGGCGCCGATCGCGACGGGCTCGCCGGGCAGCAGGTCCCGGTAGCAGACGACGACGGCGGTCTCGGTCGGGCCGTAGCCGTTCACCACCCGGGTGCCGCCCGGCGCGACGTTCGCCCAGGAGGTCACCGCGCCCTGGGTCGGCGCTTCACCGCCGGCCATCACCAGCCGCAGGCCGGGGGCGATGTGCCCGGCCGATCCGGCCAGTTCGGCGCCGAAGCGGTTGAACACGCCGGTCGGCAGGCTCAGCACGGTGATGCCGAGCCGGTGGCAGTGGTGGAGGAAGTCCTCGGCTCCGCCGTACACGAACGCCTCGTCCCGGAAGACGAGTTCGCCGCCGACGGCCAGCGTGGTGCAGATCTGCTCCAGCGCGAGGTCGAAGGCGATGGAGGAGAAGAGCAGCCGGGTGTCGTCCGAGGTCAGGCCGTACCAGTCGATGGTGCGCCGGACGTGGTTCTCCAGGGCGGCGCGCTCGATGACGGCACCCTTGGGAACCCCGGTCGAGCCCGAGGTGTAGCCGACGTACGCGGCCGGTGAGGTGCGGCGGACCAGCCGTTCGTCCAGCGGCGGTCCCGGCTGCGGGCCACGTGCCGGTCCCGCCTCCGTGATCAGCGCGGCCGGGCGGCAGTCGTCGATGATCAGCTGCTTGCGGGGGTCCGGCAGATCCGGCTCCAGCAGGGTGAAGGCGGCGCCGGCCCGGCTGACCGCGGCCATCGCGACGACGGTGTCGAAGCCGACCGGCAGGTCGATGACCACCACGTCCTCGGCCGCGACACCGAGTTCACCCAGCCGGGCGGCCAACGTGTCCACAGCAGCGGCGAGTTCACGGTAGGTCAGGCGGTGGTCGCCACGGGACAGCGCGGTCTTCTCGGGACGGTCGCTCGCATGCGCGGCGATCGCGGCGCACAGCATGCCGCCGGTTTCCGAAGTCATCAGGCGTTCACCTTTCGCGGACGGGACGTCACGGAGGTACTCGGGGTGGGGGCGGGCAGGACCGCCAGGACGGTGAACGTGGCGAGCGCCGCCACCACCGCGCCGGTGGTCCAGGCGGCGAACAGGCCGGAGCTGACGCCGTCGGCGAACCAGGCCGCGGCCCGCCCTGACCCGTGGACGAGCAGGTCATGGCCCGCGCTGACCGACCGGGCCGCGTCCGGCAGGCCGGGCACCGAGGCGATCCGGGACCCGTAGCCCGCCGAGAACACCAGGCCCATGACCGCGACACCGCCGGCGCCGCAGATCTGCTGGAACATGGCGTTGACGGAGGACCCGACGCCCGCGTCGTCCGGCCGCAGGCTGCTGACGATCAGCGTCAGTGCGGGTCCGACGGACAGCCCCATGCCGAGCCCGCAGCACAACAGGCCCGCCGCGAGCAGCGGATAGCGCAGATCCATGGCGGCCACGGCGCAGAGCGCACAGCCGACGGCGCCCAGGCCGAGGCCGACTGCGACGGCGGCCTTAGGGCCGATGCGTGCGGTGATCGCGGCACATGTCAAGGAGGCGGCGGTCAGGCCCACGGCGAGCGGCAGCAGGCCGGCACCGGCCTGCAAGGGGCTCCAGCCCAGGCCGTACTGGGTGAACTGGCCGGCCAGGAACACCGTGCCGAACAGAGCGAAGAACAGCCCGGACATGGCCACGACGGCCCCGGTGAAGGTCCGCACCCGGAAGTAGCCGAGGTCGAACAGCGGCCGGTCGGTGCGCCGTTCATGGACGGTGTACCCGATGAGCGCCAGCAGGCCGACGGCGCCGAGGCCGCCCCGCAGCCAGCCGGGCAGCCGGTCGTCGGCCGCGAAGATGATCGCCGAGGCGAACACCCCGACACCGGTCAGCAGCAACAGCGCGCCGACGAGGTCGGGGCGCGCCGCGGTGGGTACCGGTTCCCGGCGCCGGATGAGGGTGGCGGCGCCGGTCAGGGCGATCACCCCGACCGGCACGTTGATCAGGAAGATCGATCCGTACCAGAACCGCGTCAGCAGCAGCCCGCCCAGCACCGGGCCGACGGCCACGCCCAGGCCGACGACGGCCGGCCACAGGGCCAGTACGCGACGCCGTCCGCTGTCGGACAGTTCCGTGGCGAACAGGCCGAAGATGCTCGGCACGATGAACGCCGCGCCGATGCCCATGCCCGCGCGGGACAGCACCAGCGCCGGCACCGAGGGCGCGAAGGCACCCAGCAGCGAGGCGGCCGTGAACGCGGTGACGCCCACGGCGTACGAACGGCGCGCCCCCATACGGTCGACGAAACCGCCCGCGATGATCAGCGACGAGGCGAACACCAGCATGTACGCGTCGATGGCGAACTGCACGGCCGGTGTACCGGCCCCGAGGGACGCCGAGATTCTGGGTACCGCGGTGTTGATGATGGAATTGTCCGCGGAGACCATGAACAAGCTCAGGTACGCGGTGGCCACGACACTATGGGTGCGCGAGAGCGGTTTCGGCCGACTTGCTGCCAGCGACATTCGGTTCTCGATCTTCTCTTGAGGCCGGTTGCTAACCGTTGACCAGGAATGCGGTGCCGTCGACGAATTGATGCGGCTGCCGGGCGACTGAGAGGGGGATTGTCGTTGTGCTGTGCCACGACAAAGAAAGGGTGCGGGGTCGCTTTCCCGGTGATGACCTGGTGTGCCCCCGACGCGCAAGCAATGTTGAGCTTGTCGGCCCCAAACTAGCAGTCGGCCGCGAGGAAGATCAATCACAGGTGGCTGGGATCACAGGACGTCGGGACCCGGCCACCGACCGTACATCCGGCCTTGTGGCAAAGGGGATTGACCGGCGCGGTATCGCATCAATACCGCGCCGGAAAAGCACGCCGCTCCGCTACTCCGGGACACGGACGGCCACGGCCGCCCGGTACCCCTCCCCCACCTCGACATCACCGATCTCCCAGCCGTCCGGCTGTACGGCTCCGCGGGCCGCCGTCCCCAGGTAGTCCAGAGACGGATCACGGCCGAGGCCGGTCCCCAGACCCTTGAGGTACGCCTCCTTCCGGACCCAGACCCGCGCGAACGCGGCACCCCGCTCTCCCTCCCGGCAGGCCGTCAACTCCGCGGTCTCGTCGGGGTGCAGGGCGGTGGCGACATCGAGCACGGACCCGGGGCCGGGCACGGCCTCGATGTCGGCGCCGACCGGAACCGCCGCGAGTGCGATCAGGCCGAGATGGCCGGTGTGGGAGAGGGAGAAGTGCACCGGGTTTCCGCGCACGACCGGACGGCCGTGCGGGCCACCGCACAAGGGGCAGGGGTCCCTTTCCAGCGGCACCCGCGACGGCTCGGCCCCGAGGAACCCGCCGAGCAGCATCCGCAGCGCGACATGGGTGACCAGATAGGTGTTCCGGTCCTCCGCACGCCGGAATGCCTCCGCACGGGCCCGCTCTTCCGGACTCAGCGCCGAGGCGGCCGATTCCTCGGCCGCGGACAGCAGATCACCCGTGTGCGTCAGCCAGAGACGCGCCGGGTCACCGGCTTTCAGCGCACCCGGACGACGGTTCCAGGCAGCGGTGCTGAGCGGTGTGGCGGGCCGTATCGCGGGAGTCCTCACCCGCGCAGGATACGAAAATCCCGCGCGCGGCGACGGCGGTCCGCCGGTCAGCCGTTGATGAGGTAGTCGGTGCCGGGGACCAGATGCTCCTGGTGCGGCGCCATGTCGTCCACATTCACCGTCTTGATGATCCAGCGGCTCTGCAGCGCCTCGGGATCACCGACCTTGACGACCTCCTTGGCGTGGATCGTGTGGTTGTTGTACGTGATCACGAAATCGCCGGGCTCGATGAAGACCCGCTGCTTGAGGGCGTGCAGGGTGGCGGCGACCTTGGGCACGACGGCCTTGGCGGCCTCGGTGACGCCCACCGTCCGGTTCTCGAAGAACCGCAGGTCCTCGGGGCCCCGGCCACCGATGATCGGGTGCTTGTCCGCGTCACCGAGCTCGACCCGGCCGCCGCCCATGGTGCTCAGGTCGTCGAAGGGGGTGTAGAACTCGTGGGAGCGCAGCAGCTCCAGTTCCTCCTCGGTGAAGGCGGAGATGACGTCGATGTTCCGGACGAACGAGGTGTAGACCTCGTTCACGGGATTGCTGCGCATACCGACCATGTAGACCTGGTCGGGCCGTACGAAGTGGTTCGCGAGGTCCTTGTGGAAGTGAATCTGCCGGAGCGCCTTCTGTGACTGGCTGCCCTGCAGATGCCGCTGCGGGTAGATGTCCTGGAAGACGTCGCCGTCATTGACGTTGACGTACCCGATGGCCGGGGTGTTCGCCAGCTGGGCGAACAGCGCGAGGAATCCCTCCGCGACGAACGTCTTCTTCAACTCGTACTTGGAGCGCACCGGCTGGTCGAAGTCGAACACCGGGACATCGCGGTCGTAGGGGACGTTCTTCAGTACCACCACGGGTTCGGTGGCACGGTCGCGGGTCGCCAGCGCATCGACATAGGCCCGGAATCGCTCCGGTACCGCACCACCGGCTATCAGTTGGCTCACCTGGAAGCGGTGGGCGTGGTAGAGGCGATAGGGATTCGCGGTGACGGTGTCGAGCGAATCCTCCAGCGCTTCGCGCTCCGCATCCGTGAACACGAACTCTGGACTGATGGTCCAGCTGGTCCCGATGGCAGCTTCAACAGTCATTACGCTCCTTGTGGGAAATCCCAACCGATGGCGGAGTCAGCTCTTTTCCTTCGACGCACAGCCGGATTACGAGTTCTGTGCTTCGAACCGCAGTCAACTCCCCGGATTTCGCACTGTCCATGTATTTGAGACAGAGTCAAAATCTTCCGCCAGCCGCCTCGTTGCCCGCCGGATCACCTGGTCGTCTGCTCGCCTGGCCACCGCGAAAGTTGACGCCCGTGACGCCGGCCGGACACCTCCGGTTCCGGAAATGACTTTTTCTTTACCCAATGAAGAAGTGCGCGTCGCTGCGGCCCGGCCGGACGCAGCGACGCGCACTTCTTACCCAGCCGTCAGAATGACGGAGAGGCGGCGTTCGGCTCTGCGGTGAATTGCGCGAGGATGAGCGCCGAACCGACAGCGGTCAGCACGTGTTTGACCGCTTTGCCCACGCGATGGGTCGCCACCAGGCCACCGTTGCGCAGCGCGGTCACATGCACCGAGGCGGTTCCCGCGCTGACACCCAGCCGGTCCGCGAGTTCGGTGGTTCCGCAGCCGGCTCCGATGTTGAGGAGTGCCGCCGCGCGCCCGCGGCCGAGCAGCGCGCCGAGCCGGGTGGCGGCCACCGCCTCGTTGTCGTCCCACAGCCGGCGGTGCCCGGATGCGGGGTAGGTCACCACGGAACCTAATTCGTTCGTGAGCAGCACCCTCGTCCGCTGGAAAACCGAGGGCACCAGGATCAGCCCGCGCTCGACGCCGCCCGGCTCACCGCGTACGTCGCGCAGGGTGAGGCCGGGCAGGGTGCGTACGACCTGCCGGGCACCACAGGCCGCCAGGTCGTGGGCGCGCAGGGCGACATCGGACTCCAGGGCGGTCCTGATCCGGGGCCAGTCACCGGCGAGGCACTCCTGGAAGAAGGCGCGCGCGGCCTCCTCCAGCGGCCCGAGCGCCGAGAAGTCGGCCTCCTGACGGCTGGTCGCCCCGTCCTGCCGGCGGAGCAACTGCCCTGCGACCATCCGCGTCCCGTGCTGCACCGCGGCCCGGGAGAAGGTGACCGCGTGCCGGGCGGCGCACTTCAGGACGCGACGGCGCCAGCCGAGCAGGTCCGGATACTGCCCGCACAGGGCCTCGCCGGCCGCCAGCACCTCCAGCAGCGGCGAGATCAGAAAGCGGCAGCCGGACAGCTCCTGCGCGGAAATGCTCAGGGTCACCGGGCCGTTGGACGCCGTCCGGGGCGGCACCGGCGGGGTCGGCCGCTGACCGGTCAGCGGCGGCTGAGTAGTAAGGGACATCGGGTGTGGTACTCCTCCACTCGACCTTCATGACCGTGGGCAGGCACACCGGCACGGGATCACGGTAGCGAGCAGTAAAGCCGAACAGCGCGGCAGAGTGGGGGTGTTGGAGCGGTCACGGCCGCCGGAACCGCCGGAACAGGCGGCGGGTTTCTCGACCGGCACCGCTGCCAGCGGGTCAATGTCGCAAACCGGCGGGAGAAGTCCTCGGGGAATCCGGCCGACGACGGCCATCACCGGTGGCTTTCCCGCGTACGGCCGTCCCTCCCGGAGTGGGGAGGGAGGCCGCGAACCATTCCGCGCCGGCGGGATATGCCACGCGGAAAGCCGGAAGTGCGCACAGGGTCGGCGCTCTGCCTCGGGCACGCGAAACCAATGGGCCGGACCCTCGGTTTGTGTGCCGCGTATCCGCTGGTGAGCGGGCCCTGATCATAAGCACACATGATCTAGGAACACAGGGCGCTCTCAGATGGTGAGAAGGCGTTCTCCTCATCGGTCCCCGGAGCCGCGTGACGCGTCGAGTGACCCGCAACGCCCCTCCGGTGGAAGCGGCCTGACATGGCAACAGGCAGGCACTGCCGTGCGCTGCTCCCTCCCCTACCCCTGATACCTGAGAGCCAGCCCGGAAGTACGCTCCCCGGCGGGACGTCGACCAAGTACCCCGCTCCCTACCTTCACTACCGGAAGCACGACCGGCTTCCGTACGGAAGGACCATCCCCTATGGCGTCCCGCCCGCGCGGCAGCCGTCCGCTGCGCACTCTGCTCGCCGCTCTCGTCGTCACCTCCGTGGTGGTGCCCGTGTCGGGTGCGGCCCGTCCCGCGGCCGTCCCGGCCCCCGCCCCGAGGGTCCTCGCCCCGCTGCGGGACGCCGGGCCCGGCGCGCTCGCCGAGCGGTACGCCGCCCACCGCGAGGGCATCCGCGCGGCGGAGCGGATGGCCGAGGCGCACGGCGACCGCGCCCGCGCCGCGGCACTGCGCGCAATGGCCGCCCCGGAACGGCAGTTCCTGTTCTTCGACGGCCGTGACGGCGGCCGCACCACCGAGGTCTACGGCGACCTGGCGCGCGCCGAGCGGATCGCCGTGCTGGTGCCGGGCTCGGACACCAACCTCGACCGGTACAAGCGTCTCCGGGACGGCGCCGTGGCGCTCCAGCGGGAGCTGGGCGGCCGCTCCGCCGTCATCGCCTGGCTCGGGTACCGGACGCCGGGCACGGTGAGCCCGGATGTGCTCACCCCCGGGCGCGCGGCACAGGCCGCTCCCGGACTCCGCGCCTTCGCCGGTGACCTGGCGAGGCTCCGTCCCGGCGCCCGGGTCTCCGTGCTCTGCCATTCCTACGCGGCCGTGGTCTGCGGCCGGGCCGCACCGGGGCTGGACGTCGCGGACCTCGTCCTGTTCGGCAGCCCCGGCGCGGGCGCCGACAACGTCGCCGCGCTGCACACCCCTGCGACCGTGTGGGCCGGCCGGGGCGACGACGACTGGATCGCCGACGTGCCGCACGGGCAGATGGAACTCCCCTTCGGAACCCTGGGGTTGGGTGCCGATCCGGTCACGCCCGCGTTCGGCGCCAAGGTCTTCCCGGCGGGTCCCGGAGGCCACAGCGACTATCTCGCGCCGGGTTCGGTGTCCCTGCGCAATCTCGCCCGGATCGTCTCCGGGCGGGCGCCCTCCGAGGGGAGTCACGATGCGTGAGCTGATCCGGCGGACCGCCGCCAAGACGCCGGACGACCGGGACCTGGGTGTCGACGCGCTGCGCGCGCTCGCCATTCTCGGGGTGATGCTCGGACACTGGCTGGTGACCGCACTGGTCGCCGACAGCGGAACGGTGCGCGCCGTCAGCCCCCTCGGCCTGCTGCCGCAACTCACCCCGGCCTCCTGGCTCTTCCAGACCCTGGCGGTCTTTTTCCTGGTGGGCGGCCGGATGGCGGCGAAGAGCTGGTCCGGCGCGCGAGCCCGGGGCGGAACCTACCGCCGGTGGCTCGCCGCCCGCACGGCCCGGCTGTTCCGGCCGGTGGTGGCCGTCCTCGCGGTCTGGAGTCTGGTGGCGGGCGCGCTGCTGGTCGCCGGGGCCGGTCTGGAGACCGTCGGCACGCTGGCCCGGCTGGCGCTGTCCCCGCTCTGGTTCCTGCTGGTCTTCGCCGCGCTGACGGCCGCGACTCCACTGGTCGCCCGGCTGCATCCGCTGTGGCCGCTCGCCCTCGTCCTGCACATCGATGTGATCCGGTTCGGCCTGGGCGGTCCGGCCTGGCTCGGCTGGGTCAATGTCGCGGCCGGCTGGCTCGTTCCGTACTGCCTGGGTACGGCCTGGGCCCGGGACCGGCTGCGGAGCCGGGCGACGGGATGGGGGCTGCTGCTCGGCGGCGCCGTCAGCACCGCCGTACTCGTCCTGTGGGCCGGCTACCCGGCGGCCATGGTCGGGGTGCCCGGCGCCGCCATATCCAACCTCAACCCGCCCACCCTCGCGGCCGTCACCTTCGGTCTGGCCCAGTCCGGGGCGGCGCTGCTGCTGCTCGGCCCGCTGCGGCGGCTGCTGCGCCGCCCCGCGGTCCGGGCGGGGGTGGTGCTGATGAACCTCTCGGCGATGACGCTGTTCCTGTGGCACCAGACGGCGATGATGGCGGTCACCGCGATCGGGCTGCTCACGGGCGGGTTCCTGCCCGGTCTGCACACCGTTCCCGACGGAGCCGGCTGGGTCCTCGCCCGGCTGGTCTGGCTGCCGGTGTTCGCGCTGGCGCTGCTGGTGTGCTGGGCCGCGTTCCGCACGTATGAGCAGGGGCGACGCGGCGGCACCCAGGCGCTGCGGCCCGGGCGCCCCGTCAGGAGCAGGACGGTGGGGCATGTTTAGGATGCACGATGTGAGCCAGGGGGGCCGGAGAAGCGTGGGTCGGCGGTTGTGGGCGGCCGTGCGGGTGGTTCCGCGTACCCTGCGCCAGGATCTGTGGACCGTGGCGCGGGACCCCCTGCCCCGGTTCCGCTGGCTGGGCCGGCTGCCGCATGGCCATGTGGTGCTCATGGCGGTGCTGATGGGCTGGCTCAACGCGGTGCAGTACGAGGGGGATCTCGGGCCGGCCGCGCTGACGACCGCCCTGGGGCTCGCGGCGCTCCAGTCGGGCGCCGTGGTGCTCGCGCTGTCCCGCCCGGTGCCCGCCTGGTGGATTTCGACGCTCGCGCTCTTCCTGGCCAGGGACGCCGGTCCGCTCAAGGTCAGCCACGCCCCGCTGTGGTCCTGGAGCATCCCGGGCATCGCCCTGCACGCCCTGGTGCTGTTCCTGCTCGCGCTGCGGGTCCGGCCCCGTGTCGCGGTCGAGGCGCTGGGGTTCTCGCTCCTGGTGGCGGTGTCCGCCCTGGCCTTCATGGCGCCGGTGCCGGACCACAGCACCCTGCCGGGTGCGGCCGCCCCGGTCCTGGCGTCCTCCGCCCAGGACGTGACGGTCGTCCAGGACGCCGTGACCCTGACGTTGGCGGTGGTGGTGGGCGCCGCACTGCGCGCCCGCCGGGTGGCGCGCGTCCAACTCGTCGAGCTGGAGGTGCTCACCGCCGAGGAGCGGGCCCGGCGCACCCTGCTGGAGGAGCGCAACCGGATCGCCCGCGAGCTGCACGACGTGGTAGCCCACCACATGACGGTGATCTCGATCCAGGCGCAGGTCGCCCCGCATCTGGTCAAGGACCCCAGCGACGAGCTGAGGGAGAACCTCGCGGGCATCCGGGGGAACGCGGTCGAGGCGCTGACCGAACTCCGGCGGGTGCTGGGCGTGCTGCGCTCGGAGGACGCCGCGGCGGACGGTGTGCGGCACGCCCCGCAGCCCACGCTCGGCCGGCTGGACGAGCTGGTCGGCACGGTGCGCGGCGCCGGGCTCACGGTCAGCACCGAAGTCACCGGGGAGCCGCGCCCGCTGTCCCCGGGAGTCGAGCTGTCGGCGTTCCGTATCGTCCAGGAAGCGCTCAGCAACGCGATCCGGCACGCGCCCGGCGCGGAGGTGCGGGTGACCATCGGGTACCGGGCTGGCGGGGTCGCCCTCCGGGTCGCCAACTCCGCGCCGCACCGGCCCGCCCCGCCCTCACCGGGTGCCGGCCACGGCCTGCTGGGCATGCACGAGCGGACCACCATGCTCGGCGGCGAACTCGCCACCGGCCCCACCCCCGACGGCGGTTACGAAGTGACCGCGATTCTGCCCGCCCAGGCCGCGACGCCTGCCGATCCCGGTGAGCCCGTTCCATGACAACCATCCGTGTGCTGATCGCCGACGACCAAATGATGGTCCGTCAGGGGTTCTCCGTGCTGCTCAACGCCGAGCCCGGCATCGAGGTCGTCGGCCAGGCCGTCGACGGTCTCGACGCCGTCGCCCAGGTCGGCCGGCTCGCCCCGGACGTCGTCCTGATGGACGTCCGGATGCCCCGGCTCGGCGGTATCGAGGCGACCCGCCGCCTCACCGAACCGGCCGGTGCCGAGGTCAAGGTACTCGTCCTGACCACCTTCGACCTCGATGAGTACGTGTACGAGGCGCTGCGCGCGGGCGCCTCCGGCTTCCTGCTGAAGGACGCCTCGGCGGACGAACTCGCCCAGGCCGTACGGGTGGTGGCGGCCGGTGACGCCCTGCTCGCCCCGAACGTCACCAAGCGTCTGATCGCCGAGTTCTCGCGGGTCACCAGCTCGCCGCGCGCCCCGCTCAAGGACCGGGTCGGCACGCTGACGGAGCGCGAGACGGAGGTGCTGTCCCTGATCGCGCAGGGCCTGACGAACGGCGAGATCGCGGAGCGGCTCTTCCTGGCGGAACAGACCGTGAAGAGCCATGTGGGCCGGATTCTGAACAAGCTGAGCCTCCGCGACCGGACCCAGGCCACCGTCTTCGCCTACGAGTCGGGGCTGGTCCGCCCGTCCGGATACTGAGCGGCCCGGCGCTGATCCACCGCCGCTGACCGGTCCGGGCGCCGGCGCGCACGGGACCCGGTGGCCCTGCCCGCCGGGCCCGTGTCCGTCCCGGTCCGCGGCTACAGCCGGAAGGAGTCGGCCAGGGTGTCGATCTGCGCGGTGAGCAGGGTGCGCGCCCGGTGCCCCATCCCGGCGTACTGTCCGGACACTTCCAGGCCGACCGTGCCGTGCAGCTGCGACCAGGCCAGCACCGTGCCGGCCAGCGCGGTCCCCGCGGCGGCGTCCTGCGGAGCCAGCACGGTGTGCTCCGCCAGCCAGTCGGCGACGGCCTCCTCCGTGCGGACCCAGGCGGCCATCTCCTCGGCGAGCGGCCGCAGCGCCTCGGCGGGCGTCCCCGCGGCGAACACCTTCAGGAACGGCCCCAGGACGGCCCGGGCACGCAGCAGGGTGTCGGGCGGCGCCGCGTATCCGGGCAGTGGGGTGCCCTGGATCAGCAGATAGCGGTGCGGCTGGTCGACGGCCCAGTCCCGGTAGGCGTCGGCGAGGGCGTGCAGGGCGGCGCGCGGACCGTCCGCGGGCGCGCCACCGGCCTGCCCGACGACCTGCGCCACCTCGTCGTAGGCGTCCCGGATCAGCTCGCTCAGCAGGTCGTCCCGGCCGGCGAAGTAGCGGTAGAGGGCGGGTCCTGACAGCCCCATGTCCTTGGCGATACGGGTGAGCGCGACGGCCTGGATGCCGCCCTCGGCGAGCTGCTGGAGCGCGGCCGCCTTGATCTCCGCGCGGTTCTGTTCGCGGTAGCGCGCCCGGGGGCTGCGTGCCTCGGCGGCCATGGTCTCCTCCTGCGTTCGCGACGGTCTGAAGCAAGCGTGAAGCATCATCGCCGATCCTAGCCAACAGCTCTCTTGCGATCACACATCACTGAAGTTATGGTCTCTAACAGAAGCGAGGCACCGAAACACGCAGGGCCGTCGGCCCGGAGAGAAGGAATCACCATGTCCGCTGCCGCACACCCGCTGCACGTCGTCCTGGGCGCCGGCCCCGCAGGCACCACGCTCGCCGGTGAGCTCGCACGCCGCGGCTACGCCGTACGACTGGTCAGCCGCTCGGCACCGGAGGCCACCCCCGAGGGCGTCCAGCCGTTCGCCGCCGATGTGAGCACGGCCGACGGGGCGCTGGCCGCCGTCGCGGGCGCCGCGGTCGTCTACCACTGCGTGAATGTCGCCTATCACCGTCAGGTCGAGGTGATGCCCCGGGTCCAGTGCGCGGTGCTGGGCGCCGTCGAGGCCGTCGGTGCGCGGCTGGTCGTCCTGGACACGCTGTATCCGTACGGCCCGACGCAGGGCGCGGTGATGACGGAGGACACCCCGTGGCGGGCGACCAGCCGCAAGGGGCGGATGCGGGCGCAGCTGGACGAGCGGTATCTCGCCGCCCACCGTGACGGACGCGCCCGGGTCGTCCTCGGCCGGTCGGCCGACTTCGTCGGGCCCGGAGTGCTCAACTCGACGCTCGGCGGAGCGGTCTTCCCGGCCGCGCTCAGCGGTGGTGAGGTCCTCGCCATGGGCGACATCGATCTGCCGCACAGCTACACGGACATCCGGGACGTGGCCGCCGGGCTCGCCACGCTCGGCACGCACCCGGAGGGCGACGGCCGGGTCTGGCATCTGCCCACCACGCCCGCCGTCACCACCCGCGAGATCCACCGGATGATCGAGACGCGAGTGGGCCGCCCGCTGCAGCGGGCGGTGCTCACCGAACCCCGCCCCTTCGGGCCGTTCGACGCGGAGTTCATGGCCGAGTACGCGGAGATGTTCTATCAGCACACCGAGCCGCAGATCGTGGACTCCACGGCCTTCGAGCGGGCCTTCGGCGTCCGCCCGACCCCGCTGGACGCGACCCTTGACGACACCGTGGAGTGGTACCGCGCCCTGCTGGCCGGCACCCGGAGCTGACCCGGCCGCACGAGCGGCGGCGGGGCGGAAAGAGGCCGGGGGCCGACGCACGGTGCGTCGGCCCCCGGCGTGTTCCGGCAGCGCTCAGGAGGCGCCGGGGGGCGTCGCCGCCCAGGCGGTCACCGCCAGCTTGCCGCCGTCGACCGCCTGGTCGAACGGCACGACGCTGTGCGCGTTGCTGCCCGTCGGCGCGACCTGGAGGTACTTGGCCTGCGCGGACGACGGCCCGGCGTGCGTCCAGACCAGGTCCGCGTAGGCGCTCTTGCCCGGCTTCAGGGTGATCCCGTGGCTCCCCGGGTCCTTGGCGAAGTAGGTGTCACCGTGCTGCGCCGTGGTCTTGATCGCCGTGTGTCCGGAGCCCTCCAGCGCCAGCCCCGGGTAGCCGCTTATCGCGCAGGTGCTGCCGCCGGTGTTGGTCACCTTCAGGTAGGTGCCCTGGTGATTCATCCCGGCCTGACTCGAACCCGCGTCGGTGGTCGTGACCTTCAGCGTCCCCGGCCGGCACGCGCCGGCCACCGCGGAACCGGTGGCATCCGCCGCGGAGGCCATCCCGGCACCCGCGCCCGCGACCAGCGCGACGGCGGCCGCAACGGTGGCGGCGGAACGCAGACCACGCATCGTCATCAGTCATCAACTCCCTCTTCTCCGGCACCCGGAGAACATCGCTCGCGCACCACCGGCCGCCCGCCCGGCTCCGTCGGCACCCCGTGAAGGGGGTCGGAATGCGGACGATCCGGGCCTCGCGGCCGACCGGCGCGCTCTCGTTCGTTTGCGCACCCCCCACCCTGGGAGCCGCCACTGATGAACGGCTAACGCCTCACTAACACCAGGAACACCAGGAATGAGGCGTGGGCGGCAAATGCCTGGAAGAAGTGGAATGCGCGGAGTTGAGAGGAGTGGGGAGGGGCGCGGGAGGGCCGGGCCGGTGCGGCGGAAGCCGGTCCGAGCAGGCGTGCGATGCTGGAGCACTCCGGATCATGGCAAAAAATGGGGTGTACGGCGGCGTGCTGGCAGCGATACGGCGGACTGGGACGCGCGCGTGGGAGCGCTTCGCGGCATCCGACCCAGGGCTATTGCGGCTGATGGCGGGGCTGCGCACGGTCGGGGCCATCGTGCTCACCCTCGTCGTCCTGGTGCTGCTGGACACCGGCGTGACGCTGATGGTCGCGGGCGCCATGACCGCCATGGTGGCGACCTTCGCGATCAAGGAGAAGGAGGTGCGCGGCCAGGCGCTCACCCTCGCGCTGGGCCTGCCCGTCGCGCTCGCCGCGATGTCGCTGGGGGCGCTGCTGCACTCCCTGATCATCGCCGGCGACCTGTTCTTCGTCCTGCTGATCTTCGCCGCCGTCTACTGCCGGCGGTTCGGCGACCGCGGCACCGCGCTCGGACTGATCGGCTTCCAGGTCTACTTCGTCTCGCTGTTCGTGCAGGCCAGCGGCCCCACCCTGCCCGAGCTGTATCTGACGCTGGGCGTCGCCTTCGCATGCAGCGCGGTCGTACGGTTCGCCGTCGTGCCGGAGACCCCCATCCGCACCCTGCGGCGGCTGCGCGAGGCGTTCCGGGCCCGGCTGGCCCAGCTGCTGGCGACCCAGATGGAGTTGCTGGACGCCGGGCCCGACGAACTCGACAAAGTCCTGGACGACCTGCGGCGGCACACCGCCCGGCTGCACGAAGCGGCACTGATGGTCCAGGGGCACCTGGAGGAGGGCACCCGGGACGCGGCCACGGCGGGGCTGGTGCAACGCCGTGTCGCGGAGGCCGAGATAGCCGCCGAACGGCTCGGGATGCTGATCCTCAACGCCCGCAGCGCCGAGCGCGCGGACACCATCACCATGCACCTGCCGGACGCCCCCGTGCCGGCCACCGGGAACCGGATCGGCACCGAGGACGAGGCGATCGCCGCCCTGCACCGGGACCTGAACGCGCTGCTGCTGCTGGTCGCACGGCGCGCGCCGGACGACCGCGGCACCGCGCTGGCCCTGGTGCGCAACCGGCTGCTCGGCTACCGGGAGGAGGACGATCTGCCGCGCGCCTCGGCCGCCGTGCAGGACGTCTTCCGCGGGCTCGGTGAGACCGCGCGTGCCGTCCTGGGTCTGCGGCTGGCGCTGGACGGACCGCAGGACGAGTCGGACGACTCCCCCGCCACCACACGCTCGCGTGAGGAGTTCGACGCCGAGGACCTCTCGATCGTCGGGGCCGACGAGTCCGAGGACCCGGAGGACGACCGCACCGGGCTCGAACGGCCTACCACCCGCGCCGCGTTCCAGGTCGCGGTGGGATCGACGCTGGCCATCATCGGGGGCGAGTTCCTGTCCAGCCAGCGCTGGTACTGGGCGGTGCTGACCTGCTGGGTGGTCTTCCTCAACACCGCGTCCACGGGCGAGATCCTGGTGAAGGGCTACCGCCGGCTGGTCGGCACGGTCCTCGGCGTGGTGGCCGGTGTGGCGCTGGCCGGGCTGGTCGGCAACCACACCTGGACGGCGTTCGCCCTGGTGCTGCTCTGCATCTTCGGGATGTGGTTCACCGCGCCGCTGTCGTACGCGCTGATGTCCTTCTTCACCACCGCGATGCTCGGGCTGCTCTACACCCTGCTCAACACCTACAGCCTCGATGTGCTGGTGCTGCGCATCGAGGAGACCGCACTGGGCGCGGCCTGCGGCATCATCGGCGCCGTGGTGGTCCTGCCGGTGCACACCGACCGCCGTACGGACGAGCTGCTGACCACCGTGCTGGAGCGGCTGCGGGACGTGGTGTCCGCCGCGATGGAGCAGCTCAGTGGCGGGCCCGCCGTCGACCTGCTGGGCCTGGCGCGTGATCTGGACACCGCGCTGGACGAACTGCGCTCCTCCACCCAGCCGTTGACCCACCCGATCACCCCGCTGCGCGGCCGCCGCCGGACCGTCCGCTATCTGGTGGCCCTCCTGGAGACCAGCGCCTATCACGCCCGTTCCCTGGCGGCGACGGCGGAACTCGTGCCGTACAGCAAGACCATCGCGGCCGACCCGCGCCTCGCCCGCGCCGGGCGGCGCATCGGCCAGAACATCGATCTCCTCGTCGCCCGGGTGCTGGAGGAGACCACCGAGGGCGAGATCGACTCCGGTTTCAGCATCGCCGCGATGCTGGAAGCCGCCGGCTCGGGGGCGCTGCAGTCGGGCACCGTCACCTTCCGCGTGCTGCGGCATCTCCAGCGCCTCGACGAGGGGGTGGTGGGTCTGGCCCGCCCGCTCGACGTGCCGGTGTCCGGGCCCAAGGCGGGCAAGACCGGCTGAGCGGGCCGGTCGTGGTCCGGCGCCCCGGGCGCCCGTGCGGTCAGCCGTCGAGAACCGCGCCGTCGTACCGGGCGAGCAGCGCCCGCTCCTCCTCCGGGGAGTAGCCGGCCTCCAGCGGCGGCTCGCCGCACCCGCGGTCCCAGGCCAGGACGTCGGCCGCGGTCACCTCCAGCGGGGTCGCGGGCAGGCCCGCCGCGCGGGCGCGCGCCCGACTGCGCTGCTGTGTCGGCCACTCCGTCCGCTCCGTCCGCACGAGCGGGAACACCGGCGGCCGCCCCTCGGGCGGCACCGGAACGATCTCGGCCTCCGTGCCCGCCACCCGCGCACAGGTCTCGATGAGCCCGCCGAGCGTGGTCGGCTCGTCCGGCCCCACCGCGTGGAACGCGCCGGGACGCGCGTCGACGAGCAACTGCACCACCAGACGGGCCAGGTCACGCGAGTCGATGACCTGCACCGGCTGACCGGGGTCGGCGGGCAGCGCCACCCGCCCGCCGCGCGCGGCCCGGCGCACCCAGTACGTGAAGGCGCCCTGCGCATCGTGCGGCCCGGCCACCCGTCCCGGCCGCACGAGGGTGGCCCGTGCCCCGTACCGGGCCACCACATCGTCCTCGCAGGCCACCTTGAGCGGGCCGTAGGTGTCCTCACGGAGTTCCTCGGTGTGCCGCACGGGCGGGCGGCGCGGGGTGTCCTCGGTCGAGCCCGGTCCCACCCCCATCTGCTGGTACACCGCGTGGCTGGAGACGAACAGGTACCGTCCAGCACGGTCCCCCAGCGCGTCCATCGCCTGTCCGACGTGCCGTGGCACATAGCCGCTGACATCCACGACCGCGTCCCACCTGCCGTCGCGCAGCGCCCCGTAGTCACCGGTCTCCCGGTCACCGATGAGCCGCGGCACCCCGGGGAACAGCCCGGCCCCGGTCCTCCCCCTGCCGAACAGGGTCACCTCGGCGCCGGTGCGCAGGGCGTCCTCCACGATGGCGCGGCCCACGAACAACGTCCCGCCCAGTACCAGAATCCGCATGGTCCTGGACGCTACCGGCCCGCACTACACGGGACGGCACGGCGCGGGCGAGGGGCCCGAAAATGATGTGCGGATCAGGAATCCGGTTGACAGGCTGGGATCATGATCCCTCGGCCTGACCCCGCCCCATGCTCCGCCGGTACGCCCCGGGCAACTGACTGGACCACCACGCCCGTTACCGCGGACCTGCTGCGCGGCGCGCTCGACCTGGAGCGCACCGAGCGCGGGGTGCTGCCCCACCGGCTGCCGGCCCGCGCCCGTGCCCAGTGCACCGACGGGCAGCTGGCCATGGCGGAGGCCCAGCCCTCCGGCGTACGGCTGGTGTTCCGCACCCGGGCCACCACCGTCGAACTGGACGCCCTGCGCACCAAGACCGCCTACCGGGGCGCGCCGCCCCGCCCCGACGGCGTCTACGACCTGTTCGTCGACGGGCGGCTCGCCGGGCAGGCCGGGGTGAGTGACGGCAATGTGCTGATGGTGGACATGACCAACGGGACCGCGGAGACCCTTCCCGGCCCGGCCGGCACCGCCCGTTTCACCGGCCTCCCGGGCCACCTCAAGGACGTCGAGATCTGGCTGCCGCACAACGAGATCACCGAGCTGATCGCCCTGCGCACCGATGCCCCCGTCGAGCCGCTCCCGGAAGGGGGCCGCAAGAAGTGGCTGCACCACGGCAGTTCGATCAGCCACGGTTCCGACGCCGCCAGCCCCAGCGCCACCTGGCCCGCGCTGGCCGCCGCGCTCGGCGGGGTGGAACTGACCAACCTGGGCCTGGGCGGCAGCGCCCTGCTCGACCCGTTCACCGCCCGCGCCCTGCGGGACACCCCGGCGGACCTGATCAGCGTCAAGATCGGCATCAATCTGGTCAACACCGACCTGATGCGGCTGCGCGCCTTCACCCCGGCGGTGCACGGCTTCCTGGACACCATCCGCGAGGGTCACCCCACCACCCCGCTGCTGGTCGTCTCGCCCGTCCTGTGCCCCATCCACGAGGACACCCCCGGCCCCAGCGTCCCGGACTTCAGCGACCTCGGCGCGGGAAGGCTCCGGTTCGCGGCCGCCGGCGACCCCGCGGAACGGGCCGCCGGGAAGCTGACGCTCAACGTCATCCGCGACGAACTGACCCGCCTGGTGAAGCAGCGGTCGGCCGACGACCCGAACCTCCACCATCTCGACGGCCGCGCCCTCTACGGCGAGGCCGACTTCGCCGAACTGCCGCTCCCCGACCAGATCCACCCGGACGCCGCCACCCACCGCCGCATCGGCGAACGCTTCGCCGCCCTGGCCTTCGGCGCGGACGGGCCGTTCTCGGGCGGGCGCGGTTAGGCCGTCCCGTCCCCCGCCCCCGCGCGGCAGGCGGGGTGTCCCCAGCCGTCCGGGTTCTTGGTGATGGGTTCGCCCGCCGTGTAGGAGCGGCCGCAGCGGCAGCGGCCGGGGAACTTGGCCTTCAGCGTCCGGGCCGACTTCCCCGGGGAGCGCCGCTGCGGTGCGGAGGCCTTCGCCGCCGCCGGGCCGGTGGCGCGGCGGGTGCCGGCGGGCCGTACGGCGTCGGGGGCGGGCGGCGGCTCCGGGGAGCCGAGCGCGCTGCCGGCGGCTTCCTGGGCGAGCGCGGCCTGGCTGGCCGCCCGGTCGGCGAAGTCGTTGAGCGGGTCGCCGTCCACCTGGTGCGCGGGGACGTACCGGAACTCCACGGAGCGGCCGGTGAGCAGCGCGTCGATACCGGCGACCAGTTCCTGGTTGGCGACCGGCTTGCCCGCGGCCGTCTTCCAGCCCTTGCGCTTCCAGCCGGGCAGCCAGGTGGTGACGGCCTTCATCGCGTACTGGGAGTCCATCCGGATCTCGATCGGGACGGCCGGATCGGTGGCTGTCAGCAGACGCTCCAGTGCCGTGAGTTCCGCGACGTTGTTCGTCGCGGTGCCCAGCGGCCCGGCCTCCCACCGGACGACGGTTCCCGCACCGTCGGCGAGGACCCAGGCCCAGCCAGCGGGCCCGGGGTTTCCTTTCGAGGCGCCGTCACAGGCGGCGATCACGCGTTCAGCCATGAGCGCGATCATGCCAGGCGGCGGCGCGCCGCGCGAAGCCGCCTCCGCGGGCCGCGGAACACCCGCCCGGCTCCGGCGTGCGCCTCCGCGCGGGGCTCCTACGCTGGACCACAGGCCCGTGCCCCGAGCCGGGGCCGGCGGACGTCCCTACGGTGTGCCCGGAGTCGCCATGACGTACCGGTTCAGCGAGAACGAGCAGTTCAACCACGAGATCCTGCTCGCCTGGGGTCGGCGTGGCGGCAGGGCGCCGATGCCGGCGAGGTGCTGACCGCCGCTTCCGCCATCGCGGACGGCGACGCCGAGACCGCGTCGTCGACGTCGTGGAGAGCTGGTGGCACAATCTCGGCCCGGAGCTGCGGGCGTTGTGGGACTCCGGCGACCGGGAGACCTTCGACCGGGTCATGAACGAGGCGCTGGAGAAGTCCCCGGCGCTGGGCGCCATGTGGTGCCGGCGGGCCAAGCCGTACGGCATCGCTTCCCCCTTCGAACTGCTCACGGAGGTCTCCGCCTACACGGTCGCGCCCCTGACGGACCGGATCACCACCCCGCTGCTGATCACCGACCCCGATCCGGATCAGTTGCCGGCTTCCTCCTCCGGGCGCAGCTCGCTGGGCCGTACGATCACGAAGCCCTCGCCGTCCAGGCGGAGTTGGACGGCCTCACCGGAGCCGCCGCGGAGCATCGAGCCGAGGCTCTGCGAACGCTGCAGCGAGGTCTGCAGCGTGCTGCTCCAGCCGACCACGGCGTCGGTGTCGACGAAGACCGGGGACTGCGGGGACACCGGGATGACGAGGGGGTTGCCCTCACAGATCACGCCGAGCCTGCCCTGGCCGCTGAAGACGGAGTTGAAGAGTCCGCCACCGGCCATTCCGGCACCCTTGACAACCTTGATCTCGTAGGAAAGGGACGGGTCGAAACACAGCACATTCCGGCCATTGACGGTGAGGGTGTCGCCGGCGGCGAAGTCGATGATGAAGCAGTTGGCGGCCTCGTGCGCGAACCACACCTCGCCGCGGCCCCGTACGGCCATCAGCGCCAGCCCCTCACCGGTGACCGCGCGCTTGAGGAAGTTGCCTATGCCCTGCCCCTGCTTCTCGAACTGCAGGTCACCGCGGTACGCGACCATCGAGCCCTGCCGGGCGTAACACTCGCCGTCCAGCGCGTACTTGAGCGATTTGGCGTTCTGCTGCGTCATGCCGGGTGCGGTGGCCGGGGTGGCCATGTTCTCCGAGGCGAAGAGGTCACTGTGCATGGCCGGCATGCTATCCAGGGGTGTACCTGACACACCGGAAAACCTACGGCGGCGGGTGCTGCCGGGCCGCGGCCGGGGCCCGCGCCCGGCCTCCGGAGCGCCTCGCCGGGCGTCGGCCGAAACCAGATCACGTGTTCACGAGCTTGTAAACAATGAGACACAACAACACTCAAATTAGGTAAACCACAGCAGTCGGGCGCAACGTGCTCTAGCGTCACGTCCGACACGGGGGCGGTTGTGTGGCCGGGGGGCTCCAACCGCACCAGAAGTGAAGGGGACGACCAAGTGGGGGGCCATGGGGTTGTTCGAAGCTGCCGGGACACGGGTGATCGACTCACCTGCCGGTACAGCCAAGGTGGATCGCGCACCGGAACGCGAGGCGAAGGAAGGGCGCCGGCCGACCGAACGGCGGCTGCGGCAGCTGGCGTTGGCCGTCGACGCGGGCGCCGCCGTGCTGCCGGTGGGGCTGCTCTGTGCCCTGACACGGCAGCCGCAGCCGCTGCTCATCGCGGTGCTGGCGGGAGCCGCGTGGCTCGCCGTGGGTGCATCGAAGAATCGTTACAGCCGGAAGGAGCCCGCCGGGGACGACGCCGCCCTGCCCGTCTTACGGGACTGGCTGACCATGCTGGGCGTCCTGGCCGTCGTCTGCGTCGTGGCGCGGCTGGAGGTCTCGCTCCAGGTCTGTGTCGTGGCGCTGCTGCCGTGCCTGGCACTGGGCGTGGCCCGGCGCCGGCTCGTACACCGCTATCTGCTGGCCATCCGGCGTCGCGCGCAGGCGCTGCGCCGGGTACTGATCGTCGGGGAGGCCGGCGCCGTCGACACGGTGCTCGCCGAGCTGGCGCACCGCACCGACCATGAGTACGTCGTCGTCGGCAGCTGTCTCGTCGGCGAGGAGACCACCGACACGGCGGTGCCCGTACCCGCCCGGCTCGCTGCCGACGGGAACGCGGCCGAAGCGGCACGGGACGGCGAGACCGTCCTGGGCTGCGCCGCCGAAGTCGACGCCGACGTCGTCTTCGTGGCGCCCGGCCGTCAGTTGTCGGCCGCGCGGGTGCGGCGGCTCGCCTGGGCTCTGCACGACGGGGGGCGGAATCTGGCCATACTGCCTGGCCTGCTCGATGTGTCGCAGCACCGGGTCCGGCTCGCGAAGGCGGCGGGTCTGACGGTGATGCACATAGACCCCGCGAGGCGGCGCGGTATGCCGGTGCTGCTGAAGCAGATCACCGACCGGCTGGGCGCACTGCTGCTGCTCCTGCTGCTCTCCCCGGTGTTCGCCTTGGTGGCGGCCGCGATAAGGCTCTCCTCCAACGGGCCGGTGTTCTACTGGCAGATCCGGATCGGCCAGGATCTGATGCCGTTCCGGATGTGGAAGTTCCGCACGATGGTCGTCACCGCCGACCGGATGCGGGCCGCGCTGGAGGCGGCGAACGAGCACGACGGGGCGATGTTCAAGATGCGGCGCGATCCACGGGTGACCCCCGTGGGCCGGCTGCTGCGCCGCTTCTCCCTGGACGAACTGCCCCAGCTGTTCAACGTCCTGGCCGGCCATATGTCCCTGGTCGGGCCGCGGCCACCGCTGCCCGAAGAGGTGGAGCGGTATGACGGCACCGAGCTGCGCCGGCTGTCGGTGAAACCGGGGCTGACCGGGCTCTGGCAGGTCAGCGGGCGGTCCGACCTCTCCTGGGACGAGACCGTCGCCCTGGACCTGAGCTATGTGGACAACTGGTCCTACGCCCGTGACATAGGGGTGCTGGTCCGTACCGTGCGTGCCGTCGTGGACGGGCGCGGTGCGTACTAGCGGTCCGCGGAGTGGGTCCGGCGCCTCGCCGAGAGGCGGGCGCCGGGCACACGGAACGGTTCAGGAACGGTCACACGGAAGCGGGCTCCGCACGCCACGCCTGATAGGTCCGGGCGATGCCCTCGGCCAGCGGAATGGTCGGCGACCAGCCCAGGGCGCGCATCCTGCTGATGTCGAGCAGCTTGCGCGGGGTGCCGTCGGGGCGGGACGGGTCGAAGGCGATCCGGCCCTCGAACCCGACCGCGGCGGCGACACAGGAGGCCAGGTCGGCGATGGTCAGGTCACTGCCGCAGCCGACGTTGACCGTGTCGTCACCGTCATAGCGGCGCAGCAGCACCTCGCAGGCCGCGGCCAGGTCGTCGACGTGCAGGAACTCGCGCAGCGGGGTGCCGGTGCCCCAGAGGGTGAGTTCCGGCAGCCCCTGCTCCTTCGCCTCGTGGAAGCGGCGGATGAGCGCGGGCAGCACATGCGAGGTCTCCAGGTCGAAGTTGTCGCCCGGCCCGTAGAGGTTCGTCGGCATGGCGGAGATGAAGGAGGCTCCGTACTGCCGGCGGTAGGAGCGGATCTGGACCAGGCCGGCGATCTTGGCTATCGCGTAGGCCTCATTGGTGGGCTCCAACGGCCCGCTCAGCAGGGCCTCTTCGGTGATGGGCTGGGCGGCGTGCTTGGGGTAGATACAGCTCGATCCGAGGAACAGCAGCCGGCGCACCCCGGCCCGGTGCGCGCCCGCGATGACGCTGAGCTGGATGCTCAGGTTGTCCTCCAGGAACTGCACGGGGTAGGTGCTGTTGGCCATGATTCCGCCGACCTTGGCGGCCGCCAGGACGACGGCGTCGGGCCGCGCCGAGCGCAGGTACTCCTCGGTGGCGCCGGCGTCCCGCAGGTCGAGTTCGGCGCGGGTACGGGTCAGCACGTCGTAGCCCCGGTCGGTCAGCCGCCGGGCCACGGCGGAGCCCACCAGGCCCCGGTGGCCCGCGACGAAGACACGGGCGGGTGTGGGCAGCAAGTCATCCATGGGCCGGATTGTGTCAGTCAACCCGATACGACCACCGGCTATTTCAGGAAATATCTGCCGCCCGACGCTCTCGACCGGCGACGGCGGAGCGGGTAGCGTCCACGCCCCGCGGTCCGCCGGCGCGTGGGTAACTCAGCAAGTCCAATCCCGATGCACATCACTTCTCGTGGGGGGAAGCCATGCCGAAAACCGCGGTCATCACCGGAATTACCGGTCAGGACGGGTCGTATCTCGCCGAATTGCTGCTGGGCAAGGGCTATGAGGTGCACGGGCTGATGAGACGCTCGTCGAGCTTCAACACCGAGCGCATCGACCACATCTACCAGGACCCGCACACCCCCGACCGGCGGCTGCTGCTGCACCACGTCGACCTGTCGGACGGGGTGGCGCTGGTGAACCTGCTGCGCGACGTGCGGCCCGACGAGGTCTACAACCTCGGGGCCCAGTCCCATGTGCGGGTCTCCTTCGACGCGCCGCTGTACACCGGCGACGTGACCGGGCTGGGCGCCGTACGCCTGCTGGAGGCCATCCGCGCCAGCGGGGTGCAGACCCGGCTCTACCAGGCCTCGTCCTCGGAGATGTTCGGCGCCACCCCGCCGCCGCAGAACGAGTCGACGCCCTTCCACCCGCGCAGCCCGTACGGCTGCGCCAAGGTGATGGCCTACTGGTCCACGGTCAACTACCGTGAGGCGTATGGCCTGTTCGGGGTGAACGGGATTCTCTTCAACCACGAGAGCCCGCGGCGCGGCGAGACCTTCGTGACCCGCAAGATCACCCGGGCGGTGGCGCGCATCCAGGCGGGCCTCCAGGAACACCTCTACCTCGGCAACCTCGACGCCGTCCGCGACTGGGGTTACGCCCCCGAGTACGTCGAGGCCATGTGGCGGATGCTCCAGCAGGACGAGCCCGACGACTACGTGGTGGCGACCGGAGTGGCCGCCACCGTGCGGGACTTCCTCCAGGCCGCCTTCGACTCGGTGGGGCTGGACTGGGAGCGCCATGTGCGCTTCGACGCGAAGTACGAGCGGCCCTCCGAGGTGGACGCGCTCATCGGCGACGCGTCCAAGGCGAAGAACCTGCTGGACTGGTCGGCGAAGGTGCAGTACGACGAACTCGCCCGGATCATGGTGGAGTCGGACGTACGGCAGCTGGAGGACGAACTCTCCGGCCACCGGGTGCGGGTGGACCGATGACGGTCACCGCCACCGACCGCCGGCTGAGCGGCTTCACCGGCGCCGGCTACGACAAGGGCCGGGGGCTGCTGATACAGGCCGCCTGGTTCGTCGTGCTCAACGTCGTGTTCACGAAGTGGTGGTGCCCGCCGCGGCTGCGGCCCCCGCTGCTGCGGCTCTTCGGCGCCCGGGTCGGCGAGCGGGTACTCATCCGGCACCGGGTGCGGGTGCAGTGGCCGTGGAAGCTGACGATCGGCGACGACGTCTGGGTGGGTGAGGAGTCCTGGCTGATCAACCTGGAACCGATCACTATCGGCCATGATGTCTGTGTGTCCCAGGGTGCCCTGCTGTGCACCGGGAGCCACCAACGCCGCTCCCCCACCTTCGAGTTCGACAACGCGCCGATCCGTCTGGAGCCCGGCTCCTGGGTGGCCGCCCGTGCGATGGTGCTGCGCGGGGTCACCGTCGGGGCGGACGCGGTCGTCGGAGCCGGCGCGGTCGCCCACCGCGATGTGCCGCCGGGGGCCGTGCACACCACCGGGGGTGCCGTATGAGGATCACTCATGTCGTGACGCTGGTCAGCGATGACGGGGCGTACGGCGGTCCGGTGAGCGTGGCGACCGGGCAGCTGGGCGAACTTGCCTCGCGGGGGCACGAGGTGGAGCTGGTCTCGCTGTGGCGGGGCCGGAGCGCGCCCCCGCGGTCCGTGGACGGGGTGCCGCTCCGGGCCCGGACCGCCCGCACACTGGTGCCGGGGCAGGGCTTCCTCGGTCTCTTCCACCCGGCGCTGCTGCCCACGCTCTGGCGGCGGGTGGGCAAGGCCGACGCCCTGCATCTGCACGCCGGGCGGGACCTGGTGTCGCTGGCCGCGCTGGCGGTGGCCGTGGCACGCCGCCGCCCGTTCCTCGTACAGACCCATGGCATGGTCCAGCCGCGCGGCTCCGCCGTGGCCCGGCTCTTCGACCGGGTCTATGTCCCGCTGCTGCGGCGGGCGAGCGCGGCGCTGGTGCTCACCGACGAGGAGGAGACCGGGCTGCGGAAGGTGCTGGGCCCGCGCGGGCCACGGCTGGTCCGGCTCCCCAACGGGGTCCGCTCCCGCCCGGCCGACACGGCGCGCGGCGAGACGGATGTGCTCTTCCTCGCCCGTCTGCAGAGCCGCAAGCGCCCCGAGGCGTTCGTGCGGATGGCGGCGCTGGTGCACGACAAGCGGCCCGAGGTGACCTTCACCCTGCACGGTTCGGACGAGGGCCGGCTGGCGGAGGTCCGGCGGCTGATCGCCGAGGAGGGGCTGGGCGAGGTGGTGACGTACGGCGGGGCCCTCGACCACGACGCCGCGGTGCGGCGGACGGCGCAGGCCACCGTGTACGTCCTGCCCAGCGTCGACGAGCCCTTCCCGATGAGCGTGCTGGAGTCGCTGGCGGTGGGCACCCCGGTGGTCTGCACCGGCAGCTGCGGGATCGCCGGCGCGCTCCGGAAACGCGAGGCGGCGATGGTGACCGACGGGTCACCGGAGGAGCTGGCGGACGCAGTGCTGCGGCTCCTGGAGGACCGGCCGCTGCGGGAGCGCATGACCCGCGGCGGGCACGCGGCCGTCGAGGCGGAGTTCTCCCTCGCGGCCGTGGCCGACCGCCTGGAGGAGTGGTACGGGTCCCTCGCCCGGCCCGGCACCGGCTGACCGGGGCGGCGGGGGCAGACCGCCCCCGCCGCCCCCGTTCACCGCACGGTGGCCTGCCCGCACCGGGCGACCCGCAGCAGTTCGGTGATCCGCTCCAGCCCGGCCCGGCTGCTCAGCCGCTGCTCGACGTACCGCGGCCCCTGGGCGCCCAGCCGGGCCGCCCGCCCGGGGTCGTCGGCGAGCGCGCGGACCTCCGCCAGCAGCGCCTTCGGGTCCTCCGGCGCGAGCACCGTCCCGGCACCCGAGCGCAACACCTCCTGGGCGGTGCCCCCTTCGGCGGCCACCGACGCGATCACCGGACGGCCCGTCATGAAGTACGAGGTCAGCTTGGACGGCAGGCTCATGTCGAGCACCGAGGCCTTCTGCGTCACCGCGAGCACATCGGCGGCGGCGAGCACCTCGGGGAAGTCCTCGGCGCCGGCGGGCGGCAGGAAGGTCAGCGCGGAGACGTCCGCGGCGAGCCGTTCCAGATGCGCGCGCTGGTTGCCGTCCCCCATGAGCACGAACCGCACCGGCGCGGCCTCCTGGTCCGCCAGCCGCGCGGCCTCGACCAGCACCTCCAGCCCCTGCTTGAGACCCATGTTGCCGGCGTGCAGCACCACGGTCTCCGCGGCGGACCAGCCCAGGCGCTCCCGGGTGCGGTCCCGGTCGCCGCTCGGGCCCTGTACATGCGTCCAGTTGGGCACCACATGCACCCGTGCGCGCGGCACGCCCATCGCGGTGACCCGGTCCACGAACGACTCGTGCACCACCCCGACGACGGCCGCGTGGCGCAGTACCCGGGCCTCCACCGCCCCGGCCAGCGCGGCGGCCCGGCCCCCGCCCTGGATGCCGCTCTGCTCGGCGGCGGCCCCCATCAGGTCCTGGACGACCACGACATGCGGGACGCCGGCCTGCCGTGCCAGGCGCCCGCCCAGCACTCCCCCGGCCAGACTGGGCATCTGGGAGAGCACCACGTCGGGGCGGATGCGCGGAGGTGTCAGGGCGCCGTGGGCGAGGATGCTCGCCTCGAACAGCGCCCGGCGCAGGGCGGTCTGGTGCGGCGGTACGGTGTGCCGCCTGCGGTGCACGGTCACGCCGCCGCGGCGCTCCCGGACCCGCCACCGGCCGCGGTAGCCGTCGGCCACCCGCCAGGCGGGGTAGTGCGGCATGCCGGCGAGGACATGGGTGTCGGCGCCGGATGCGGCCAGATGCTCGGCGATCTGGGTCGAGTACGGCCCTATGCCGGTGTGTTCGGGTGCGTAGTTGGTCGAGACCACGAGCACACACCGGCCCGCGAACGAGTCTTCCACGAATGGCCCCCCTCAGGATGTGCGGTCATCGTAGGAGCCCGCCGCGGCCCGCGTGCTGTGAATTGGGTTGCGATTGTGTCCCGAAGGCGACCTTGTTTTCCTGATGTCCCTTAGATTGTGGTCGCTGGTGGGGAGTTGGGGGGAGGTGGGCCGATGCCGCACGGGAACCGTCCGGGCGCCGCGGTGCCGGTACGCGGTGTCGCCGCGCTGTGCTGCTGGGCGCTGCTGCTGGTGGTGCTGCTGCCGGTGCTGATCCTGCAGTCGCTGGACGCCCGTTTCGGTGCCGCGCTCGCCGTGCAGTGCGTGGTGGTGGTGCACACGGGAGCGGCGCTGGCCCGGGTGCTGACCGATGTCCGGGCTCGGCTGATCGCCTTCGGTTTCTGGCTCTTTTCCTACGTGTGGCTCGGGCTCGCGCCGCTGGCGATGCTCGCGACGGACGCGTACCCCCGGGGTTTCGTCGTCGACGCGAACACCGCCTTCGTGACAACCGCCGTGGTGGAGACGGGACTTCTCGCCTACAGCGCGGGATCGGCGGTGGCGTCCTGGCGGTCCGCGCGCACCTCCACGGTGCTGGAACCGGTGCTGGCCCGGCGGCTGTCGCCGGGGCGGGTGCTGCTGCTGTGCGGTGCGGCGCTGCTGCTGACGGTCGCGCTGATCCCGGGGCAGGGCGGGCTGTCGGCGTTCTTCCTCAGCCGGCAGGCTGCCAACGAGGCGGCGGCGCAGGCGGCGCCGGCCGCGTCCGCCGACCGGGCGATGGCCGCCTGGGCGCTGTCGGTGCCGGCCTTCTGGGCGCTGGTGGGGCTGGTGCACGTACCGCGCTTCACCGCCGGCGACCGGACCCTGCGCGGGTTACGGTGGCTGCTGCTGCCGTTACTGGTGGCGGTGAACGTGGTGGTCAACAACCCCATCAGCCAGCCGCGGTTCTGGGCCGGCACGGTCCTGCTGGCGCTGCTCTTCGGCGCGTCCTGGCTGCGCGGGCCGCGGGCCTTCCGGTTCGGCGCGGCGGCCGTGGCGGCCGTGGTGCTGGTGGTCTTCCCGTACAGCGACTACTTCCGCTACGACAAGCGTGAGGCGGTCCAAGTCGTCTCGCTCGCCGAGCAGTTCACGTCCAACGGTGACTATGACGCGTTCCAGCAGATCGAGACGGGGGTGGACTATGTCGATACGCACGGCTTCACCCCGACGGCCGCGCTGGGCCCCCCGCTCTTCTTCGTGCCGCGTGCCGTCTGGCCCGGCAAGCCCGATGACGCGGGCATCCTGCTCGCCCGGCACGCCGGCTACACCTTCGAGAACCTCTCCGCACCGTTGTGGATCGAGTCGTACATGTGGGCCGGCTTCCCGTCGGTGATCGCGGTCTTCGGCCTCATCGGCGCGGTGGGACGCCGCATCGACGATCTGCGGCACCGGCTGCGGCACCGCTCGGGGACCCTCGCCGCGCTGCTGGTGCCGGCCTTCGGCTTCTACCAACTGGTCCTGCTGCGCGGCAGTCTGATGGCCATCGTGGGCCCGCTCGCGCTGCTGGTCTGCATCCCGCTGCTGATCACCCGTAAACCGGGACGGCGGATCTCTCCGCCGTCCGCGGAGGACCCCGGGCACCCCTCGACGTCCCCGGCGCACCGCGCCGCCTTGCCGCAACCCACAGGAGGAGCACGTACGTGAGCGTCTTCGACGAGCCCGCGGAGGAGCCGGACCAGATCCGGGACCAGCTGCGCCAGCTCTTCCGGTATCGCGCCCTGGTCGTCCTGGGGCTGGTGCTGGGCATGCTCGGCGGTGGCGCCGTGTCCCTGCTCGGCGGCTCCACCTACACGGCGACCGGCGAGGTCGTGGTGCACGCGATCAGTACGGCGCCGTTCGAGGCCGGCGGGGTCTCGGTGGACAAGCAGATCAGCATGGGCACCGAGCGGCAGATCGCCCAGAGCGCGTCGGTCGCGGCCGGCGCGGCCAAGGCCCTGAAGCTGGACACGGAGCGGGCCGCGCTCCAGCGCGATCTGCGGGTGAGCAATCCGCCCGAGACCCAGACCCTGATGTTCGAGTACAGCGCGGACTCCCCGGACCGGGCATCCGCGCTGGTCAACGCCTTTGTGCATGCGTATCTCGACTACCGGCAGGACGCCGCGACCCAGCGGATAGACAAGACGGTCAGCAAGCTGAGCGACGAGCTCAAGCCCTTGCAGGAGCAGCGCAAGGTGCTGGACCGGCGGATCGCGGCCGGCAGCGGCGGGCGGGCCACCGATGAGTCCGAGCGCAGCAACCTGGTGTCGGAGATAGCGGATCTGCAGGGCCGGATCTCCAGTCTGAAGTCCCTCGACACCACGCCCGGCGACATCGTCCGCAAGGGCGATCCGCCGGCCTTCCCGTCCAGTCCCGGCCTGGTGGTGCTGCTGCTGGCCGGGGCCGTGGTCGGTCTGGTGCTGGGCATCCTGGCGGCCTGGGTCCGCTCGGTGCTGGAGCCGCGGGTCCGGTCGGTGGCGGATGTGCAGGACAATCTGCGAGCCCCGGTGCTGGGCATCCTGCCGCGCCGGCAGGGCGGTGCGGAGCTGCTGGAGGTCGGGCGCAGCGGCCGCGGCAACCGGGCGGAGGCCTACCGGACGATCGCCTTCCGGCTGGTCCACGACCAGCGCTTCGCGGGCCGCGGAAGCCTGCTGGTCGTCTCCCCCCGGGAGCACGCGGAGGCCGTCTCGGTCGCGGTGAACCTGGCCGGTGCGTTCGCCGAGATCGGCAACGACATCCTGCTGGTCGAGGCCGATCTGCGCACCCCTCAGCTCGCCCAGCGGCTGCCGGTGCACCCCGGTCACGGCCGTCCGGTGCCGGGCGGCTGGGCGGAGGGTGAGCGGCTCGCCGTGGACGCGGGGGCGGACGGGCGGTTCGATCTGCTGCCCGGCAGGGAGGTGCCCAATCCGGCCCGTGCCCTGTCCTCGCCGCAGTTCGCGCGGCTGCTGAACACGGCGTCGGGCCCGAACGAGAACGTGGTGGTGGTCACCGGGCCCCTGCTGTCGCACGCGGACGGGCTGGCCGTCGCCAAGCAGGCGGCCGGTGTCGTGGTGGTGTGTGACCTCAACGAGGTCCGGCGCGACGATCTGGACCGGGTGTGGGAGCTGATCACCGGCGCCGGCGGGCACATCCTGGGGGCCGTCCTGGACAAGGGCGGCCGCGGGACCTCGCTGCGCCGGCTGTCGGACGGCGGACCGACGCACCGCAAGCGCGGCCGGGGCCGTCCGCGGTCCTCGGCGGTGGCCCCGCGGCCGGGCCCGCCGCCGCGCGTCGGCCCGCCGCCGCAGGAGGGCCCGCGCCTCGACGCCGACACCACCTCGCTGCGCAGGTGACGGGCATCCGTCCGGCGGGACCGGCCGGCCCGTCCGCACCGGCGGCCACGGACGGGACCGCGCCCGGCGGGGGCGGGGTCGGCAGGACCGCCCGGGGCAGCATGTTCGGCCTGGCCGGCTCGGCCGCCAACGCGCTGTTCGGGTTCGTCCTCGTCGCCGTCGTCACCCATGGCCTCGGGGCCGGCGGGGCCGGTGCGGTCTTCACGGGTGTCGCGGCCTTCACCATCCTGAGCAACGCGCTGAAACTGGGCGCCGACACCGCGCTGGTCCGCTTCGTCTCCCGGGACCTGGAACTCAGCGGTGGCGCCGGCGTGCCGGGGCTGCTGCGGATCTCGGTGCTACCGACGCTGCTGGCGAGCACCGCGGGCGCGGTGGTGCTGCTGTGCTCCCCCGGGCTCGCCGGTCTGCTGCTGCCCGAACTCGATCCGGGCCAGGCCGTCGCGCTGGTACGGCTGTTCGCGGTCTTCCTGCCGGTGACGACGGTGGCGCTGGTGCTGCTCGGGGCCACCCGGGGGTACGGCTCGGTGGTGCCCTTCGTGGGCGTGGAGCAGATCGGGAAGCCGGCCCTGCGGGTCCTGCTCGCGGTGCCGCTGGTGCTGCTCGCCCCGAGCGTGGCCGGGCTCTCCGCGGCGTGGCTGGTGCCCGGGGTGCTGGGGGCGGTGGCCGCCGGTGTGTCGCTGCGCCGGTCTCTCCGTGCGCATCCGGGTACGGGGCAACCTCCGTCGCAGGCACGGGAGTTCTGGGCGTTCGCCGGGCCGCGGGCGGTCTCCTCCGTCTTCGACATCACCGCGGTGTGGATCGGGGTGATCCTGCTGTCGGTGCTGGGCACCGGCACCGACGCCGGTATCTACACCGCGATCGGGCGGCTGGTCACCGCGGGGACGCTGCTCCAGCTGGCGATCCGGCTGGCGGTGGCACCGCAGATCAGCCGTCTGACGGCGGGCGGCGAGGCGGCCGGGGCCCGTCATCTGCACGGGGTGTCGACGCGCTGGATCGCGCTGTTCTCCTGGCCCGTCTTCCTGGTCCTCGCCGCCTTCCCCCGGACCGTGCTGTCGCTCTTCGGCCCCGGCTTCGGTGACGGCGCGCCGGGGCTGGTGGTCCTGGCGGCCGCCTGCCTGGTCAATGTCGGTGTCGGCAACGCGCAGACGGTCATCCTCATGGCCGGGCGGAGCGTCTGGAACCTGGTGGTCGCGGGCACTGCGTTCGTGCTCCAACTGGGCACCGGCGTATGGCTGGTGCCCCGGTACGGGGTGCTGGGGGCGGCGGTCTCCTGGGCTCTGGCGATCGTGGTGGACAACGGTGCCTCGGCGCTGCTGGCCCGCTACCGCCTGGGCTTCCGCACCGTCGACCGGGGTTATCTGTACGCCGCGGCGATCGGCCTCGTGACGGTGGCGCTCCCGGTGTCCGCCCTGCGGTTGCTTTTCGGCGACAGCCTTCCGGGCGCCCTTTTGGGAATTGTTTTAGCCATTGGGGCTTTCTGCGCCGCCGTCTGGCGCTATCGTTTGCCGCTGGGGGTAGGGGAGTTCTTCGGGGCGCTGCGCAAGCGTGGTTCGGGAAACTCACAGTGAACAGTGGGCCCATTTCCGCACAGAACTCTTCGTGTCACCACGTCCTACCCTGACAATTCCGATCGCGCCATGCTTCCAGGGGGGACCTGTGCGCCAAAGAAGCAGACCTGTCCATCTCTTGCTCGCCGCCGCTGTGCTGGGCACCGCGGCAACGGCCCTTTCCGCCGGTCCCGCGCAGGCCACCGGTGAATCCACCGTCACCGCCGATCCGCTGAGCACCTGGCAGACCGATGGCATCGTGTGGGCCATGGCCTATGCCAAGGGCATCGTTTACGTAGGAGGCACCTTCAGCCACATCCGGCCGCCGGGCGCAGCCCCCGGCTCGTCCGGAGAGCTCGCCCGCAAGAACTTCGCGGCCTTCGACGCCAAGACCGGCGAACCGCTGTCGTGCGCCCCGGCGTTCACCGGCGGCACGGGCACCATCCGTGCCATGAAGGCCTCGCCCGACGGCTCGAAGATCTACATCGGTGGCTCGTTCGGGAAGGCCGGCCCGGTGGGCCGGTCCAACACGGCCGCCCTCAACACCTCCGACTGCACCATCGGCGCGGACTGGCAGCCGACGGTCAGCTCGACCGTCCGGGCCCTGGACGTCACTGCCGACACGGTCTACGTCGGCGGCGGCTTCGACACCGTCCAGGGGCAGACCCGCGAACGGATCGCCGCACTGCGGCCCGACGGCGAGCTGCTCCCGTTCAAGGCCACGATCCGTGGTTCCTCGGTCGGCAACGACCCGACACCGGCGGTCAACGCCATCACGGTCGCCCCCCAGCTCAACAAGGTCATCATCGGTGGCCGGTTCACCTCGGTGAACGGCAGCTGGCTGACCGTGCACGCGCTGGCCGGGCTGGACGCGACGACCGGCCGGGTCGTCAACTCCTTCAGCGGCTGGATTCCCCAGCGGTCGGCGGTCAAGTCGCTCGTCAACGACGGGACCAACTTCTATCTGGGCGCCGAGGGCACCGGCGGCGGGGTCTTCGACGGCCGCGCCGCGGGCCGGCTGTCGGACGGCGGGCAGCTCTGGAAGGACACCTGCCTGGGCGCCACCCAGGCCGTGCTGCCGTACAAGGGCGTCCTCTACAGCGGCTCCCACGCGCACGACTGCTCCAACACCCCCGGCGGGTTCACCGACATCAGCAACCGTCAGCACTTCCTGGCGCAGTCGATCTCGGACAAGACGATCCTGCCGTGGTTCCCGGACACCAACGACGGGATCGGCGAGCAGATCGGCCCGCGGGCGCTGACCGTCGGGGACGGCATCCTGTGGGCGGGCGGCGAGTTCACCACCGTCAACGACGCGCCGCAGCAGGGTCTGACCCGGTTCGCGGCCGCGCCGGACACCGGGGCGCCGCAGGTGCCGCTGCTCAGCGGTGCGAGCGGGTCCCGGGGCAAGATCACGCTGAACTGGAAGGCCTCGTGGGACCGGGACGACGGTGTCCTGACCTACAAGATCTACCGGGACGGCGAGTACCTGACCTCGGTCAACCAGGATTCGCGCTACTGGAACCGCCCCAACATGAGCTACACGGACACCGTGGAGCCCGGGGCGCAGCACCGGTACTCGATCGAGGTCACCGACGGCACGAACGTGTCCGGGCGCAACGGCCCGGTCTATGTGACCGCCAGAAACTGACCGAACGCCGAGTGGGGGGTAGATGACGCACCGAGTAGGTTATGCGCCCGGGGTATATGACCTGTTCCATGTCGGGCACCTGAACATTCTCCGGCACGCCAAAAGCCAGTGCGACTATCTGGTGGCCGGTGTCGTCTCGGACGAAATGGCGGTGCAGGCGAAAGGGCAGGCACCGGTCATTCCGCTGACCGAGCGGCTGGAGATCGTACGCAGCGTCCGTTTCGTGGACGCGGCGTTCGTCGAGACGGTGCCCGACAAATTGGAGACCTGGCAGCAGGTGCGGTTCGACGTCATTTTCAAGGGCGACGACTGGCGGGGTACACCCAAGGGCGACAAGCTCGAAAAGGACTTCGCCACGGTCGGGGTCGAGGTGGTCTATTTCCCCTACACCGTGCACACCTCGAGCACCCTGCTGCGTACGGTGCTCGACGGGCTCGCGAATTCCGCGTGACCGGATGGCCCGGTCCGGTGTGTCCGGACCGGGTCGCCCGCCCTGGTGAGAGCTGTCCGTCCCCGGCCCGTCAGCGGCCGGGGACGGACAGCTCCCGGTACCACTTCACCAGGAACGCCACCATGAACAGGAGATGGGCGGCGAGCAGGCAGCAGTACGCCACCAGGAACGCGTCACGGCTGCCGAACAGCAGGAACAGTGCGCAGAACACCCCGTAGTCGACCGGAAGCAGGGCGACGGAGCGCAGGGTGGAGGCGGGTGCAGCGGGCGCCGGGCCGGTGCCGTTCCGCAGCCGGTCGGCGCGCTTGAGCTGTTCGGTGAGGATGCCGCCGAAGAACACCATCACCGCGGCGAACTGGAAGGCGACGGGAAGGAACAGATACCGAGGGTCGGAGAAGCCGAAGTGGCGGTAGAAGGAGACGAGTACGGCCATGTGGAGGGCGAGCATCTTCGCGCAGTCGACCACATGGTCCAGCCACTCCCCCGCGGCACTGCCGGTTCCGGTCAGCCGGGCGAGCTGTCCGTCGGCGGAGTCCAGGGCGAAACCGAGGAACAACGCCGCGAAAATGCCCGCCGCCGCGGCGGGCGAGGGGCGGAGCACCGCAATCATGACCACACCGGCGAAGGTGAAAACCCCGCTGATGAGGGTGACTTGATTGGGTGTCAGTCTGAGACCGTAGCCCGCGGCGGCTAACACCCGGCCGGCCGGCCGGTTCACATAGCGCGAGTACAGGGACACTCCCTTCGCGGATTTCTGGGCCGCAGACAGCTGTCTGATCGCATAACCGAACTGGCTCATGTCCCCCACCTGATGAATGGACCCCCGAAGGAGCAACATCATGGCAGGCAGGACCTCTCCGTCAACCGGTGGCGCCGATCGCCGGACGGTTCTGGCGGGTACGGCCGCGGCGCTCGCGGCCGCCCTCACCGGGTGCGAGCCGGCGTCCCCTGCCTCCCGGCAGTCGTCCGACGACGCCCTGACGCCCGTGGTCACCGGCCACAAGCCCAAGGGCGAGGACGTCATCGACGTGGTGGCGGACTTCGGTGCCAAGGGCGACGGACGCACCGACGACAGCCGGGCGTTCGCCCGTGCGTACGCCTACGCGGCGGGCCGGGTCTGGGACCACATCGGCCGGACCGTGATCGACATACCCGCCGGCACCTACCTCATCCGCAAGCCCTACGCCCTGCTCGACGCCCCCGGCGGGAAGCTCAAGGCCAACGGCTTACGGTTCCGCGGGGCCGGCAAGCGTATGACGCAGCTGCTGTTCGCGCCGTCCGACGGCGAGAACGCCTACCTGTGCCGCAATGAGGACAGCTGGGCGAACGTGATGTTCGAGCAGCTGGGCTTTGTCGCGGCCACCCCGGGCGCGTCGTTCTTCTACTCCTACTCGACCGGCCAGGCACAGGACTACCGCTTCACCGAGTGCGAGTGGACCGGCGAGTGGACCTACGGCCTGGCCCTCGACGGCAGCAACACCAACTCGGAGATGCGCTGGGACGCCTGCCGGGTGGGCGGTGCCTACCGCAAGGCGTTCCTGTACTCCGGGCTGTCGAAGAAGTCGCTGAGCCACCGGCAGCAGGACCAGTTCCTCAACTACTGGTTCAACGACATGAAGGTCGAGTACGCCTGGGGCAACTTCCTGGAGTTCCCCTACGGCGGTTCCATCACCTGCCGCGGCGGCTCCTACATCGTCACCGGCCGCCGCCCCGAGGACGCCGGCGAGTACGGGCGCACCAGCACCTTCTTCCGCTTCCCGCGCGGCCCGCACCACGACTCGGTGCAGCGCTTCCACGCCGAGGACATCCGCTTCGAGGTGCGCGACCCGGACACCGTCGTCATCGACTGCGCCTGGGACAGCGGCACGGTGCACTTCAACGACTGCGACGACACCGCGAACGCCTTCAAGTCCTTCGCCGAGGAGAGCAGCCCCCATCGCTACCGCATCGGGTCGCAGGGCCCGCTCGTGCGGTACGACTCCTGCCAGCTGTCCGGGCAGCACTCCTACGAGCAGGACGGCGGCGGAGCCGGCCCCCGGGCGCGCTACGACATGTGCCGTCTGCGCAACCACTCCCCGGAGGACTTCGTCAAGGGCGCGGGCGACCGGGTGAAGTTCGTCGACTGCGTGGGGTCCTGAACGGGTCGCGGCGGGCGGGAACCCGGCGGTCCGGGAACACCGCTGACGGCCCGTGCGTCCGGCGTCCGCCTCTTCGCCGACGGTGACCAACGGCACACATACTGGTCAGTAATGTTGCCCTGGTCGGGCCTAGAGTGAGGCCCGCAAGGGCGCCGCCGGGCACCGGCGGCTGCCCGCCCCTCCGAGCCGACCAGGGAGACTGCATGCGTTCTCCGAAGGACTTCTTCCGCCCGCTGGCAGTCGGGGCGCCCACACCGGTACGCGAGGTACCGTTCCGGCCGTCCCGCATGATCCACTTCTTCGACCCGGGCAACGAGAAGATGGCCGCCAAGGTGCCGTCCATCGCCCCCACCGTGGACGTGCTGCTGGGCAACCTGGAGGACGCGGTCGCCGCCGACCGCAAGGAAGCCGCCAGGTCGGGCCTGGTGAAGATCGCCAAGTCCACGGACTTCGGGGACACCCAGCTGTGGACCCGGATCAACAGCCTGGACTCGCCGTGGGCGCTGGACGATCTGCTGACGCTGGTCGCCGAGATCGGCGACAAGCTGGACGTGATCATGGTGCCGAAGGTCGAGGGCGCCGAGGACATCCACTACGTCGACCGGCTGCTCGCCCAGCTGGAGGCGAAGGCGCAGGTACGGCGGCCGATCCTGGTGCACGCGATCCTGGAGACCGCGACCGGTGTCGCCAATGTCGAGGAGATCGCCGGGGCCAGCCCCCGGATGCAGGGCCTCTCGCTCGGCCCCGCCGACCTGGCCGCCAGCCGCCGGATGAAGACCACCCGGGTCGGCGGCGGCCACCCCGGATACCTGGTCCGGGAGGACCCGCACGGCGCGGACGGCACCGCCCCGCGGGCCACCTTCCAGCAGGACCTGTGGCACTACACCCTGGCGCGCATGGTCGACGCCTGCGCGGCGCACGGCATCCTGCCGTACTACGGGCCGTTCGGTGACATCAAGGACACCACCGCCTGCGAGGACCAGTTCCGCAACGCCTTCCTGCTGGGCTGTGTCGGTGCCTGGAGCCTGCACCCGGTGCAGATCGGCATCGCCAAGAAGGTCTTCTCGCCCGCTCCCTCCGACGTCGCCTGGGCCCGCCGGGTCATCGAGGCGATGGGCGACGGCACCGGCGCGGTGATGATCGACGGCAAGATGCAGGACGACGCCACGTACAAGCAGTGCCAGGTGGTCGCCGAACTCGCCGACGCCCTCGCCGCCCGCGACCCCGAGCTGCGCGACGCCTACGCCGCGGCCGAGAAGGAGTAACACCCGTGTCCGACGCGATCCTGCGACCGCGCCGCTCCGTGCTCTACATGCCCGGTGCCAACGAACGCGCCCTGGAAAAGGCCAAGTCCCTGCCCGCCGACGCGCTGATCCTCGACCTGGAGGACGCCGTCGCCCCCGACGCGAAGGCCGACGCCCGCAAGCGGGTCGCGGCCGCCGCGGCCTCCGGGGAGTACGGCTACCGGGAGGTGACGATCCGGGTCAACGGCCCGGGCACCGCCTGGCACGCCGACGACCTCCGGGCCGCCGCCGAGGCCGGTCCGGACGCGGTGGTGGTCCCCAAGGTGGACTCCGCCGACACCGTGCGGGAGGTCGAGCGCGCACTGGAGGCCGCCGGCGCCCCGGACCGTACGGCCATCTGGGCCATGGTCGAGACCCCGCGCGCGATGCTGGACGCCCGTGCGGTCGCCGCCGCCAGCGAGCGCCTCACCGTGCTGGTGATGGGCACCAACGACCTGGCCAAGGAGCTGCACGCCGAGCATGTGCCGGGCCGGGCCCCGCTGTTGACCGGGCTGTCGCTGGCGCTGCTGGCGGCCCGGGAGAGCGGCAAGGTGATTCTGGACGGCGTCTACAACGACGTGAAGAACGCCGAGGGCTTCGAGGCCGAGTGTGTGCAGGGCCGGCAGTTCGGGTTCGACGGGAAGACGCTCATCCACCCGTCGCAGGTCGAACCGTGCAACCGGGCCTTCGCCCCGTCCGCCGACCAGGTCGCCCACGCGCGGAAGGTCATCGACGCGTTCGACGAGGCCACCCGCGAGGGGCGCGGCGTGGTCACCGTCGACGGCCGGATGATCGAGAACCTGCATGTCGAGGACGCCCGCCGCATCCTCGCCGTCGCCGAGGCGATCGCCGGACGCTGAGAGGGGTCACCCGCTCCCGCGGACGGCCGTCATGGCGGCGCGGCGCCAGGGCCGTCACGGTGATTCCCATAATCGGACAGGGTGAATACGCGGGACCGGCCGTTGCTCAAGCTTGGTGATGCCGGGCATCCGGGATAGCAAGATCCCCGGGTACCAACCTTGAGCGCGGGAGCACACTGTGAAGAAATCGGCACGCGTCAATGTCGTGATGGCAGGAGCCTGCGGTCTGCTCCTGGCCGCCGGTACGGTCTCGCCCACCGTGGCGTGGGCGGCGCCGTCCGGCGGCGACGGGGTCTCCAACAGCGATACCGTCGCCCGCTTCGACGCCCGGTTCCGCTGCGCGCACCGGGCCCGGTTCTGCATCAACGGGCCGGTGCTCAGCGGAAACCCCAGGAGATCGCAGAACGTTCATGTCTCCGGCGGCACCATCAGCAACAGCGGTAGCCCGACCAACACCAACGCCAACACCAACGACGACACCGGTGGCACGACCGGCACGGCGACGAAGTCCGGCAACAACGAGCAGCACATCCATCACCACCGCGACTGAGCCGGTGTGTGCGTCGGACGGTGCGTGCGGCGGCCCGCTCCGGTCCCGGGTGTTCCGGGGCCGGAGCGGGCCGTGGCCGCGGCGCGGATCAGTGGCGGAAGAGGCCGCCGAGTCCGAGGACGCGCTGGATGTTGTTGCCGCTGCCCGTCGACGCACCGGTGACCGCGTTGGCGCCGTTGGTGGTGCCGTTGGTGTTGGACAGGTTCCCGCTGTTGTTCGGGTTTCCGTGGTTGATGAAGTTTCCGCTGTGCAGGCTGTTGCCGCTGTTCACCGGCCCGTTCACACAGGCGTGGGGGGAGGCCAACACCGGTGACCTGTAGTGGACTTGGCCCAGCCGGTTGTTGCAGACCACCCCGTTGACCATGCCGGTCACGGTGCCCACGTCGGCGTTCGCCACCGTGGAGAGCAGAGAGTCCGGGATGGTCACCGCCTGGGCGGTACCGCCGCCGAGGAGCACCAGCCCGCACGTCCCGATGACCGTTCCCGCCTGCATGAATCTTCTCACGACGCTCCTCGCCTCTTCATCCTTCTGATGCCAGACGTATCGTGCTGCCGCGGTCGGCCCGCACCGGCGTTCAACCCGCGGTGAGCAAACCCCCGGCGGCCACAATCAGCCGGGTGGCCCACAGCCGGAGCAGGACCGCGGCGGCCCGTCAGGTGACGCTGTGCGGATGGCAGGCGGTGGCCGAGCGCGGCGGCCAGGCCTGGGGGGCGAGGATGCCCAGCACGTAGGCGCGCGCGACCAGGGCGGGGCGAGTCGGGGCGTCCAGGAGGTCGCGCAGACGGCTGAGGTGGTAGTCGACGGTCTGCCGGGAGAGGTGCAGGGAGGTGGCGATCTCCGCGTTGCTGCGCCCGGCGGCCAGCAGGGACAGGATGCGGACCTGGGTCGCCGTCAGCGGCGGATGGGGTTCGTGGGCGAGGCTCTGGTGGGTGACGACCGCCCAGACGCTGGTGGCGCGGTCCGCGCTGCGGCCCACCGTCGTCAGATGCAGCCGGGCACGGCGCTGCCGGCCGCGGGCGTCCATGAGCAGGACGGTGGTCTGGATGCGCCGGCTGCGGCGGGCTATCAGATCGAGCCAGCTACGGTGCAGTCCCGGTAATTCCGGGGCCGGGCCGAGCAGGGTGTGGGCGCGGCGGCCGACGAGGTCGGAGAGCCGGGTCTGCAGGAGTTCGGCGGCCGCGGCGCTGGCCTGCTGAATGCGCCCGCCCGCGGAGATCAGGGCGCACGGCAGTCCGCTGTGGTCGCGCAGCGCGTGCAGGCTCTCCTCGGCCTCACGGCGCTGGCGCAGCGCGCGGGTGTAGTCGCTGATGTCGATGTAGATGCCCGCCACACAGGTCTGGCCGGCCTCCCGGACGGGGAAGCGATGGCCGACCGCCTGCCCGCCGGTGCCGTCGAGGCGGTGGTAGGTGAGGGTGTGCCGGACCGGTTTGCCGCGGTCGAGCACCTCCCGGTCCAGGCCCAGCACCTGCGTCGCGTCGACCGGGCCGTCGATGTCGGTGACGTCCTTGCCGATGATGTGCTCCGGTGTGGTGCCGTACAGGTGGGCGTAGGCGTGATTCGCCCAGAGGTAGCGTCCGGCCGCGTCCCGGATGAACGCCGCGGCGGGGGCGAGGTCGGCGAAGGCGTCGTAGCGGCGGGGCGCGGCCGTACGGGGGCCGACCTCCACCGCCAGTCCACGGGAGCGGCCCTGCCGGGGGACCCCGAGGGGCCAGTTCACATCGAAGACACGACCGTCGAACTGCGCCTGCCAATGGCTGGTTTCGGGTGCCGCGGCCGGTCCGGCGAGTTCCTGGCGCACGGTGTCGAGGAACCGCTGGGCCGTCACCGTGTCGTCGAAGGCACCACCGCCGCTGTCGATCACGCGTAGCTCACGGTCGGCCTCCCACCAGGACACCGGAAGGTGTTCGAGCAGCGACTTCAGACTGGTCTCGTCCACGACGGGCCCCTTAGTGGTGAGGAGTTCAACGGGTTTCGGACGGCGCGCCCTCGCCATGCGTATCCCCCGGGGGCGGCCGGCATGCCCGGTTCTCGGCCGATCTGGCGACATCCGTGCACCCTGGCACAGATTCGCCATACGGCATCACAGAACCTTCACAGCGGAATGACCGTATCCACAACTCTGGCATTTGCCTGAGCGGATGCGGCCCGATGAGGGGAACGGTGGGCGGCACGGCTGCTTCGCTTGAGGGACGGCGTTCGGATCGATCCCCGGGGGGCCGGGCGTTGTCAGCCGTTCCGAGGGTTCCCATATGAAAAGGAGTCGGTTTCCAGTGAGCAAGGTGCTGTTCGTGTATGCCAAGGGTGGTCCGCCCTTGGGGTATGCCCTGTCACGGGTCGCCGCACGGTCGGCAGTGCACCTGCTGGCCCTCAGCGCGCTCCCTCCCACCGTGGCCACGTCCGTGGACCGGCTGTGCGCCTCGGTGCTGAGTCCCGCCGAGTCCGAACGCCGCGACCTGGTGTCCCTAATCGTCTCCCGGGCCCAGGCGGTGGGCGCGGACGCGGTCGTCACCTTCTCCGAGTACGCGGTCGTCGCGGTCGCGGAGGCCTGCGAGAAGCTGGGCCTCGCCGGGGCGGGCGGCAACTGCGCCCTGGCCCGCGACAAACGGATGATGCGCCGCACCTGGCAGGAACAGGGCATATCCCAGCCCCGGTTCCGCCCGGTCGCCACCGAGCGGGATCTGCACGACGCGGCCGCCGCGCTCCGCTTCCCCCTGCTGCTGAAGGCCGCCTGGAGCGCCGGCTCCACCGCGCACCGCACCCTGCGCTCCGCCGAGGACGTGCCGGCGGCCTGGGAACGGGCGCGGGAGGTGATGGCGGAGTCCGCGCAGCTGGGGTACGCCGAGCTGCATGTGGCCGACGCCGGGGCGGACTTCCTCGTCGAGGAGATCGTGCCGGGCACCGCCACGGACTGGTTCGCCCAGGAGGGCTGGGGCGACTACGTCAGCGTCGAGGGCGTCGTCGTGAACGGCGGCTTCCGTCCGGTCTGCCTCAGCGGGCGGATGCCGACGGTCGAGCCGTTCACCGAACGCGCGGGCATCACCCCGGCGGCGCTGCCGCCCGAGGCCGAGCGGCGCATCGTGGCCCTCGCACACGAGGCCGTCGATGCGCTGGGGCTGCAGAACTGCGGTACCCACACCGAGATCAAGCTGGGTGCCGACGGGCAGATGTGGGTGATCGAGACCGCCGCCCGGTTCGGCGGGGCGATGACCGTCCCGCAGATCGAGGAGGTCTTCGGACTGGATCTGATCGGTATGCTCACCGACCATCTGCTGGGGCGTCAGGTCACCTGGCCCGACGCGGTGCGCACCCCGCAGGAAGCGCACGGCGCGGCCGGTTCGCTGGTCGTGCTGGCCGTCGACGGTGCCGGTGAGGCCTGGCCGGACCAGCGGCTCTGGGACTTCCCGACGGTGCGGAACGCGGTGCCGCTCAGCGCCGGCAGCCATCTGTCCGTGGTCGCCGAGAACTCGCTCCCGGACGGGACGCCGGTACCGGTGTACGACCCGGCCGCGGGCGCCAACACCATGGCGGCGCTGTGCCTGCTGTCCGCGATCGACCCGGAGACCGTGATCCGCGACTTCCGGACGCTGGTGGAGGCCCTGCCCGGTGTCCTTCCCACGGCAGGCACCACGGAGGTGCGCTCATGACCACCACCGCCGTTCTGCCCTCCGGTGCCCCGGGGCCCGTCGTCGACCGCACCGTGATCGGGGAGAACCTCTCCCTGCCGCTCTTCCGCACCCTCTCCGGTGTCCTGGCCGGTCACCCGTACCTCAAGGTCGTGGTGGACCGGGCCGAGGACACCTGGCACCTGCTCGACACCGCCGTCCACCCCTTCCACGTCAACTACATCGCCACCCGCGTCCTGGGGATGGACCTGGAGGAGCTGGACTCCGGGCTGGACGCCTTCAACTCCTCGGTCTACATGGACCCGGAGCGCCGCTTCCTGCTGGGTGTGCTCTCCCTGCACACCGATGAGGACGCCGAGGGCCGGGACCGGCCGTTCCTCGTGATGGAGACCACTGAGGCCGACACCATGCACGGGCCGCTGCTGGAGGAGTTCTACACCTTCGTCCGGCACCGGGTCGACGGCCGCCTGCCGCTGCTGCTGAAGCCCGCGAACCACGGGCAGGAGCACGAACTCGCCGCGATCAGCGACGTACGGGTGCCGCGCATCCTCGGCCATCAGCTCTTCGGCAACCGCACCCGCACCCCGCTCAACCCGGGGGAGGCCGTCGGCCGGCTCCGCTACTTCCGGACCCTGGAGGAGTACGCGGCCGCGGCCGACGGGCTCGGCTGGTCCGACATCGTGGCCATGCCGTGTCTGCCGGACGACGTGCCGCGGGTGGCCGGCTTCCTCAACACCTCGCCGGGCACGCCGCTCTCGCACACCAATGTGCTGGCCTCCGGGTGGGGCATCCCCAACGCGATCGTCCGCGATCTGGAGCGCATGGTCGACGTGGACGTCCTCGACGGCGCCTGGGTCCGCTACCGGGTCGAGGACGACGAGATCACGCTGGTGCCGCTGCCCCATGCCCCGGCGCTGGACGCCCCGGCCTGGCACCAGCAGCGCATCCGGATGGAGCCGCCGCTGCTGGAGGACGTGCCCGCGCTGTGGCTGCACCGGCTGCGCCGCTCCGACCGGGACCGGTACGGGACCAAGGCCGCCAACCTCGGCGAGCTCCATCACGTCCTGGACAGCCGCTCCGCCGACCTCACCGCCTTCTACGGGCAGCCGCGTCCGCCCCGCGCCGACCTCTACGGCCACCTCGCGGCCCGGCTCGGCACCAAGGACGCGACGGGCGCGGAACTGCGGTCCCTGGCGGCCGACTTCGTGGCCGGGGTGATCGCGGCCCCCAGCGGGATCGCCCTTCCGTTCGCCCTGCAGCACCGCTTCCTGACGTCCTCGCCGGCCGTGCAACAGGGTCTCGGCAAGCTCAAGATGGCGCTCGAACTCGACGCCGTCGACGCGCTGGACGCGGTCTGTCTGCATCTTCAGCAGCTGATCCGCAACACCCCGATGCCCGAGGACGTCTCCCGCCAGATCACCTCGGCGCTGCCCGGCGGCCCGGACACCCGCAACCGGCTCGTGGTGCGCTCCTCCTCCAACGCCGAGGACCTGCCAGGGTTCTCCGCGGCCGGGGTCTACGACTCGATCACCACGGTCCACGGCGCGGACGAACTCCTCGACGCGGTGCGCCAGGTGTGGGCCTCGCTGCTGTCGCCGCGCAGTGTCCGGCTGCGGCACCAGGCGGGCATCTCCCTCGACGACACCTACATGGGCGTGATCATCCAGGAGTACGTGCCCGCCGACCTCGGCGGTGTCCTGGTGACCTGCAACCCGACCCGGCGCGAGGACTTCCGCAACGTCTACCTCAACTGCTCCCCCGGCTCGCCCGAGACGGTCGTCGACGGCACGACGCTGCCGCTGCAGTACCTGTACAACACCGTGGAGGGCGGCGGCCGTACGGTCGCGCTCGGCTCGTCCGGCCAGGACCTGCCGGTCGGCACCCGGGACAAGCTGGCCCGGCTGGCGCTGACCGGGCGGCTGCTGCAGTCCCACTTCAGCGAGGACGATCTGGACCATCCGCTCGACATCGAATGGCTGATGACCGATCAGGGGGACTTCCGTCTGGTCCAGATCCGCCCCTACGCGCTGTGATCCGCCGGATCACCGGCCCGCTGCGCGCCCGCCGGCTCCGGACCGCGGGCGCGCCCCTGCCCCCACGGGCCCGCCGGATCATCCGGCTGAACAACAGCTTCCAGCTGCTGTTCAACCTGCTGTGGTGGATGCCGGTCTTCTACGCCTACCAGCGGGAGGCGGGGCTCTCCGACGGGGAGATCTTCGGCATCCAGAGCATCTACTACGTCGCGTTCTGCCTCTTCGAGATCCCGACCGGGATGGTGGCCGACCGGATCGGTGCCCGCAACTGTCTGCGGGCCGGAGCCGTCGTGATGACAGCGGCGAACCTGGCACCGGTCGTCGCGCCCAGCTACACCGGGTTTCTGGTGCACTTCCTGGCCATCGCCGCCGGCCGCTCGCTGACCTCCGGCGCCGCCAGCGCCTATCTCTACGACGGCCTGGAGGCCGAGGGCGCGGGCGAGCACTACCTGAAGGCCGAGGGGCAGGCGCGGGCGCTGGGGCTGGCCGCGAAGGTGCTGTGCTGGCCGCTGGTCGGTCCGCTGATGGCGCTCGCGCATGCCACGCCGTATGTGCTGAGTGCGGCGAGCGCGGCGGGCTCGCTGGTCTGTGCCGTGGTGCTGCCGCGGCAGGCCACGGCCCGGAACAGCGGCCCCGGGGGCGCCGGGAAGGGGTCGCGCGGTGGGCCGGTGTTCCTGCGCGACGCCGTCTCGGCGCTGCGCTGGGTGTGGGCCACGCCGTGGCTCGCACTGCTCATGGTGCAGGGCGTCGCGGTGTTCACGCTGTCCCGTATCTGCCAGGTCAACCTCTTCCAGCCGGTGCTGCTGGACCACGGCATCCCGGAAGGCTCGCACGGCGGGGTGCTGGCCGCGATGACCGTCGCGGAGGCGGTGGCGTCGGCCCGTCCGCAGTGGCTCGGGTCGCGGCTGTCGCCGGTGGCCTGGGTGTCGCTGCTCAGTCTGGCGATGGCGGGCACCCTGGCGGGCAGCACGCTGGGCGGGCCGTGGACCGTGATCGCCCTGCTGTGCCTGTTCGCCGCGGTCACCGGTTTCGCCTATCCGCTCCAGCGCAAGCTGGTCAACGACGCCATCCCGGCGGGGGCGCCGCGGGCCACCCTGCTGTCCGTCGAGAGCATCGTGGACCGGGGGGTGTGCGCGCTGGCGGCGGTGGCGGCGGGTGCCTATCTCTCGGCGGGCCGGCTGGACGCGCTGCTGTGGCACAGCGCGCTGGCCACCGGTGTCGTGATGGTGGTCCTGCAGCTGGTCCTGCGGCGTACGCCGGGCCGGCGCCGGAAGCCGCCCGCGGCGGAGCCGGCCACGGAGCTGGTCACCACAGCAGGAAACCCCTGAGCGCCACCGTCATACTGGGGGCGTGCGGGATACCGAAGCCGGGCGCTACGGCGAAGGCCTGTTCCGCCCGGAGGAGACCGGCGAGGCCGGCCGTATCGATCTGGGCGCGCTCGCCTATGACGAGGTGAGCGCGGCCCGGCTGTCGGCGCTGGGTGCCGGGCCCGGGTGGCACTGCCTGGACGTGGGCGCGGGCACCGGCACCCTCGCGCGGTGGCTGCTGGAGTCGGCCGGTGTCACGGCGGTCCTCGCGGTCGACCGTGACACCCGGTCCCTGGACACCGCCCGGACGCCGGGGCTGTCGACGCTGACCGCCGACGTCACCGCGCCGGACTTCGATCCCGGCCGGTTCCAGCTGGTGCACGCGCGGTTCGTACTGATGCATCTGCGCGCGTGGCGCCGCATGATCGCGAAGCTGGCCTCGCTGGTGGCGCCCGGCGGGGTGCTGGTGCTCAGCGACGCCGTGGACCTGACGAGCGCCGGGGCGCCCGCCACCCCGTACACCACGGTCATGCGGGCGATGTGGCAGGGCCTCCGGGATTCGATCGGTACGGACATCTCCTGGGTGCCGGACTACCCGTATCTGCTGCGGGAGGAGGGCCTGCACCGGGTGGCTGCCGAGATCCATGTCCCCCCGTTGGTGCCCGGCGGTCCGCTCAGCCGCTTCTGGGACGAGACCTGGGACCGGGCCCGGGGCGCCATGCTGGCGACGGGGCAGGTGGACGAGGCGCGGATCGAACGGGCCCGGCGGGCGCTGGCGTCGGACGAGTGCGCCGGTCTCTCCCCCGGGATGCTCACCGCGTGGGGCTGGCGGACCGAGGAGGGCCGTCCGTGACGGTGTGCCACCGCCGGACGGCCCGCCCGGTCAGCCGGTGGCGTGCGGCCGGGCGGCCTTGGGGAGTTGCTGGGTGGAGCAGTGGATTCCGCCGCCGCCCTCGCCGATGTTGTCGACCGGCACCGGCACGATCTTCCGCCCCGGGTACTGCTCCCGCAGGACGGCCGCCGCCCTGCTGTCGGCCTTCCGGTCGCCGAAGCGGGGCATGATGACCGCGCCGTTGGCCACGTAGTAGTTGACGTAGCAGGCCAGGAAGTCCTTCCCGCGGCGTCCGAGGTCGGCGGGCTCGGGCAGGTCGACGATCTCCAGCCGCTTCCCGCGGGCGTCGACGGCCCGCTCCAGGACCTCACGCGCCTGTTCGTAGGCGGCGGTGAAGGGGGTGCGGGGCGCGTGCGCCGCGGGGGTGCTGAGGACCACGACGCCGGGTGCGGAGAACCGTGCCAGCGCGTCGATGTGATAGTCCGTGATGTCCTTGCCCTTGACGCCCTTGACCCAGATCACCTTCGTGGCGCCGAAGGTGTCCTGGAGCGCCCGCTCCAGGTCCTCGCGGGAGCTGCCGGGGTTGCGGTTGTCGTTGACCAGGGAGCTCTCGGCCACCATCAGCGTTCCCCGGCCGTCGCCCTCCAGCGCACCGCCCTCGCTGACGAACGGGGCCTTGATCCTGGGGAGACGGGCGTCGGACAGGACCGCGCGGGCGACCAGGCGGTCGCGGCCGTGTTCCTGTTTGCCGCCCCAGCCGTTGAAGTTGAGGTCCACTCCGGCGACGCCGTCGGGGCCGTGCACGAAGACCGGCCCGGTGTCCCGCATCCACAGGTCGTCCACCGGGACCGGCACGACCTCCACCCCGGAACCGCACGCCCGCTGCGCCGCCTTCGCGTCCCGTTCCCCGGCCAGCAGCAGGACCGGTTCGAACTCCGCGACGGTCCGGGCGAGCCGGGCGATGTCGGCCCGTACTCCGGCGGTGTCCGGCCCCCAGATCCGCCGGCCGGGCCAGGACAGGTAGGTCGCCTCGTGCGGATGTGCCTCGTCGGGCAGCCGCCATCCGCCGGCGGGCCGGGCCGCCGCGGGGACAGCGCCGGCCCCTTGTGACGTCCGGTCGCCGTCCGGGGTGCCGCAGGCGCTCAGGGCTCCCCCGAGGGCGGCGACGGCGGCCGTCCGCAGTGTCTGACGTCGGGATATATCCATGATCAGCTCCCTGACTGAAAATTCGGTCAGGACGATGTTAGGGCATGATCAGGGTCGAGCCACCTTGATTTCCTCGGACAGCGGGAGCACGCGATGCCGGACAGGCCCACCCAGATCCTCGAAGCCGCCGCCCGGCTGATCGCCCGGCGGGGCGTCCGCGGGCTGCGCGTCGAGGAGGTTTCCGCGGAGGCCGCCGTCTCGACCGCGCTGATCTACTACCACTTCAAGGACCGCGCCGGACTGCTGCGCCGCACGCTGGAGTTCATCAGCCGGCGCGCGGTCCGCTACACCGACGCCGCGCTGGACGCCTCCGACGATCCCCGGGTCCAGCTCACCGAGATGCTGCTGCTGGAGATCCAGGACTCCCCCCAGGTCAAGGAGAACAGCGCGGCCTGGGGCGAGTTGCGCGCCACCGCCGTCTTCGACCCGGACCTGCGGGAGCTGCTGTCCGACGCGACCCGGGAGTGGGTGGAGGATCTCGCCGGTCTTCTGCGCCAGGCCCAGGAGGCCGTTCCGGGCGAGGCCGGGACCGACCCGTACGCGGCGGCCGAGCGGCTCACCGCGCTGGTCGAGGGCCTGAGCGAACGCTGGCTGAGCGGCACCACCACGCTGGAGCGGGCCCACGAACTGCTCCGCGGCGCCGTCGACACCGAACTCCGGCCCGGCTGACGGGTTTTGCAGGCGCACGGGCGCCCCTGCCACTACGGCGGGGGCGCCCGTCTGTCGTGGGTCAGGAACCCGGGAACCACTCACGGGAGCCGTCCACCGAGGGCGCCGGAAGCGGGCTCCTTCCCGGATGGCATAGCGGATGAACTCAGCGCTTCGGTCAATAAGCGGACATCGACGGCTGTTTTCAGTCGGAGTCCGTCACGTGACGCTCTGCACGTGATCACCCGTTCTCCACCGGCTTCCCCCCTGGCCCACCCCTCCCACCAGGCAAGGCGTCAGGTGGCAACCATCCGGCAGTTGCCCGGATCTGGCGGAGAATTTTCTGCCTTGAGGGGGAAATGGTGAAGAAAGCCGACCGAAAGTGTGCATCTGGTTTTGACCCTGACCGGTCGGTCCGCGATGGTCATTCGCATGCCCGCCATACCCCGACCCGCTGCCGGCGGCCCGCTGCGCCTGCGCGACTTCCGTCTCCTGCTCGCCGGTGCCGCGACCGCGCAGCTCGGCTCCCAGGTCACCCTGGTCGCCCTGCCCCTCGTCGCGGTGCTGGAGCTCAACGCCCCCGCCTTCCAGGTGGGGTTGCTCACGGCCGCGGAGACCGCCGCGTTCCTGCTGGTCGGACTGCCCGCCGGGGCCTGGGTCGACCGGATGCGCAAGCTGCCGCTGATGATCCGGGCCGATGTCGTACGGGCCCTGGCGATGGCGAGCATCCCCCTGGCCGCCGTCGCCGGAGCGCTGACGATGGCACAGCTCTACCTCGTCGCCCTGGTCACCGGGGTGGCGACGGTCTTCTTCGACGTGGCCCACCAGAGCTTCGTGCCGCACCTGCTGCCCAAGGATCAGCTGGTCGCGGGCAACGGGGCGCTGGAGACGATCCGTTCCACGGCGCAGGTGGCCGGTCCCGGGCTCGGCGGCGGTCTCGTCCAGCTGCTCGGCGCCTCCCTGGCCATCGTCGCCGACGCCGTCGGATACGCGCTCTCGGCGCTGTTCCTGCGGGGCATCAGGCAGTCCGAGAGCCGCCCCGAGCGCGTACCGGGTACGTCGCTGCGCCAGGACATCGGTGAGGGCCTGCGGTTCGTGTTCGGGCACCGTCTGCTGCGGGTGATCGCGGTGACGACCGGACTGGCGAACTTCTTCACCGCGACGCTGATGGCCACCCAGACCGTCTTCCTGGTCCGGGTGCTCGGGCTGGCGCCGGGAGTGGTGGGCCTCGTGCTGGCCGCCTCGGCGGTGGGCGGGCTCGCCGGTGCCGTGTGTGCCGGCCGGCTCGCCGCCCGGCTCGGGCAGGCCCGGCTCATCTGGCTGTCCGCCCTGGTCACCGGCCCGTTCGCGCTGCTGTGGCCGCTCTCCGGGCGCGGCGCGGGTGCCGCGCTGTTCGCCCTCGGTTCCGGTGTGGTCTTCTTCGGTGCCGTCGTCTACAACGTCGCGCAGGTGAGCTTCCGTCAGGCGCTCTGCCCGCCCCGGCTGCTCGGCCGGATGAACGCCACCCTGCGCTTCCTGATGTGGGGCACCCTGCCGCTCGGTGCCCTGGCCGGCGGTGCGCTGGCCGACGCGTTCGGCGCCCGTACGGCGCTGGCGTGGTGTGCGGCCGGATTCCTGGTCGTGCCGCTGCCGCTGCTGCTCTCCCCGCTGCGCCGGATGCGCGAGCTGCCGGCCGCCGAGGCGCCCGAGGACCCGGCAGCCACGGACCGGGCCGAGCCCGCGCCCCTCGGCTGACGGCCGGCCGCCGCGTCCGGCGCCGCCCCTCCCCTCCCCCCTTGCACGGCTTTCCCACCCGCATCCCCTCCGGTGATGCGCGTCAGTCCCGACAAAGAGGATCACGTGCTCAGCATCACGAGCCAGTACCTGGCCCGCTTCCGGCAGCTCGACGCCGGTGCCGGCACCCCGGTTCTGCTGCCCGTCACGGGCGCCCAGCGTCGCTTCGCCCTGGTGCGTGCCATGGACCCGGCCGGGCGGCCGGATCTCGTGCCGATGTTCTTCGCCTTCCCGCGCGGCACGGTGGACCCCGTGCGCCTCGCGGCCGCCGCGAACCGGCTCGCCGCCCGGCACCCCGTGCTGCGGGCCCGGCCCACCGTGCTGCGCGGCACCCCGGCTCTCCGTCTGGAGCAGCCGCAGGTCCCGGTGGTCCGGGAGGTGTGCGCGCCCGGTGAGGACGCGGCGGCCGTGCTGCGCCGTGCCCTGACCCGCTGGACGCCGGAGGGGGCGCCGCTGCGGCTGTTCCTGGTGCCGGACGGTCCGGAGGGGACGGAGGAGGTGCTCGCCGTCGTCCTGGACCACAGCGCCTGCGACGGCCAGTCGCTGGCCAGGCTCGTCGCGGAACTCGGCGACGCCTACGAGGAGGGAACCGGTGCCGACGGCCCCTCGCCCGCCGAGGTCGCCGCCGAGCTGGACGCCTACCGGGACGCCGTGCTGCGGCAGCTCGACGCGGAGGAGCGCGCGGGCGCGCCGGAGGCCATGGCGTACTGGGGCGCACGGCTGCGCACGGTGGGCGAACGGGCCCCCGCGGTCCGTCCGGAGCCGCTCTCCCCCGGTGCGCCGCCGAGCGGCTCGGCCACGCTGCGGCTGCCCGCTGCCCCCGACGGAGTGCCCTTCCCCGAGCTGCTGAACGCCTGCCGCGCGGCCGCCGCGGTGCTGTACGGAGCGGGCCATGTGGTGCCGCTCGGCTACCCGTGGGGCGGCCGCCCGGCCGGTGCCGCACCGGTGCTCGGCTGCTTCCTCAACACCGTGGTCTTCCCGGCCGACACCGGTGACCGGCCCACCGCGTCCGCGACGGCCGCGGCCTGGTGGGACGACCTGGACCACGCGGGCACGCCGTTCGACGCCGTGGTGCACGCCGCCCGTGCGGCCGGCTCCGGCTGGCGCGGCGGGCTCGACGGGATGCTGACCGTCGACGACGCCCGCCGTCAGCCGCCGCTGCGCCTGGGCGGGGTGGACGGCCGGGAGATCCATGTCGACGGCCGGGCGGTCCGCGGCCCCTTCGCGGTGTCCGTCACCCAGGGGCCCGAACTGCGGCTGCGCATGGTGTGGGACCGCGCGGTCCTCCCCGACGGCACCGCCGAGAGCGCCTTCTCCGCCCTTGCCGACGCGGTGCGGACACCCGCGCCGACGGCCGGCTGACCCATGCCACGGGGGTCCGCCCCCGCACCCACCCACCGACACCGCCAGACGCGCCGCGCGATCCGCGGCGCCGTCTGCGCGCCCACCGGCCGGCCCGACCATGCCCGGCCGGAGCACATCCACCCCGACGACCTCAGGGAACGCCCATGCTTCCGCTCTCCTCCTCGCAGGAGATCGTCTGGCTGCACGAGCAGGTGCAACCGGGCAGCCGCGCCTACAACTTCACCGCCGCCCTCGACCTGTGGGGCACGCTCGACACCGACGCGCTGCGCGACGGGCTCGCCGCCACCCTCGACCGGCACGCCGGACTGCGGCTGGAACTCGTCGCCGTCGCCGGGGCGATGCCGGGACAGCGGGTCGCCGACGCCTGTGCGCCGCGGCTGCGCACCGTGGACCTGAGCGGGGTGGCGGACCCGGAGAGCGCGTTCCAGGAGCTGCTGCGCACCGAGGCGGAGACGCCGCTGGACACCTACGAGGCGCCGCTGCTGCGCTGGACGCTGGTCCGGCTGGCGGACGACCGGCACCGGCTCATCCACGTCGAGCACCATCTGATCCACGACGGCCACTCGTTCGCGATCCTGCTGCGGGACGTGTTCACCGTCTACCGGGGCCGCGTCCTGGGCGAGCCGGTGGAGCTGCCGGCCGCGTCCTCGTACGCCGACCACATCCGTGCCCGGTCCGGGGACGAGGCGAGTGCGGAGCGGCGGGACGGTCTGGAGTTCTGGGCCGACGCGCTGCGGGACAAGTCCTACGACATGCCGCTGCCCGGTCTGGCCAAGCCCGGTGCCCGGCGCCGGCACCACGGCGGCCAGTTGCGCCAGTCGATCGGCGCGGATCTGGCGGAGCGCCTGCGCGCCCACGCCAGAGAACGCGGTCTGACGCCGTTCGCCACGCTCCTCGGGCTCTTCGCCGAGCTGCTGCGCCGGCACAGCGGGCGCTCCCAGATGGTGATCGGCACCGCGGTCGGCAACCGCCCGCGCGGTTTCGAGGACGCCGTGGGCATGTTCGTCAACACCATCCCGCTCCCGCTCCGGCTGGACCCGGCCGCCCCGGCCGAGGAGTCCATGGACGAGGTGACCGACACCCTCATCCGGGCCCTGCCGCACCAGGAGGTGCCGATCCAGGAGCTGACCCGCGCGCTCGGTCTGCACACCTCGGGGGCGGACAACCCGCTGTTCGGCGTCATGTTCAGCGCCCACGACGCGGAGCTGCCCGAGATCGACGTCCCCGGTCTGGACATCACCCTGTTCGAGGGCTTCAACACCGGCACCACCCGCTTCGACCTCGACGTGGTGCTGCTGCCGGACGACCGGCGCGGGGTCAGCCTCCGGCACGGCGCCGCGGGGATGACGCTGGTCTGGGACTACGACGCCGACATGTTCGGCGAGGACGTGGCGAAGCTGCTGGCCGGGCGGTTCCTCGACCTGCTGCGGGGGTACCTCGACGCGCCGGGCACCGCGCTCGCCGACCTGGCGCCGCCGCCGGTGCCGCCGGCCCTGCCGGCCGCCGCTCCGCAGGCGCCGCGGCACGATCCGCTCGACCCCGCCACCGCCCACGACCCCTCGCTGCCCGCGCTGCTCATCGGCGCCCGCCGGCTCACCTACGGGGACCTGGCCGGCCGGGTCGCCTCGCTCGCCGAGCGGATGCGGGCGGCGGGGGTGACGGCCGGTCAGCCGGTGGCCGCGGTGCTGCCCCGCGGTGCCGACTCGGTCGTGACGCTGCTGGCCTGTCTGCGGACCCGCGCGGTGTACTGCCCGCTCTCGCCGTCCGATCCGCCGGCCCGGCTGACGCTGCTGCTGGAGCGGCTGAGTCCGGCGCTGGTGCTGACCTCGGCGGACGCCCCGGTTGCCGTTCCCGACGGCCTGCCCTCGGCCACCGTCGACGCCGCGGTCCTGCCGCCGGCCCGGGACGCCGCTACCGTGCCCGATGCCGCGTACCTCATCCACACCTCCGGCTCGACGGGCATCCCCAAGCCGGTCGCCGTCGGCCGCGCGGCGCTGGAGAACCATCTGACCGGCGCGGCCGAGCGGTTCGGCCTGCGTCCGGGTGACCGGGTGCTGCTGTTCGCCCAGCCGTCGTTCGACGTGTCCCTCGAAGAGGTGCTGCCGTCGCTGCATGCCGGGGCGTGCCTGGTCGCCCCCGAGCGGGAGGTCCCGACCGGCACCGAGCTGGCCGAACTGCTGGCCGCCGCCCGGGTCACCGTGGCCAACCTGCCCACCAGCTACTTCCTGGCCACCCGTCAGGAGATGCGCCCCGCGCTCCGCGACGGCCACTGGGCGCCGCGGCTGCTGGTGCTCGGCGGTGAACGGCTCCCGGCGGACGCGCTGCGCGCGTTCCTCGCCGACACCGACAGCACCGTGCTCAACGTCTACGGCGTCACCGAGGCCGCCATCAGCTCCACCGTCCACGAGATCACCCGGGACGGTCTCGTCGACGGGGCGGAGATTCCGCTCGGCACCGAGCTGCCCGGCGAACGGGTGCACGTCCTGGACGCCCACCACCGGCCGCTGCCGGACGGCGCGGTCGGCGAACTGGCCATCGCCGGGGCGGGGCTGGCCGAGGGCTACGTCGGCAACCCTGAGGTCACCGAAGCGCGGTTCCGCCGTATCGAGGCGCTCGGCGGTGAGCGGGTCTACCTCACCGGCGACCGCGGCTACCGCGGCCGCGACGGGCTGCTGTACTTCCTGGGACGCCTGGACCACCAGATCAAGCTGCGGGGCTACCGGATCGAACTGGAAGAGGTCGAGGCGGCCGCCTCCGCCGCGCTCGGCGGCCGGTCCTGCGCCGTCGTCCTGGACCGCGAGGCCCCCGGCGGGCCCCGGCTGGTCGGCTTCCTGGAGAGCGCGGACGAGAACGGGCCGTGGGACGAGCAGGCGCTGCACACGGAGCTGAGCCGACGGCTGCCGAGCGCCCTCGTACCGGGGCGCTGGGCCCGGCTCGACGTCATGCCGCGGCTGGCCGGCGGCAAGCCGGACCGGACCGCGCTGACCCGCAGCGCCACCGCGCTGGAGCCGGCCGCGCCCGCCGGGGAGCCCGGTGCCGGGGTACCGGAGGAGCCGGCCGATCCGATGACGGCGCTGCTCGTCGAGGGCTGGCGTGCGGCCCTGGGCCACGACCGCTTCGAGCTGTCCTCGGACTTCTTCCGGTCCGGTGGTCACTCGCTGCTCGCCGCGCAGCTGGCCTCCTGGCTGGAACCGCGGCTGGGGAAGCGTCCGCCGCTGCGGCTGCTGTTCCAGAACCCGGTGCTGACCGACCAGGCCGCCGCGCTCGCCACCGTCGGCACCGCCGCGCCCGTTCCCGCCGCCTCGACCACCGTGACGGAGTCCTGATGACCCAGCAGATGACCGCCCCGACGGCGGCCCCGGCGACCGCCGGACAGCACACCCCGCAGCCCGGCACGCTCAGCATCGCCCAGGGCGCCCGTCCCGCCGCCGAGGACGTGACCGGAGTCCTCGCCCGTTTCGAGGAGTGGGTCCGCCGCGCCCCGGAGGCGCCCGCGGTGGTCGACGGGGAGCACCGCTGGACGTACGGGCAGATCGACGCCGCCGCGGCGGAGACCGCGCGGGCGCTGCGCGACCGGGTGGGGCCCGGGGACCTGGTCGGGGTCTGCCTGGACCGGTCGGCCGCCCTCGTGGTGACGGCCGTCGCGCTGGCCAGGATCGGCGCCGTGTATCTGCCGCTGGGGCCGCGCCCCGGTGAGCGCCGCACCGAGGCCGTCACCGAGGATCTGCACGTCCGCTGTCTGATCGGCGATCCGGCGCTGCTGCCGCCCCGGCACCGGACGGCCGACCGGACGGACCTGGCGCTGCCCGCCGAGGGGGCCAATGGCACCGCCACGGTCGTGGCGGCGTTCGCCACGCCGGCTGCCGCCGCGCACTCCGCGCCCGAGGGGGCGTTCTACGCCGTGCTGACCTCGGGCTCCACCGGCCGTCCCAAGGCGGTGGCCGTCGGTGAGCCCGCGCTCGGCGGGCTGCTCGACTGGTACCGCACCACGACCGGACTCGGCCCCGGTGACCGGCAGTCGCTGCTGATCGGTGTCGCCTTCGACCCCCATCTGCTGGAGCTGTGGGCCGGGCTGACCTCCGGGGCGGCCCTGGTGCCCGCGCCGGACGAGGTCCGCTGGGACTCCGTGGTGCTCGCCGACTGGTGGCGCACGGCCGCCGTGTCGGTGTCGGTGGCCGCGACCCCGATGGTCGAGCCGCTGCTGGACCGTCCCTGGCCGAAGGATCTGAGCCTGCGTCACCTGATGGTCGGCGGTGACCGGATGCGCCGCCGCCCCGGCGCGGAGGTGACCGCGACCGTCCACAACGCCTACGGCCCGGCCGAGGCCACCGTGATCGCCACCGCCTACGCCATGTACGGCACGGACGAGGCGGCCGGTACGGACTCCGCGCCCCCGATCGGCGGGCCCGTACCGGGCGTGACCGTACTCGTCGCCGACGCGGACGGCCGCCTCGTCGAGCGCGGCACGGAGGGCGAACTCCTCATCGGCGGCAGCGGGCTGGCGCTCGGCTACCTGGACCCCGAGCTGACCGCGCGCCGCTTCACGGCCGCGCCCGAGGGCCTCGGACTGCCGGGCGTCGAGCGGGTCTACCGCACCGGGGACCGGGTGCGGATGGCGGCCGACGGGCAGCTGGAGTTCCTCGGCCGCCTCGACGACCAGGTCAAGATCAGCGGGGTCCGGATCGAACCGGCCGAGGTGGAGGCCGCGTTCGAGCAGGACCCGGCGGTGCTGAGCGCCGTCGTCACCGCGCCGCGCACCGCCGACGGCCGGGCCCGCCTGGTGGCGTACGTCCGGACGGCCGCCGGCTCCGGGCTCACCGCGGACGCGCTGCTGCCCGCGCTGCGGACCTGGCTGCCCGAGCAGGCCGTCCCCTCGGACGTGCGGTTCGTGGACTCCTTCCCGCTGGACGCCAACGGCAAGGTGGACCGCGCCGAGCTGACCCGGCGGGCGGCCGACAGCGGCCCGTCCGACGCCGGCGGTACCGCACCGGACGGCGGAGCGGCCGACGGTGCCACGCCCGGTGAGCGGCTGGTGCTGAGCGCCGTCCGCGATCTGCTCGGCCGGCCCGGCATGTCCCTGGCCGACAACTTCACCGGGGCCGGCGGCACATCCGTGCTCGCCGCCCGGCTGCTGACCGTCATCGAGAAGGAGAGCGGCGTCCGGCTGCGCGCCCCCGAGCTGCTCCGCCAGCCCGATCTGCGCGCCGTGGCCCTGCTCGTCGACCAGCGCGCCGCCCGGCAGCCGGCGGGGGCCTGAGATGGCCGCCCGCACCCCCGCGACCCCGTTCTCCCCCGACACCCGGAAGGAAGGCCCCGTGCCCACCGAAGGCACTCCGTCTCCCGCCGCCGGTCTGCCGGCCCTCGTGGCCCGGCACGCCGCGCGGACCCCGCACGCCCTGGCCGTGGCGGACGGCGACAGCACGCTCACCTATGCGCAGCTCGTCTCGTCCGCCCGGGCGCTGGCCGCGCATCTGCGGGCGCACGGTGTCGGCGCGGGTGACTCCGTCGCCCTGCTGATGCCCCGCAGCGCCCGGACGGTCGTCGCGCAGCTCGCGCTGTGGTGGGCGGGTGCCGTGTGTGTGCCGCTCGATCCGGCCCATCCGCGGGCCCGTTCCGAGGCGCTGGCGGCCGAGGCGGGTGCGACGCTGACCGTCGGCGACAGCAAGCTCCTGGAATCCGCGGAGCTGGGCGGCGCCACCCTGGCGCTGCCGGCGGAGCCGCTGGTGGACGACGACCGGCTCCCGGCGGCCGAACCGGGCCCGGACTCCGCCGCGTTCATCATGTTCACCTCGGGTTCCACCGGCCGTCCCAAGGGTGTGGCCATACCGCACCACGCGATCGCCGAGCTGGTCTCCGCGCCGGCGTACCTCACCCTCACCGCCCGCGACCGGGTGCTCTTCCACTCTCCGATGACCTTCGACGCCTCGACCTTCGAGGTGTGGGGCGCGCTGGCCAACGGCGCCGCGGTGGTGGTGTGCACCGCGGAACGGCCGTCGTTCGAGGACCTGGCCCGGCACGTGGAGCGCCACGGCGTCACCGTCGCCTTCTTCACCACCGCGCTCTTCCACCAGCTGGCGGGCCGCCGCTCCCGGATCTTCTCGGCGCTGCGCACGGTGGTCGTGGGCGGCGAGGCGCTGTCCGCGCACCACGCCCGCGCGGTGCTGCGCGCCTTCCCCTGGCTGGAGCTGGTCAACGGCTACGGGCCGACGGAGGCGACGACCTTCACCACCACCCACCGTGTCACCGACGCCGACTGTGACGGCCAGGTGCCCATCGGCCGGCCGGTGGCCGGTGCGACCGTGCACCTCCTCGACGACGACGGCCGGCCGGCCCGGGACGGGGTGCCGGGCGAACTGTGGATCGGCGGCAGCCGGCTGGCGCACGGCTACACCGGGCGGCCGGAGCTGACCGCCGAGCGCTTCGTCCACCAACCGGAGCTGGGGCGCCTCTACCGCACCGGCGACCTCGTCTCCCGGCGCCCGGACGGGCTCCTGGAGTTCCACGGCCGCACGGACGACCAGGTGAAGGTCCGCGGTTTCCGGATCGAACCGGCCGAGATCGAGCACGCCCTGCGGGAGCGGCCCGAGGTGGCGGACGCGGCCGTGACCGTGCACCGCCCCTCCCCCGAGGACGCCCGGCTCGCCGCGTTCGTCGTGGCCGCGCCCGGTCCGGTGCCCCGCCCCGACGCCCTGCGCGACCATCTCACCGCCGTGCTGCCCGCCCATCTGGTGCCCGACGAGGTGCGGTGCGTGGACGCGCTGCCGCTGACCGCCTCCGGCAAGGTCGACCGCCGCGCCCTGACGGACCTGATCACGGCGGACGGGTCCGACGTCCCGGCCGGTCCGCTCGGTCCGCTGGAGCAGGCGGTCGCCGAGATCTGGAGCCGTTCGCTGGGCCGCGAGGTCACCCGCGCGGACGCCGACTTCCTCGCGCTGGGCGGCCACTCGCTGCTGGCCCTCGCCGTCACCGACGACCTGCGCGAGGAGCTCGGCGTCGAGCTGACCCTCGCCGACTTCTTCGCCGCCCCCACCGTGGCGGGTCATGCCGCGCTGGTCGAGCGTGCGCTGCTCGCCCTGCACAGCGATCTGCGCCCCGGCGCCCCGGAGGACACCGATGGCCACTGACACCCCCGCCGCCGCGGCACTCCAGGAGGAGCTGCTGCGCCGGGCGCGCTCCCGCGCCGCCCGCCCCGCACCCGTCCCCGAGGCGGTCCACCAGGGTCCCGCGCCGCTCTCCCACGCCCAGCGCCGGATGTGGCTGATGGACCGGCTGGGCGGGGGCGGCGCCTCGTACAGCGTGCCGTTCGCCACCCGGCTGCGCGGTCCGCTCGACCTCGACGCGCTGGCCGCCGCGCTGACCTCGCTGGTGCGCCGCCACGAGATCCTGCGCACCCGGTACGGGCAGCGGGACGGTGAGCCCTACCAGGAGGTGCTGCCGGCCCCGGAAGCGATCACGCCGCGGGTCGTCGAGGCGGACGCCGACGGTGCCGCCGCCCTGCTGGCCGAGGAGGCGCACCGGCCGTTCGACCTCGCCGCCGGTCCCGTACCGCGCGCGCTGGTGCTGCGGCACGGGCCGCAGGACCACACCGTGCTGCTGACGTTCCATCACATCGCCCTGGACGGCGCCTCGCTGGAGACCGTGGCCGGTGAACTCGCCGCGCTCTACGCGGCCGCCACGGAGGGCACCACGGCCGGTCCGCAGCCGGCTCCGCCGCAGTACGCGGACTTCGCCCGGCGGGAGCAGGCCGCCGCCGACCGCCTCGAACAGGGCCTGCGCCACTGGGAGGACCGCCTCGCGGGAGTCGCCCCGCTGCGGCTGCCCCGCCCGGCGCACCCGCCGGCCGACAGCGGCGCCCGGCCCGCCGGTACGCACACCGTCCCGCTCGACCCGCGGGTCCCGGCGGCGCTGCGCGCGCTGGGCCGCGGCCGCCGGGCCACCCTGTTCACCGTGGCCCTCGCCGCGGCCTTCGCCGCCCTGCACCGCTTCACCGGCCAGGACGACCTGGTGATCGGGGTGGCGGGCAGCCACCGGCAGGGCGCGGAGATGCGCGGGCTGGTCGGACTGTGTGTCAACACCCTCCCGGTACGGGTGCACACGGGCGGCGACCCGTCGTTCACCACGCTCGTGGAGCGGGTGCGGGAGGCGCTGCTCGACGCCCAGGAGGGCCGCGAGGTGCCCTTCGACCTCATCCTGGAGCGGCTCGGCGCCGGTGCCCGCGGCACGGACGGCACGGCCCTGATCCGGGTGACCGCGGACGTGCTGGGGGAACCCACCACGCTGCGGCTGCCGGGCACGGTGGGCGAGTACGTCGAGGTCGGCCCCGCCGAGGCCAAGTTCGACCTCTCCTTCGGTCTGGTGGACACCGACGCCCCCGCCGGGCTCGTCCAGTACGGCCGGACCGCGCTGGACGAGGAGGCGGCGGCCGGTCTCGGTGCGCACTACGCCGCGCTGCTCACCGCGGTCGCGGACGAACCGGACCTGCGGCTCTCCCGGTTGCCCGGTGCGGTGCCGGCGCCGCGGGACGGTGCCGACGCGCATCCCGCCGACCTGCATCCGGCCGAGGCGCTGCTGCGGTCACACCCCGGGGTGGCCGACGCCGCGGTGCTGGAGCCGGCCGGCGGGCCCCTGCTGGCGTACGCCGTGCTGCGCGAGATCGGCGGCCCCGCACCGGCCGAACTCCGCTCCCGGCTGCGGGCCGCGCTGGCACCGGAACGGGTGCCCGCCGTGGTGACCCTGCTGGACACGCTGCCGCGGACGGCCGACGGCGCGCCCGACGTGTCCCGGCTGCCCGGAATGCCGTCCGCGCCCGCGCCGGAAGGCGCCTGCGCCGAGGCGGTGGCCGAGGGCTTCCGCGCGCTGCTGGGCCGACCGGCGGGGCCGGACGAGGACTTCTTCCTCCTCGGCGGGCACTCGCTGGTCGCCGTCCAGCTCGCCGAACGGCTGCGCGGGTCGCTGAAGCTGCCGCTGACCGGGCTGGACATCATGCAGGCCCGCACCCCGCGCGCGGTCACCGCGCTGCTGGACACCCGCGCCGCGGAGCGGGCCGCCGCGCCCGCGGTCACCTCGTCCGGTCCACGGCGCTCGCGTGAGGGCACGGTGCTGGTCACCGGCGGCACCGGCGGCGTCGGCGCGTTCGTGCTGCGCGAACTGGCCGCCCAGGGACGCCCGGTGCTGGCCCTGGCCCGCCCCGAGTCCGCGCATCTGGTCGCCGGAGACGGGGTGGACGTCATCGAGGGCGACCTCACCGACCTGGACGGGCTGCGCAAGGCCGTCGACGGCGCCGACGCGGTGATCCACGCGGCCTGTACCTTCACGCGTCCCGAGGTCGATGTGACCGCGATGGCGGCGATGGTCGGTGCCTGGTCGCGCGGCCCGTTCGTCTTCGTCAGCAGCGTGGACGCCTACGGGCACCCGGCCGGTGAGTGGGTGGCGGAGGAGTCCGCCTCGGCCCAGCCGCTGAGCCCGTACGGACAGGCGAAGCTGGACTGTGAGGCGCTGCTGCTGGGGGCCGCAGGTTCCCAGGGCCGGGGCGGGGCGAGCGCCGTCCGCTCCCCTCTCGTCTGGGGCCCGCACCAGCGGCTGCGGGACCAGCTGCGCTGGGGCGCGACCGGCCTGCTCTACCAGGCCGCGCGGGAGGGCCGGCCGGTCGAGCTGCCCCGGCCGGGCACCGGCGGTCATGCCTGGTTCGGTGCGGCCTGGGTGCATGCCGCGGCCCTGGCCCGGTCCGTGGTGTCCTGCCTGGACTCCCCCGTGCACGGCGTCGCCAACGCCGTCAGCGGCCATGTCACCTGGCGGGACCTCGCCGCCACGCTGGCCGAACTGCTCGGCAGCGACAGCGAGATCCGCGAGACGGACGAGGTCCATCCGGACCTGGACCACCGCTGGCACTACCACTCCGACCGGCTGTCCCGCTCCCTGCGCCTGCAGCCGGGCGAGGACTGGCGCTCCGTCCTGGCCGCGATGGCGGGACCGTCCGAGCGGTGAGCCGCCCGGTATGACACCGAAGCGCCCGGTGGCTTCCCGGCCACCGGGCGCGCTCCTGCCGTCGCCGCCCCCCGCCCGCGGGTCAGACGGCCAGGAACGCGGCCGCGGTCGCGGCACCGAGGGCGGCGCCGGCCACGGTCTGGGCGACGGAGTGGTACCCCAGCGCGACCCGCGACCAGCACACCGCGGTCGTCAGCGCACCGGCCGCCAGCCACCACGGGGAGTGCACCACCGCCAGCAGCGCGACGACCGCGGCGGCGACCGCGGAGTCCACCGAGATCTTCCAGACCGTGTTGACCGTCAGGAGAATGACCGTCATCGCCCACAGGGCGAGCATCGCGACCAGGATGCCGGCCGGCGCCCGCCCGAGGAGCATGACGAGCGTCCCGGCGCCGATGGACGCCAGGATGACGAGGAAGATCGGCGCCCGCTTCCTGCGGTCCACGACGTGCCGGTCGCCCCATGTCCCGCGCCGGCGTTCCCATTCGATGTAGCCGGCCGGGACGAGCCCGGCGCACAGCGCCCCCAGCAGACCCCACAGGATGCCGGTCCAGTCCCCCGCGGCCGCCCATCCGATACCGAGCATTCCGGTGAGGAGGACGTTGCGGGGCTGGAGTATGTCGGTGACGGCGCGGGCGGCCGGGGCGCGGCTCATACGGGAACCTTCGTGTTCGGGGAGATCCGGGAGAACGTACGCAGGACAACGCACCGCCCTGTCACCGGGGGTGACACCGGATCACGCGAACGGGCTCACTTTCCTGAGCCGGATCACCGTAACAAGGCCGAAATGCCGCCTTTCGGCCTGCCCCTCGCCGTTTCCCGCGTTCCGCTTGCGACCATGGGCGGGCTGCCGGGGCTGATGCCCTCCGGGGTGCCCGACCGCCGCGGGAGCGCGGCACATCGGTCCACCGGTACCGGTTGTCCGCGGAGTCTCCGCGTGCAGCCCTCCGCCGCCGCAAAGGAGCCCGCCATGAACGCCAGCACGGACCTGCTCGTCGACGCCTTCGGACGTATCCGGGAGAGCGTCGAGGACGCGGTCACCGGGCTCGACCCGGAGGAGCTCGCCACCCGTCCCGAGGACGGCGCCAACTCGGTCGGCTGGCTGGTCTGGCACCTCACCCGCATCCAGGACGACCATGTCGCCGGGGTGGCCGGCACCGAGCAGATCTGGACCGCGGACGGCTGGTACGACCGCTTCGGGCTCCCCTTCGACCCCGACGACACCGGATACGGCCACACGGGCAAGCAGGTCGCGGCGGTACGGGAGCTGACCGCCGAGCTGCTGACGGACTATCACGGCGCGGTGCACGACAACACCGTGCAGTACCTCGCCGGGGTCGACGACAAGGACATGAAGCGCGTCGTCGACCGCGCCTGGACGCCGCCGGTCACCCTGGGCGTCCGGCTCGTCAGCGTCGTCGCCGACGACCTCCAGCACGCCGGGCAGGCGGCCTATGTGCGTGGCCTGCTCGGTCGTTGAGCACCCGGCCGGGCGGGGCGGCCGGCCGGGCGGGGCGGCCGGCCGCCGCGCGCTCACCGTCCGCGGGGCAGGCGGTGCAGTTCCACCGCCGTGAGCCGGCCCGCCGTGATCTCCGCCGTCATGTAGGTGCAGTAGGGCTGCCGCCGGCGGTCGGTCGGCGAGCCCGGGTTGAGCAGCCGCAGCCGGTCGCCGGCCGTGGAGTCCCAGGGGATGTGACTGTGCCCGAACACCAGCACATCGAGGCCGGGGAACCGTTCGGCGCACCGGCGCTCCCGCCCTCGCGCGCCGCCGGTCTCGTGCACCACGCCGAGCCGTACGCCCGCCAGTTCCGCGTACGCCACCTCGGGCAGCCGCGCCCGCAGTTCCGGGCCGTCGTTGTTGCCGTACACCCCGATCAGCCGCCGGGCGCGGGCCGTCAGCAGGTCCAGGGTGGCGGTGTCGACCCAGTCGCCGGCGTGCACCACGACGTCGGCGCGCGGCACCTCGTAGAGCAGCCGGGGCGGCAGCACCTTGGCGCGCCGGGGCAGATGGGTGTCGGACAGGAGCAGGAGTCGCACGGGTCTCTCCTCGGGCCGTACCGGCGGACGCGGCCGGGTGCCGGGTGCCGGGTGCCGGGTGGTCAGCGTTCCTGGGCGGTGGGCCGCACCGCGATCTCGTTGACCGCCACATGAGGCGGCTGGGTGACCATGAAGACGACCGCGCGGGCGACGTCCTCGGCCCGCAGCCGGCCGTCGAGGGGCCTTGCCTCCGGGACGGGCGCGGGCCGCCGTCCGGCACGGGCCCCGTACCCCGCCCCCCTTCCGCAGGCCCCTTCCCCACTGCTGTCCGTCCTCACCATCTGCCCCACGGAGAAGGCGGGTTGGCCCGGAATCCGCGGTGCGGCATGCCCCCGGACGCGGTGCGCGGGGCCGGACACCGGGTAGGAATCCAGGAACCCCCCTTGTGCTCCCGGGAGCTGCTCATGAGGCACACGCATCCCCTGCCCGGCGACATCGGACTCACCCGGATATCCGGCCTCACCGGCCGGCTGATCCGCTTCGGACAATGGCTCAACGGAGACGGCTTCGCCGACTACCAGCACGCCTTTCTCGTACTGCCCGGCGACCGGCTGCTGGAGGCCCAGCCGGGCGGTTCCCGGATCGCGCCGCTCACCACGTACGACGGCACCGATGTGCTGTACGTCTGCCCGGAAGGGCTCACCGAGCGGCAGCGCACCGCCCTCTGCACGGCGGCCTCCGCCTACGTCGGGGTGCCCTACAGCTTCCTCGACTACCTGGCGATCGCCGCACACCGCTTCCACCTGCCCCTCCCGGGGCTGCGCCGCTATGTGGCCAGCACCCGGCACATGATCTGCTCCCAACTCGTCGATCAGGTCTATCAGGACGCCGGTGTCCATCTGTTCGCCGACGGCCGCTGGCCGGGCTATGTGACACCGATGGCCCTGTACAACCTGCTGGCCGACTGACACCCACAGATGAGCCCAACGGCACCCGGATTTCCCGCCCGGTAACCTGGCGCATGTCAGGGCATTCCACCGGCGCGAGGGGGACCGGACCATGCGGCGGCAACCCGTACTCGTCTATGACGGCGACTGCGCCTTCTGCACGTCCTCGGTGCGGTTCGCGCAGCGGTGGCTGCGTCCGCGCTGCGCGGCCACGCCCTGGCAGTTCGCCGACCTCGCGGAGCTGGGCGTCAGCCGCCGGCGTGCCGAGCACGAGGTGCTGTGGGTGACACCGGCCGGGGCGGTGCACGGTGGCGCGCAGGCGGTCGCCAAGCTGCTGCTGAGCGCACCGTGCGGGTGGCCGGTCGTGGGCGCGTTGCTCACGCTCCCGCCGGTGCGCTGGATCGCCCATGGGGTCTACCGGCTGATCGCGCGCAACCGGCACCGGATGCCGGGCGGGACGGCGGCCTGTGCGCTGCCGTCCGCGCCCGCCACCCAGAAGCCGGCGTAGCGGGCTCGCGCCGGCGGTCCGTGGCGGTGTCCGGCCGGACCGATGCCGCGTCAGGTGCCGGGCTTACGGCCGTAGACGTAGACGTCATCGCCGTTCTTGAGCAGGGACCAGTACTTCTTGGCGTCGTTGCTGCGCATGTTGACGCAGCCGTGCGAGCCGGGCGCCGACCAGACGCTGCCGCTGATGGAGTGGAACGCCTGCCCGCCGTCGAAGAACTGGCTGTACGGCATGGGCACGTGGTAGATCGTCGACACATGGTGCAGATGGCGCCAGTAGACCTTCTTGGCGCCGGTACGGGTCTCGTATCCGTCGCGGCCCGTACGGACCGGGACCGGCCCGAAGACCAGCTTCGTGCCGTCCTGAATCCAGCTGAGCTGGCGGGTCAGGTCGACGCAGGCTATCCGCCCCTTGTTCGTGGGGCAGTTACCGGCCTTGTTGGGGTTGTGCCCCGCGGCCTGCTGCTGGGCCACGACGCGCATCACGCCCCAGGTGACGGGCCCGGCGTAGCCGATGTTCGGGGTGATGCCGTGGCTGGTCTGGAAGGCCCGGATCGCCCGGCAGTCGGCGGTGGACTGCCGGCCGTCCACCGGCAGCCCGAGGAACTTCTCGGCCTGCTTCTGGTACGGGCCGCGGGCCGCGGTGCACGAAGAAGCGGTGGCGGCCTGGGCCGTGGAGCCGAAGGCCACCGTCAGCGGAACGGTCAGCGCCGTCACGGCGAGCGCCGCGCCCGCCCGACGACCGGCGCCGGACCGCAGGACACGCAGGTTCAGTCGTCTTTTCATGCCCCGTAGGACTGTTTGCCCGACCCGCCGGTTGCAGGCGTGACCGACCCGAAATATCTGATACGTGATCCGCTCCCCGGCGGACGGCACGGCGTCCGGTCCGCCGGGGAAGCGGGACGGCCGCCTACAGCACCACGACCTTCTTCTGGTAGGCGTAGCTGAAGCCGTCGTCGTCGAAGTAGAAGACGGTGACCTTGATCTTGTCGCCCTTGGCGAAGTGCGAGACGGCGGACGGGCGCAGGTTCACCAGCGCCGTGTGGTCGTCGTAGTCGCAGACGAGCTTGTCCGCCTTGACGGTGCCGGCGGCGTTCGACGTGTCGTGGCGGGGCCCGCTGACCTTGAAGGCGTTGGCGACCAGCTGGTGGGTGAGGCCGGCGTCGCAGGAGTAGGTGACCTTCACCTGCAGGCCGGGCTCGTGCAGCGAGACCTTGTCGATGGCCAGGAGGTTGGCCTTGGCGACCGCCGACGGGGCGGCGACCAGGACTCCGGCACCGGCCAGGACCGCGGCGGCCGCGGCGCCGGCGAGACGACGCCGTGAACGGGATGACTTCATGCGAGATTTCCTTCCCCCCGCGCTGTCGCCCTGGTCGGAGGGGGCGGAGAAATATCCGCCTGTGCGGGCGACTGCGACAGATGTTCAATTTGACGGCGATCATAGGTGATCTCCCCGTGCGGCACCGCAGCTTTTCCGCCACGACGGGACGACGGACCGAGGCGACGAACACGCCCCTGCCGATGACCCTCCGCTGTCGCACCACCACTTAATGTGCTCGTGTCGGACGGTCGCGGCGCCCGTGGCCGTCCGTCTCCCGGGCTCCGTCAGGAGTCACCCCCGCTCAGAAGGGATGACGCATGATCACCGATGCGCTGCGCGCGGAGTACGAGCACCGCTTCACCCTGTACGACACCGACGGCGACGGCTATCTGACCGCACAGGACTTCACCGACCGCGCACGGCTGCTGACGGAGGCGGTGGGCGAGCCGGCGGACTCTCCCAAGGCGCGGGCGCTGGATGCGGGGATGCGGCACACCTTCGAGCAGCTCGCCGCGCTGGCGCGGATCGACGCCATGGGGCGGCTGGACCGGAAGCAGTTCGTCGAGGCGTTCGCGCACGCGAGCGCGTCCGGGGCGCTCGGCAACGTCGTCGGGCCGTCGGTCGCCGCGACCATCGCCCTCGCCGACTCCGACGGGGACGGTGTGGTCAGCCAGGAGGACTTCACCGTGGTCCACCGCGCGGCGGGGCACTCGGACGCCCAGGCGGCGGAGGCCTTCCGCGCCCTGGACCAGGACGGAGACGGGCGGCTGCTGGTCGAGGCCTGGCCGGTGGCCGGCGGCGCGTAGGGCCCGCGCCGCGCGGCCTCATCCGCCGAAGGTCAGGGCGAGGTGCTCCGCCAGCCGCGGGCCGCTCACCGGGGCGTCACGCAGCCCCAGATAGCCGTCGGGACGAATGAGGAACCCCTCGCCGCCGCGTGCGCCGTAGTTCCGCCGGAACGTGCCGAGGCTGTCGCGGACGACGGGCAGCGGCAGACCGTCCGTCCCGAGCCGCCAAGCGGCGATCAGCCAGACGCCCAGCTGCCCCTGCGCCGCGCGCCGCGCCGACGCCACCACCTCGTCGTACGGCGCCAGTTGGGCCTCGTCGTCCGCGTAGAGCAGCAGGGTGTGCTCCTGTCCGCGCAGCAGGTCGAAAAGGCGGAACGGGAAGGTGGTGAGGTCGTGCCGGAGGCCGTCGCAGTCCGGTGCGCGGTCACCGGCGGCGGGGCCCTGGCGCGGCGGCCCGTCCGGCCCGACGATCGGGCTGCCGCGGTAGCCGACGAGCAGCTGGGCCTCGCGACGGATCACCGTCGACGGATCGTCGGGGTCCGCCTGGACGCCACCGCCGGCGTGCCGGACCGTCCGCTGCACCACTTCCTCACCCACGGGACGGCGCTCGACGTCGTAGCTGCTCAGCAGCCCCGCTCTCGCGGTCGACCGCACCGCCAGGGCCACCTTCCACGCCAGGTTGTAGGCGTCCTGGATGCCGGTGTTCATGCCCTGGGCCCCGGTGGGCGGGTGGATGTGGGCGGCGTCTCCCGCGACGAACACCCGGCCCTCCCCGTAGCGGTCCACCAAACGGTGGCTGATACGGAAGACCGAGGACCAGCGGAGCGCGGAGGCCTGGGTCGGCTGCGGTGCGAGCCGGTCCAGGACAGCCTGGATGTGCGGGAGGCCGGGGGTGGGGCCGGACTCCAGACCGTGCGCCACCTCGTCCCCTCCCGGCTGTGGTGACAGGGAGAGTTCGGGCGGGACGAGCATGGACATCCGGTAGCGGTTGCGGCCGGGCAGCGGGATGCAGACCAGCAGGTCGTCGGTGCGTCCGTCACTCTGATGCATGGCCCGGACCGCGTAGCCGGGCGGCAGCTCCCAGTCGACCTCGACGTCGCCCAGCATGTACTCCTCGGGGAAGGAACCGCCCTCGAAGCGCAGCCCGAGCCCCTTGCGGACGGCGCTGTGGGCGCCGTCGCACCCGAGGAGGAAGCCCGCGCTCACCCACTCCTGGGCGCCGGACGGCAGCGCGAGACAGACCCGGACCTCGTCGGCGTCCTGCTCGAAGCTCACCAGCTCCGTGCCGCGTTCGACATGGGAGCCCCAGCGCGCGAGCAGTTCCGCGAGGATGCGTTCGGTGGCGTACTGCGGAAGGGCGGCGAAGCGGTAGGGCACATCCGGCGGCAGGGACAGCTCGATCCGCGCCTGCTCCGTACCGTTGACATAGATCAGCTGTCCCCGGAGCGGAGCCGCGGCGGCCAGGGCCTCCCGCGCCACCCCCATCCGGTCCCAGATCTCCAGCGTCCGGGGCTGCACCCCCACCGCCTTGGCGAACGGCTGCGGCGCGGACAGCCGGTCGACGACACGGCACCGCACCCCACGCCGCCGCAGCTCACACGCCGCCGTCAACCCGACCGGCCCCGCCCCGACGACCAGCACATCCACCTCGGCCATGGCAGCCTCCCGGGCCGGAACCCCCCTCCTTCCCAAGGGACCACAGCGGGGTCGGGCTGTCATGTCGGTGGCTCTGCGCCGGGGAGCTGTCCGGCCGGGCCCAAGCGCTCATCCCGTTCGCCACCACCGCCACGCGCTCATCTCGTTCGCCACCACCGCCAGACCGTGGCACGGCCTCTCGACCTGCTTGGCCGTCGCCTCGTCCTCCTGTGGTCCGGCGTGCCTCGGCGGCGGGGTGGCGTCCGGTACGGGCGGCGGCCGCGTGCCGGTGGGCGCGCACGAGGGTGGGGGCCGCCCGCCTCCACGCGCCAGGCCCTTTCCCGACAACGCCCGCGTCTCCGTCGCGCACCGGCAGGAGCGGCCTCAGTCCTTCCCACGCGGCATCCGTGAGATCGCCACCTCGCTGCCGCCCCACAGGGGTCATGCTTCGCCTACCGTCGCGCCAGCCAGGTGGCGATCTCGTCCACTACCGCGGTGTCGACATGCCCCGGCAACGCGTACTCAGCCGGGGTGGGCCGGCCCCGGCCGGAAAAGAAGAGGTGGTTGGCGTCCGGGTGGATGCTGATCGCCACCTCGGGGCGGTCCGCAAGGGCGTCCCGCCAGCGCGTCAGATCGTCGGTGACGGTCACCTGGTAGTCCCGCCCGCCCTGCAGAATCAGCATCGGGCAGGCCAGTCCGGCTGCCGTGGCCACCGGATCGTAGCCACGCAGGTCGAGCCAGTAGGCGGCGGAGAGCCCGAGCGGCAGCAGCTCCGACGGGGTGTCAGGCGTGAGTTCGGGGCCCGCTACCAGCGCGGCCTGCCGGGCGAGCGCCGCCACCGCCTCGTCCGCGCCGGGGTGGGGGGCGAGCGCGGAGAGATAACGGGCCACCCGGACGGCCGCCTCATGCATCGGCTGCGCGTCCGCCGCGAGCAGGACCAGGCCGGCGATCGAGGGGTCGGCGGCGGCGATCCTGGGTGCCACCTTGCCGCCCATGCTGTGGCCGAGGAGGTGGATGCGGTCCGGGTCCACCGCGGGCTGCTGCCGGAGCAGCCGGACGGCGGCCAGCGCATGTGGCAGGTACTCGTCGGCCATGGTGAAGTCCGAGGGCAGACGGTCCGGCCGTGTGAAGGTGATCTTGTCGAAACGCACCACGGCCACCTGCCGGGAGGCGAGCCCCCAAGCGAGGTCCTTGAGCGGCTTGTTCGGGCCACAGCTCCCGTCCCGGTCGAACGCGCCGCCGCCGCTGAGCAGCACCACAGCGGGCCACGGCCCGGGGCCCTCGGGCAGGCTCAGCGTTCCGGGCACGGCGAGCGGCCCGGTGCCGAGCAGGACGTCCCGCTCAAGGAACCGGTCCGGGTCCGCGTCATGCGGCGGCTGCCACTCGGCGCCGGCGTCCGGATCGAGTCGCAGGCCGTGCAGCAGGCCGTCACCGCCCACCGACGTGACCACGGTGAAGTTGCCGTCGGCGCACGTCACGGGGATGTGCACCCGCACCGGTCCGGTCTCACCGGCCGCACTCACCGGCTCCCCGATCTCTGTGACGTGGCCCCGTCCGGCCGACTCCGCCGCCCACGCGAGCCGCAACGCGTCCGCGGAGACCGCAGCGCGCAGCGGCGGCGCGAACAACTCCACCAGCTCGGCGAAACGCTCCGCCCGCAGCAGCGCGGCCAGGCCCTGCGCCGCCTCCAGCGCCTTCAACTCATTCGTTCTCATATTTGAGAAAGGTAGCAGTCGTGAGAAAGTTCGGGCATGGATTCTCTGGAGCTGCTCGCCCACCCCATCCGGCTGCGGATCGTTCATGCGATGGGCGGTGACCGGCTGCTGACCACCGCTCAGCTCTGCGCCCGCATTCCCGAGGCCTCCAAGGCCACCGTCTACCGCCACATCGAGCTGCTGGCGGCCGGCGGAGTCCTGGAAGTGGCTGAGGAGCGAAGGGTGCGAGGCGGGGTGCAGCGGCACTACCGGCTGCGCCGGGACCGGTCGGTGATCGGCTCCGATACTCTCCGCACACTCACCCCCGAGGACCATCGGCAGGCTTTCGCCACCGCGATGACCGCTCTCCTGGCCGAGTTCAACGCGTATCTCGACCGCGATGAGGCCGACCCGGTGGCCGACCAGGTGGGCTACCGGCAGCATGCGCTCTGGCTCAGCCCGGCCGAACTCGACGGCCTGATCGCTGAGCTGCGCGCGGCCATCGCGCCGAGACTGTCCAACCGGCCGAGCCCCGAGCGTGCGCAGTACCTGCTGAGTCCGATCCACTTCCCGGTGGAACCCCCGCAGCAGGAAGCGGAGTAGGGGACGCCAGGGGCCGACGCGCTCTGCGACGGTTCGGGGACGCCGTACGACCTGTGGGCCGGGCCGCTACAACTCCCCTGGCGGAGACCGCTCCCCACCCGTGCGGCCGGGTGCCCTGCTGCCCCTCGCCCTTGGCCGCGCGGTGACACCGCCGGGACCCGTGCGCGGTGCATGCGTACCTGCGCAGCGCGTGCATCACGTGCGCCGGTTGCGCTCGGCGGACACCCCCCGGCCGACCAGGTGATCGCCGGGCCGCTGATGGTCATGCGCCTACGGCCTGAGCGGTGCGCCCCGGCCCGTCTGAACAGGTGCGCCGTGCGCAGGCACGGCCGGGCGCCGACGGCAAGGGGGCAGGCCGTATCGCGGCGGCGCTACCGCGCGCTCTGCCGATAACAACTCGGGCCGTGGTTGTCTCTTCCCCGTCGAATTCATGGCGCCGTGCGGAAAACGCAGTTCGAGCTCCATTCGAACGCGATACGCCGCACGGCGCCAGGTTTCCTGAATGACTGCCAGGCAACTGCGCGGCGAGCGACGGGAGTAAAGGCATGCAATTTCCTCAGGTAGCGAAATCGACGGCCCGGAGTGAATTCCGGGGCTATGGGACGCGGGGTGTCACGGCGGCAGCGGTCCTGCTGGCGGCCGGTGCGCTGAACCTGGCCACCGGGCAGTCCGCCGAGGCCCGGAGCGGGACGTGGGACCGCCTGGCCGGCTGCGAGAGCGGCGGGAACTGGCGTACCGACACGGGCAACGGGTTCTCCGGCGGACTGCAGTTCGCGCACTCCACCTGGCACTCGTTCGGCGGCGGCGCCTATGCCTCACGGGCCGCGCGGGCGACCCGGGCCCAGCAGATCAGGGTGGCGGAGCGGGTGCTGGCCCGTCAGGGCTGGGGCGCCTGGCCGGCCTGCTCGGCCTCGCTGGGCCTCAACTCGGCCACCGCGCACCGCACTCCGCGGAGCGCCGAGGCCCGCCCCGCGCCGCAGCGGCAGGCCGCCCCCTCGTCCCGCGGCCGGGTCCGGCATCCGCAGTCCCATGAGAAGCGCCACAAACTGGCGCGCCATAGGAGTACCGGCGGCACGGTCGTCGTCAATGCCGGGGACACGGTGAGCGGAATCGCCTACGCGCACGGCTGGGGCTGGCAGGAATTCTACCGGCTCAACCAGCGCGTGATCGGGGCGAATCCGGATCTGATTTTCCCCGGTACGCGACTGGCCGTGCCGCACTCCGGCACCCGCTGAGCGCCTTCCGGAATTCCCGGCAGGCGCACAGCACGGCGATCCCGGATAGCACGGCGATCCCGGAATTCCGCTGAAACTCCGCATCCGCACCGCGCGGTGGCCCGCCGGAGGGGACGGACCACCGCGCGGAAGGGTGGTGACGGCAGGGAGGCGTGAGTCGCCTGCCGGGTAGCGGGTGGCCCGTCCACGGAACCGCGGACGGGCCACCCCGCGCTGCCTGCGACGCCGGAGTGGGTGCGGGTGGTGCCTGAGGTGATGCGCGGGGTGGCGGAGTACCGCGTCTCGCCGGGGCCGCAGGTGGCGCCGGGGCCCGGCCCTGTCGGCCGCGTCAGGCGGGCGCGTACACCTTGCTGGCGAACTCCGCGATCTGCGCGTCGCTGAGGTTCTTGGCGAGGTTGGCCTCGGTGATCATTCCCACCAGGCGGTGGCCGCCCCTGACGTCGATGACCGGCAGCCGCTTGATGTGGTGCTGCTCCATGGTCTGCAGGACCTCGTTGGCGTCCGCGTCCGCGTCGATCCAGTGCAGCGTCCCGCCCATGGAACCGGCCTGCACCGTCGCCGGGTCGATGCCCTCGGCACAACAGGCGACGACGATGTCACGATCGGTGATGAGTCCCGTGAGCCTGTTGTTGTCACCGCAGATGGGAAGGCAGCCGACGTCCAGGTCCCGCATCATCTTCGCCGCGTCCCGCAACGATTCGTGTGCACCCACACAGTGCGCTCCACCGGACATGATGTCTCGGGCTCGCAACTTGGTGGCCATGATTCCTCCTGTCTCAGGAGTGTGTTTGCATGCCTCGTCTTCGATCTCACCACGGATGGACCGGCGACGCTCACCGGGACGGACCGAAGCGCGGTGCCGCTCCGGGCCGCCTTCCGGTACGACCGCCGGACCCGGCGCCGTCTCCGGGCGTAGTGTCGGTCCGTGACGACGTCGAACCCCTTCTTCGAGCCGAGTGATCTGCCGTACGCGCTGCCGCCGTTCACGCTGATCCGGAATGAGCACTTCCGGCCCGCGTTCACCCGTGGCATGGCCGACCAACTGGCCGAGGTGGCGGCGATCGGCGGCTGCCCCGACCCGGCGACCTTCGAGAACACCGTGGAGGCGCTGGAACGCAGCGGTGCGGTGCTGGACCGGGTGCGCCGGGTGTTCTTCAACAAGGTGGCCGCCGACACCGACGACGAGATCCAGGCGCTGGAGGTCGAGATCACTCCCCAGCTGGCCGCCCATGACGACCGGCTGCTGCTCGACGCCGCCCTGTTCGGCCGCCTGGACGCGCTCCACGCCCGGCGCGAGCGGCTCGGGCTGGACGGCGAGCAGCTGCGGCTGCTGGAGCGCCACCACACCGTGCGGGTACGGGCCGGTGCCCGGCTCGGTCCGGAGCAGCAGCGGCGGCTGCGTGAACTGAATGCCGAAATCGCCGCGCGGTGCACGGAGTTCGGGCAGAACCTGCGGGCGGCCACGGCGGACGCCGCGCTGGTGCTGGACCGTGCCGAGCAGCTCGCCGGTCTGCCCGCCGACCGGATCGCGGCCGCCGCGGAGCACGCCCAGGCGCTCGGCCACCCCGGCAAGTTCGTGCTCAGCCTCAAGAACTTCACCTGCCAGACCGAACTCGCCGCGCTGGAGGACGCCGCGCTGCGCGAGCGGCTGCTCACCGCGTCCCTGGGGCGCGGCATCGACAGCAACGGCCCGGTCGCCGTCGGTCTGGCCCGGCTGCGCGCCGAGCGTGCCGCGCTGCTCGGCTACCCCAGCCACGCCGCCTGGGAGGTCGCGGACGGGACCGCGGGCACCACGGACGCCGTCGAGGAACTCCTGCGCCGGCTGGTCGCGCCCGCCGTCGCCAACGCCGAGCGGGAGGGCACGGCGCTGGCCGAGGCGGCCGGGGTGGCGGAGGTCAGCGCGGCGGACTGGCCGTACTACGCGGAGCGGGTGCGCAAGGAGCGGTTCGACCTCGACGCGGATGCGCTGCGGCCCTATCTGGAGCTGACGGCCGTGCTGCAGGACGGCGTCTTCCACGCCGCCGAGCTGGTCTACGGCATCACCTTCACCCGGCGCCCCGACCTGATGGCGTACCACCCGGACGCGCAGGTCTACGAGGTGCACGACGCCGACGGCGGTCCGCTCGGCCTGTACATCGGCGACTTCCACGCCCGCGCGTCCAAGCGGGGCGGCGCCTGGATGGAATCGCTCGTCCCGCAGTCGCGTCTGCTCGGGCAGCGTCCCGTGGTGGTCAACAACCTGAACGTCGCCAAGCCGCCGGCGGGCGAGCCGGTGCTGCTGACGTGGAGTGAGGTCACCACGCTGTTCCACGAGTTCGGGCACGCGCTGCACGGGCTGTTCTCCGATGTCCGCTACCCGCTGCTGTCCGGGACGCAGGTGCCCCGCGACTTCGTGGAGTTCCCCTCGCAGGTGAACGAGATGTGGGTGGACCGGCCCGAGGTGCTGGCCCACTACGCCCGGCACCACCTCACGGGTGAGCCGCTGCCGGACGAACTCCCGGCCCGGCTGCGGGAGGCGGAGACCTTCGGCGCGGGCTTCCGGATGGTGGAGCACCAGGCGGCCGCGGTGCTGGACTGGGCCTGGCACTCCCTTTCCGAGGGCGAGGTACCGGCCGCGGACGCGGCGGAGGCGTTCGAGGCGGCCGCGCTGGAGCGCTACGGACTGGCGCCGGCCGCGATCCCGCCGCGCTACCGCACCGGCTACTTCGCCCATGTCTTCAACGGCGGCTACGCGGCCGGGTATTACGGCTACCGCTGGGCCGAGGTACTGGACGCCGACACCGTGCGCTGGTTCCGGGAGAACGGGCGCACGGTCCGGGAGAGCGGTGAGATCTTCCGCCGGGAACTGCTCAGCAGGGGCGGCAGCGTCGACCCGCTGGCGGCGTTCCGCGCGGTGGTCGGGCGCGACCCGGAGATCGGGCCGCTGCTGGACCGCCACGGGCTGACGGGCTGATCCCCGGGGCGCCCGCCCGGCGGCGGGCGCCGTGCCGGATCACCAGGCGGCGGGCGCGTAGTCCTTCAGGAAGCAGCCGAAGAGGTCCTCGCCCAGCTCGCCGCGGACGATCGGGTCGTACACCCGGGCCGCTCCGTCGACCAGGTCGAGCGGGGCGTGGAAGCCCTCGTCGGCCAGCCGCATCTTGTCGGGGTGCGGACGCTCGTCGGTGATCCAGCCGGTGTCCACGGCGGTCATGAGGATGCCGTCGGTCTCCAGCATCTCCTGGGCGCTGGTGCGGGTGAGCATGTTCAGCGCCGCCTTGGCCATGTTGGTGTGCGGGTGGCCGGCGCCCTTGTAGCCGCGGCTGAACTGGCCTTCCATCGCCGAGACGTTGACCACGTACTTACGGCGCGCCGGGGCCGCGGCCATCGCCGGACGCAGCTTGCTCACCAGCAGGAACGGGGCGGTCATGTTGCAGAGCTGGACCTCCAGCAGCTCGACCGGGTCGACCTCGTCCACCTTCTGAATCCAGCTGTTGGTGGCGTGCAGATCCGGTACCAGTCCGCCGGCGTCGATGGCGGTGCCCGCCTCGATCCGGGCGGGGGTGGCCGAGCCGGTGGTCAGGGCGAGGGCGGTGAGGTCGGCCGCGGTCAGCGCGCCGGGCGTGCCCGAGGCTGCGGGGAGGGCGGCGGGGGCGCCACTGCCGAAGTGACCGAGGACGAGCGAGGCGGGCAGCTCCCCGGCGGGCAGCGGGGCGGACTCGGCGGCGAGCAGCTGTCCGTACGCCTCGGGCGACCGGCGGACGGTCTGGGCGGCGTTGTTGATCAGGATGTCGAGCGGGCCTTCGGCGCTCACCTCGTCGGCGAGCGCGACGACCTGGGCCGGGTCCCGCAGGTCGATCCCGACGATCTTCAGCCGGTGCAGCCAGTCCGCGCTGTCCGGCATCGCCGTGAAACGGCGGATGGCGTCGCTCGGGAAGCGGGTGGTGATCGTGGTGTGGGCGCCGTCGCGCAGCAGCCGGAGCGCGATGTACATGCCGATCTTGGCGCGGCCGCCGGTGAGCAGGGCGCGCCGGCCGGTGAGATCCGTACGGGCGTCCCGGCGGGCCCGGTTCTCCTTGGCGCACGGCGGACAGAGCTGGTGGTAGAAGGCGTCGACCTCGACGTAGCGGGACTTGCAGGTGTAGCAGGAGCGGGGCCGCTCCAGGATGCCGGCGAGTTCCGTGGTGACGGAGCTGGCGAGGGTCAGGCCCTGGGTCTCGTCGTCGATCCGGTCGGGCGCGCCGGTGGCCGTGGCCGCGGTCACCGCCCGGTCGTTGGCGGTCTTGGCCGCCCGGCGTTCCTGCCGGCGCCGCTGCTTCACCTTGCGGTAGATGCCGGCGGTGGCGCGCCGTATGGCGATCGCGTCCGGGTGATCCAGCGGCAGCCCGTCGAGCTCTTCGAGCACGCTCAGGCAGACCGCCATCCGCTCCGAGTCGATACCCGTGCCATCGGCCCGGCCTGTTTCGGTCACCGTCATCGCCGCTGCCGCTTTCCTGGGATCGTATGTTCTATTCACGCTTCGGCGGAACTGTACGTAGAGGGGGGCCGCCGCGCCAAACCCGGTGGCGGCCCCGGGCCCGGGGAACGGGCCTGAGAAGGGGGCCCGGCGCTCCGCGCGCACCGGGCCCCCTCATGCCGGTTTCTCCGGCGTCAGCGCACCGGGTCGTGGCCCAGCTCGATGTCGAACTCGCCGTGCCCGGCGGCCGCCAGGTGCAGCGGGGCGGCCACGGGCGGATAGCCGCTGGCGATCACGGTGTACTCGCCGCTGTCGAGGTCGGTGAAGGCGTACGCACCGTCCTGGCCGCTGGTGGCGGTGCCGACCACCTGGCCCGCCGGGTCCAGCAGGGTCACCCGGGCGTCGTCCACCGGGGTGCCGTGCACCGTGCGCACGGTGCCGCGGATGCGGGCACCGGGTGTCAGGCGGACCTCGTACCAGTTGCGGTGGCCCGTGGTGACCTCGACCTGGAGGGCGGACGGGCGGTGGTGCTCGGCGCTGACGGCGAGGGTGTAGCTGCCGGGGGTCAGTTCGGCGAACGCGAAGCTCCCGTCCTGGCCGGCCACTCCGGACGCCACGACCTCGCCGGTGACATCGGTCGCCACGACGAGGGCGCCGGGCACCGGGGCGTCGCCCTTCTCCGCACGGACCTCGCCGGAGAGACCGGCCGCGCCGCCGAGGCTCAGATCGAACGACACCGGCTCGCCGCCCACGACGACGGTCACGGCCTGCGGCTGCCGGGCTCCGGCGGAGCCGATCAGCACATAGGTGCCGGCACCCGTCGTGGGCAGCGCGTAGCCGCCGTCGGCCGCGGTCGCGGTACGGCCGAGCTGCCGGCCGTCGACGCTGATCAGGGTGACCGCGGCCTGCGGAACCGGCCGGCCGCCGCCGTCCCGCACGGTGCCCCGGATCTCCGGGCCGGTCGCCCCCGGGGCGCGGCCCGCGAGGGGCGCGGACACCGCGGCGAGGGCGGATACCGGGTCGGCGCCCGCGGCCCCGTCGGGCCCGGCCGGCTCCGCCGCGTCCGGCGCGCTTTCGGCACCGGTCGTGGCCCCTTCAGCCCCGTCGGCATCGGTCACCGCCGTGCCGGCCGCCGCGGCCGCGTCGGCCTCGGCGTCGGCCTCGGCGCGGGCCTGGAGACCGGAGATCTGCCGCAGCGGGACCTCCTTGATGAACCACATCAGCACGAAGGCCAGGGCGACGACGACCGCACCCATGAGGAAGACGGTGTGCATCGAGTCGGCGAAGCCGCGCTTGAACGGCTCGGCCAGCCGCGGGTCGAGGTGCTGGATGAACGAGGAGTCGCTGAGCACGCCCGAGGAGTCCGCGCTGCCGGGGTGCTTGAGCATGTCCAGCACGGGCTTGTTGGCGGGGTCGCGCAGCACCGCGGGGTCGTGCAGCGCTGCCTGGAAGCGCTCGGTGGACGCCGCGTCCTTGAACGCCCCGGAGATCTTCTCGCCGACCGTGCTGAACAGCACCGACAGGAAGATCGCGGTACCGGCGGTGGCGCCCATCTGCCGGAAGAAGGTGGACGAGGCGGTCGCCACGCCCATGTCCCGCGGCGGCACCGCGTTCTGTACGGCCAGCACCAGCGTCTGCATACAGCCGCCCAGGCCGAGGCCGAAGACCAGCATGTAGATCATGGTCTCCCACAGCGGGGTGTCCCACTGGACCCGGAAGTGGAAGAGCAGCATCGCCGCGATCATCAGCGCGGTGCCGATGAGCGGGAAGATCTTGTAGCGACCGGTCTTGGCGGTGATCTGGCCCGACGCGATGGAGGCGATGAACATCCCCGCCATCAGCGGCAGCATCTCCAGACCCGACTTGGTGGGGCTGGCGCCCTTCACCAGCTGGAGGTACTGCGGGATCATCAGCATCCCGCCGAACATGCCCATACCGATCAGCACGGACAGCACGCTGGTCTTGCTGAAGGTGCCGTTGCGGAACAGCCGCATCGGGATCAGCGCGTCGTCACCGATCCGCCGCTCGACGAGAATCCAGGCGATGATGCCGACGACACCGGTCACATAACAGGCGACGGACCGGGACGAGTCCCAGCCCCACTCCCGGCCCTGCTCGGCGACGAGCAGCAGCGGGACGACACCGACGGTGATGGTGAGCGCGCCCCACCAGTCGATGCGGTGGTCGCGCCGGGTGTGCGGGATGTTGAGGACCTTGGCGACCACGAACAGCGCGATGATCCCGACCGGCACGTTGACCAGGAAGACCCAGCGCCAGCCGGTGATGCCGAGCAGCTGGTCCTGGCCGGCCAGGGCGCCGCCGATCAGCGGACCGGCGACGCTGGACGTGGCGAAGGTGCCGAGCATGTACCCCTGATACCGGGCACGTTCCCGGGGCGGGACGATGTCACCGATGATCGCCAGCGCCAGCGACATCAGACCGCCCGCGCCGAGCCCCTGCACCGCGCGGAACGCGGCGAGTTCGGTCATCGAGGTGGAGAAGGTGCACAGCACCGAGCCGACGACGAAGACGGTGATCGCGATCAGGTAGTAGGGCTTGCGGCCGTGCAGGTCGGACAGCTTGCCGTACAGCGGAGTGGCGATCGTGGAGGTGATCAGGTAGGCGGTGGTCGCCCAGGCCTGCTCGCTGAGGCCGTGCAGATCGTCGGCGATGGTCCGGATCGAGGTACTGACGATGGTCTGGTCGAGCGCGGCAAGGAACATCCCCAGCATCAGACCGCTGAGGATGGTGAGGATCTGACGGTGAGTCAGTACTCCTGGTCCGGGTATCTCCCCGGTTCCCGCCCCGGGCGGGGAGGTGGCAGTGCTCATGTACGTACGTCTCCCTGCTCCACGGCGGCACCCTGGTGTCCCCCGGGACCCAGCCGTGTGTGTTGTCGTTCTGCCATGTCCTCGTTGAGGCGGCCCAGCAGCCGGATCAGGTCGGCCCGGTCCTGCGGCGACCACGGTTCGAGGAGCGCGGCGAGTTCGGCGTCGCGCTGACGGCGGTACTGCGCGAACGCGGCACGCCCCGCCTCGGTCGCGGCCAGCAAGGACCCGCGGCGGTCCTCCGGATCGGGACGACGGGTCACCAGGCCCCGCTCCACCAGCGAGCGCACCTGACGGCTGACGGTCGACAGATCCAGGAACGCGTCGGCGGCCAGATCGGTCGCCCGCTGGTCCCCGCCGACCACCAGCCGGGCCAGCAGCACCCGGTCGGCGGCGCCGCCGTCGGTCTTGGCGCGCTGCTTCCAGGCCGCGATCAGCCGCGAGAAGCGGACGATCTCCGTCCCCAGCCCGGCGGCCGCCTCGTCCAGCCCCGACGCGGCGGTGACCTGCGGTGCACCCCGGTCGCAGGCATGGACCGTGCCCTTGCTCATCGTCGTGATCCTTCGCGGTGATGGTGGTCGACCCGTTGAACACCTTGCTTGTATCCAGCAAGCATAGCGGCTGAAATCCGCCGCTCCGCACCACCCAACACCGGCGCACGGGAGAGGGTATGGGGCGCGGGGAAGCGGACTTGCCCCGTATATGCTCCGCCGCGCACCGCGTCAGCGGCGCACCTCCACCCAGCGGCGGGAGAAAACCGGACAGACCCCGCCCCTCCGACCGGCCGGGAGACCGTCGTGCACCTTCCCTCTGAACTACTCGCGCTGTTGCGCCGGCCGAGCACCTGCTATCTGGCCACCTCGATGCCCGACGGTTCCCCTCAGCTGACCCAGACCTGGGTCGACACCGACGGCACACATGTGCTGATCAACAGCGTCCGGGGCCATGTGAAGACCCGGAACATCGGGCGCGACCCCCGCGTGGCGGTCGCCGTCTCCGACCCGGACAACCCCTCGCGCTTCTTCCAGGTGCGGGGCCGGGTGGTCGAGACCACGACCGAGGGCGCGGTCGAGCACATCGAGCAGCTCGCCCAGAAGTACCTCGGGAAGCCCTACCCCTGGTACGGGGGCCGCGACGAGGAGCGCGTGCTCTTCGTCATCGCACCGGAGAGCATCAGCAGCACGGGGTGAGCCCCGCCTCCCGCAGCACGGGCCGGCGTGACGGTGTGCGCCCCGCGTATCCCTACGCGTCGGTCTCGTCCTCGTCCTCGTCCTCGTCCTCGCCGAGCTGCCGCACCACCTCGTCCGGGTCGGTGAGCAGCCACGGCCGCCGGCCGAGCGACGGGTGCTGCCCGCGGAACGCCGCCACCACGTCCGCCGCCTCCCGCAGGGACCACCGGTCGGGGCCGGACAGCTCCCGGGTGAGGACGACCGCGTTGTCGAAGGCCACACACCGCTCGGTCAGCAGTTCCTGCACCGCGTCCATGCCCTGGCCGGCGAGGACGGCGGCGCATTCCGCGGTGAGTGAGCCGAACCAGGCGGCCCGTTGGCGGTAGGCGGCGGTGTCGCCGCCGGCGGCCGAGGCGAACGTGGGCCGCAGCGCCGCCGCGAGACGCTGGATGTACCCGTACTCCACCCGGCGGCCCGGGACCGTGAGTGCGCCGCGGTCCGGGTACTCCTTGCGCAGCTCGGACCAGTCGCCCTCGATACCCCAGAGGGTCCGGTGCAGCACCGGCTGCCGGTCGTAGGTGCCGTAGTCCACGTCCCGGAACACCTCGCGCAGCAGGGCGAAGGGCAGTGCGGTGCACTCCGCCAGCAGGACCGCGTCATAGAGGTCCTTGCCTTCCGGGTACTCGTCGCTGACCAGCCAGAGCACCTTCCAGGCGAGCGACAGCGCACGGGTCGCCGCACGGACCGTCACGGGTGCGGTGCCCTCGGGTCCACGGATCTCGGTCGGCTCCGCGGGCACGGGCAGCCGCTCGGTGAAGACGAAGTCGAGCTGGACGCTTCCCCCCGGCACCCCGTCGGCCGCGGCCGTCCACGGGATGACGAGGCGCCGGCCCGGCACGCGGTCGTAGGACCAGATCTCGTCGGCGGCCGCGGCCTGTGCGTCGAGCCGTACCGGACCGCCGCGGTGGGACAGCTCCTCGGCCGCTGCGGCGATGCCGTCGAGCATCCGGTCCGTACGCGGGTCCGTCAGCTGCCAGCTCTCCGGCTCCACGACGAAGTCGAGGTCCCCGGGCTCCCGCGCCGCGTCCCCGAACCAGGACGCCAGCAGCATGCTGCCGCGCAGCACCAGGTGGCCGGCCCACGGGGACCGCGCGATCGCGGTCAGCACGTGGTGCAGCGCGTGCCGCCGTGCGTCGTACCAGCGCTCGCCGACCGCGGCGTCCGCGAAGCTCGGCTCGCCCAGGCGCATCCCGAAGTCGTGGTGGGCCGCCGCGGGGTCGAACACCGGGCGCTGCACCACACCGTCGTCCGGTACGGGATGCAGCGTGGCGGGCAGATCCATCCGCGCCCGCGTCGCCTCGTCGGGCCGGGACCGGGGCACGGTCACCGTGTCCTTCCACGGTCCGTACCGGAGTGCCCGCCACTCCGCCGCCGTACCCGTCTCGCCGGTCTCCGTCATGCGCCGCTCCGCTCCCCCGTCATGGTGTGTGTCTCGTCCAGCCAGCCCGCGTCCAGTGCGAGGTTCCCGTCGTGGACCACGAACTCCCGCTCGATGGAGGCTATCCGGTGTCCCGCGGCACGCAACTCGCTTACCAGGGCGTCCAGTCGCCGTCCCGCGGTCGTCAGGCCCACCCGGTGGCACCGCTGGGTCACGAAGCGCTCCAGCCGGCCGTCGGACCGCGCCCGCCGGGCGTTGCGGGAGAGGTGCGCACCGTGCCCGGCGGCGAGGGTGAGCAGGGCGGCGACGGGAGCCGAGCGTGTCAGGACCAGCTTGAGGTGGTGCTCGAAGTAGTAGGCGGGACCGAGCGCCGCGGCCTCGTCATCGGTGCCGGGGACGCCCGTGGTCCACGGGGTGGCCTCGATCTTCGTCCGCAGGACGTCGAACCCCGCGGCCCGCAGTCCGTCCGCCGCCGCGGCGGCCCGTGCCCGGATCTCCTCGTACGTCCCGGTGCCGTGCAGTGTCAGCATCGGCTGCGAGGGCACCTCGCCCCGTTCGAGCAGGATGTGGACGCACGTCATGCGCCGCGCCGCCGCATGGGCGGTCAGCCGTGCGGCCACCTCCGGGTCCCCGTCGTCCCGGACGGTGAGATGGACCTCGAACTCCCCCACGAAGGAGGGTAGTTCGGCTGTGGTCGTCCCGTACGCGGGCGCCACGGCCCGGTCACTCGTGCTCATCCGGAAATGATCACATGGTTCAGATCTCGGGGAAGGTATCGGGGGCGCCGAGCGTTCCCGCGACGGCGCGCCAGATGGCCGCCTGGGCGGCGGGGAGGTCGATCCTCGGGTCGCCCAGCATCAGCCGGATTCCGAAACCGTCGCTCAGTGCGAGCAGCAGGGTGCTGGTCGCGTCCACATCGCAGTCGGTGAACTCGCCCGACGCGATGCCCCGCCGGATGGCCTGGCCGAGCCAGCTGTGCAGCTGGTCGTAGAGGTCGACGGCGAGCCGCTGGGCGGTCTCGTCGCGCAGCGCCCGTACCCACAGTTCCTGCCACAGCCGCCAGTCCTGCCGCAGTTCCGGGTCGGTGGGCAGCATGTTGTGCAGGATGCGGGCCAGGACCACGGAGGCGGGCACCGTGTCGGCGTCCCGTTCCAGCTCCGTGCCGGTCTGCGCGAAGGAGTGGGTCATCGCCTCGGTGAAGAGCCGCTCCCGGTTCTCGAAGTGGTAGTGGAGCAGGGCGGTGGACACCCCGGCGTGTTCCGCGACCATCCGCATGCGGATCTTCTCGAAGCCGACCTCGGCGATCACTTCGCACGCGGCGGACAGAATCCGTTCCCGCGTTTCGAGAGTGCGTTCAGCCTTGGCCACGTGAGTGCTCCCCGGGTCGGTGTCGGTGTCCTCGGCGGGCTCGGCGGGCCCGTCCCGTCCATCTTCCCGCATCACCGCCCCGGGCCGCCCGTCGCCGCCGGGTGTGCTCAGGGGGACCGGTGGAAGCCCCGGCCCGTTTTGCGGCCGATCAGGTCGGCCGGCGCGAGCGGTCCCAGCGGGTGGGCGCGGCCCTGCCGCATCGCCCGGTCGGTCTCGACGACGTGCGCCCCCGGCCCGGGTCCGGGTACACGGGCCGGGGGCGCGGTGCGGGGTCAGCCGGCGGTGGGCATCTGCAGGACTCCCGTGCCCCGCTTGACCAGTTCACCGGCGATGATCAGGCGCTGGATCTCGGAGGTGCCCTCCCAGATGCGGTCCACCCGCAGCTCGCGGTAGAGCCGCTCGACGGGGTAGGAGCGGTCGTACCCGCGGCCGCCGAAGATCTGCACACAGCGGTCGACGACCCGCCCCGCCGCCTCGCTCGCCGCGAGCTTGGCGATGGCTGCCTTGGCGTGCAGGGTCTTGCGGTCGACGGTGCCCTCGTCGACCTCCCAGGCGACCTGATGCGCGTAGGCGCGGTTGACGGCGATGTCGACGGCGCAGTCCGCCAGCATCCCCTGCACCAGCTGGAAGTCCGCGATCGGCGACCCGAACTGCCGCCGCTCCACCGCCCAGTCCCGGGCCAGCCGGAGCGCCCGTTCGGCGGCGCCGGTGGTGCGGGCGGCGATCATCAGCCGTTCCTCGGTGAACCAGGACCGGGTGATGTCGTAGCCCTTGCCGACGCCGCCGAGCACGGCGTCCTCGGGTACCTGCACCCCGGTGAAGGTGAACTCGGGGTGCTCGTAGACGAAGGTGTGCATGAAGCGCGGTACCCGCGTCATCGCGATGCCGGGGGTGTCCTTGTCGACGAGGAAGAGCGTCGGCTCCCGGTCCGGGCCCGCCGCGGCGAGGACGATCATGAAGTCGGCGTGGTCGCCGACGGTCACGAACCACTTCTCGCCGTTCAGCGTCCAGCCGTCGGCCGTCCGTGTCGCGGTGGTCGCCAGGTTCTGCGGGTCGGAGCCGGCGCCGGGCTCGGTCACCGCGTAGCAGTCGCGGCGCTCGCCACGGATGACCGGTTCGAGGAAACGCGCGCGCTGTGCGGGGGTGCAGAAGCGCAGGGCGTTGGCGGGGCGCCACACGGTGTCCCAGAGGGCACCGGTCAGCTGCCCCAACTCCTCCTGGACAATGACCTGTTCGAGGATGGTCAGCCCGGCGCCGCCCCACTCCCGGGGCATGTTGACGGCCTGGAGACCGGAGGCGAGGACGGCCTCGCGGATGTCGTCGTGGGCCTGCGGTGTCAGGCCGTTGTTCTCCTCGCAGTCGGTCTCGTACGCGGTGAGGGTCTCGGTGAGTGCGCGCGCGGTGCGCTTGAGGTCCGCCTGGCGGGGGGTGAGACGGAAGTCCATGTCAGTCCTCGAAGTCGGTGGGAGCCGGGCCGGGTGGGGGTGTGGGTCAGGGCAGGGGCAGGCCGAGGGCGCGGGTGCCGCGCTTGATGAGTTCGTTGGCGATGATCAGGCGCTGGATCTCGGAGGTGCCCTCCCAGATGCGGTCCACCCGCAGCTCGCGGTACATCCGCTCGACGGGGTGGGAACGGTCGTACCCGCGCCCGCCGAAGATCTGCACACAGCGGTCGATGACCCGCCCCGCCGCCTCGCTCGCCGCGAGCTTGGCCGTCGAGGCCTTGGCGTGCAGCGTCTTGGGGTCGGCGCCCGGCCGGTCGGCCTCCCAGGCGACCTGGTGGGTGTAGGCCCGGTTGACGGCGATGTCGACCGCGCAGTCCGCCAGCATCCCCTGCACCAGCTGGAAGTCCGCGATCGGCGACCCGAACTGCCGGCGCTCCACCGCCCAGTCCCGCGCCAGCTGCAGGGCGCGTTCCGCGGCGCCGGTGGTGCGGGCCGCGATCATCAGCCGTTCGTCGGTGAACCACTCCTTGGTGAGTTCGTACCCGTTGCCGACGCCGCCGAGGACGTCCTCGTCGGGCACGAAGACGTCGGTGAAGGTGAACTCGGGGTGCCCGTTGACGGCGGAGTGCATGAAGCGCGGGACCCGGGTCATCCGGACGCCCGGGGCCTGCTTGTCGACGAAGAAGAGGGTGGCGGCCCGCTCCGGTCCCGCGTCGGCCTGCACCAGCAGGAAGTCGGCGATGTCACCGCAGGTCACGAACCACTTCTCGCCGTTGAGCAGCCAGCCGCCCGCGGTGCGGGTGGCGGTGCTGGTGCCCGAGCCGGGGTCCGATCCCGCGCCGGGTTCGGTCACCGCGAAGGCGTCGAAGCGCTCGCCCCGGATGACGGGGAGCAGATACTTCTCCCGCTGGGCCTCGGTGCCGTACGCCAGCACGTTGGCGGGCCGCCAGGGGATGTCCCACAGGCAGTTGGTGACCTTGCCGAACTCCTCCTCGACGATGACCTGGTCGAGCAGTGACAGCCCCGGGCCACCCCACTTCTCGGGCATGTTGAGGGCGTAGACACCGGCGTCGATCGCGGCCCGGGTCAGTTCGCGGACGGTGTCGGAGGGAAGCGGTCCGCCGGCCTCCTCGGCCTGGTCCTCGTACCGGATCAACAGCTCGGTATAGGCGGCGGCGCGGGCCTTCAGATCGGCCTGTCGGGGGGTGTAGCGGAAGTCCATGGTGTCCTCCGTGGCGGCGGGCGTAGGGCGGGGCGTCAGGCCGGTACGGCGCGGGCGTCGAGGGCGAGGGCGCCGTCCGGGCGGACGAGCAGCGGGTTGACCTCGATCTCGGCGATCTCGGGGTGGGCGGCGGCGAGGGTGGTGAGGCGCTCGATCACGGCTGCCGCGGCGGCCACGTCGACCGCGGGCCGGCCGCGGACGCCCTGGAGGAGCGCGGCGGTCCGCAGCCCGGCCAGCAGCTGTGCGGCGCGGGCCGCCGGGACGGGTGCCAGGGCGAAGGCGACATCGTGCAGCGCCTCGGTGAGCACCCCGCCCAGGCCGACCATGGCGACCGGGCCGAACCGGGGGTCACGCCGCACCCCGACGATCAGCTCGACGCCGTCGGTCAGGTCGGCCATCGCCTCGACCGAGTAGGAGGCGGCGCCGAGCCGGGCGTGCATCTCCCGGAAAGCGGTGACGAGCGCGGCCCGGTCCGGCAGTCCCAGGGCCACCCCGCCGGCGTCGGACTTGTGCAGGAGGTGGAGGGCCTTGAGGACGTACGGCCCCTCGAACGCGTCGGCGGCGGCGGTCAGTTGGGCCTCGTCGGTGATCTCACGGGCCTCGGGGAAGGGCACGCCGGCGGCGCTCAGCAGGGCGCGGACGCCGTGGTAGCCGGGGTCGGACAGCGGGGTCGCGGCCGGTGGCAGGGGGCGGACGCCGGGCGGGCCGGTGGTGTCGCCCGCGGTCATCGCCGCCAGCGCGCGGGCCGCGTCCTCGGTGGAGGCGAAGACCGGTATGCCGGCCTCCACCAGCGTGCGGCAGCTGGGGGCGTCCGGGAACATCGACTGCACCACCAGGGGCTTGGCGGTCCGCGTGGCATGCTCGGCCATCTGGTGCGCGGTCTCCAGCTCCCCCGCGGCGAGTGCGCTGCCGCCGCCCGTGGTGCCGCTCTCGGCCGTCGGACCGCCCAGCCCGCCGGTCGCCGCCGAGTAGCCACCGAAGTACCCGGTCAGCAGGACGGAGTCGACCTCGTCCAGAGCGAGCAGCGCGCCGACCGTGTCGCCGTAGGAGTGCGGGTTCCGCTCCCCCATCCCGGCCAGGTCGACGGGGTTGCGCACCGCGGACTGTGCCCACAGCAGCGCGCTGAGCCGCTGCTGTGCGGCGGGCCCGAGTTCGGGCACGGCCAGTCCGGCGGACTCGGTGGCGTCGGCGGCGATGGCGCCGTGGCCGCCGCCGTCCGTGCAGACCGCGGCGCGGTGTCCGGTGGCGCGCCGTCCCCCGTTCAGCGCGGCGAGGACCACGGTCATCTCATGGGGGGTGGCGACGAGTTCGACGCCCGCGTCCCGGCAGGCGGCGGCCACGACATCGGCGGAGGTGGTCAGCGCGCCGGTGTGGGACTGCGCGCTGCGCGCCGAGGCGGTGCCCCGCCCGGCGGTGAGCAGGACCACCGGTTTGCCGGCCGCGGCGGCCGCCTCGGCGAAGGCCCGGCCGTCGCCGAAGTCCTCCGCGTAGACGGCGATGGCGCGGGTGGCGTCGTGCCGGGCGGCGTCGTCGATGAGGTCGACGAGGGTGACATCGGCCTGGTTGCCGAGCGAGACGAAGCGGGAGAAGCCCAACCCGTGTGGGGTGCAGCGGAGTTGGAGTTCGAGCGCGAGGTTGCCGCTCTGGCTCAGCAGGGCGATACCGCCGGGGGCGAAGCGGTCCGAGGCGAGGTAGAGCTCGGTGGTGTTGTCGGCGATGCCGAGGCAGTTCGGGCCGACGAGGACGGCGCCGGCGGCGCGTACCCGGTCGGCGATCGCCCGCTGGCGGGCCAGCCCGGCGGGGCCGGTCTCGGCGAAGCCGGCGGTGATGCCGACGAGGGCACGGGCGCCGCAGGCGAGCGCGTCGTCGACGGCGGCCTCGAAGCCGGGGCCCGGTACGGAGATCACCACGAGATCGACGGGTTCGCCGATCCCGGCGAGCGAGGTGACCGCGGTGCGCCCGAGGACCGTGCCGCCCCGGCGGTTGACCAGGTGGACGGGCCGGCGACCGGGGGCCCGCAGGGCCTGGGCGGCGACCGCGTGGCCGTACTTCGCCGGGTCGTCACTGGCACCGACCACCGCGACCGACGCCGGGTCGAACAGGGCCGACAGATCACGTCCCATGGTCACCTCTCCAGCCGGAGCGCGGAGTTGGGGCAGGCCTCGGCGGCGGCGCGGGCGGCGTCCTCGGCGGCGCCCGGCGCGGGGTCGGCGGTGACGGCGGCATAGCCGAAGTCGTCGAGGTCGATGAGGTCCGGAGCGGGTTCCTGACACAGGCCGTAGCCCTGGCAGCGGGTGGCGTCGAGACGGAGTTTCACGGCGGTCGTCCTTTCAGCGGGAGGCGGGGGCGGAGCGCGGGCGGGGCACCGTACGGCGGGCGACATGCGGGACGGGCACGGTGAGCCGTCCGGCGTCGGCGGGCGCTGCGCAGTCCGGGCAGGGGGTGCCGAGGTGGGCACGGACCAGGTCGGGGAAGGCGCGCAGCAGGCTGCCGGCCGTGCCGGCGGCGGCGTCGAGCAGACCGCAGGCGCCGCGGCCGGGCAGGGAGGCGGACCAGCGCTCCAGCCGGGTGAGGAGCCCGGTGTCGGCGGTGCCGTCGGTCAGCGCGCCGACGGCGTCACGGACCGCGCCGGTGCCCGCGACGCAGATGCCGCACTGCCGTGCGCTCTCGGCGGTGAGATGGGCGAGGGCGGCGGAGGCGAGGGACACCGGGCACTCGTCGGGGGCGAGGAAGCGGATCGCCCCGCAGCCCAGCGCCGTGCCCGCGGCCGCGAGGGTGTCGGGGTCCAGTACGAGGTCGAGCCGGCCGGGGCCGATCAGCCCGCCGAAGAGGCCGCCCATGAGCGCCCCGGCCGGTTCGGGGGTGCCCTGGGCGCGCGCCAGGGTCCGCAGGGTGCAGCCGTAGGGCACCTCCACGAGCAGGGGTTCGGCGCCCCTGCCGGAGAGCGTCACCAGGGTGCTGCGGACGGTGCGGTGCCGTCGTTCCGGGTGTGCGGCGACGAGCGCGATACGGGCCAGGGTCTCGACGTTGGCGACGAGGGTCGGGGCGCCGCCGACGCCCTGCTGGTAGGGGCGGGGCGGTTTGGCGGTGGGGAGTGCGGGGCCGCCGTTGATCCGGCGGACGACGGCGGTCTCCTCCCCCGCGACATAGGTGTGCGGGGTGTCGACGACCTCACAGGGCAGCCGCGGTGTCCGCTCCGCGAGGGCGCGGCGGACGCGTTCGCCCGCCGTGGTGTCGGAGAGATAGACGTAGCCGCGTTCCGCGCCGGTGATCTCGGCGGCGCGCGCCAGCCCGTCCAGGACCAGATGCGGCCGGGCCCGCAGCAGCCAGCGGTCCTTGACCGAACCGGGCTCCCCTTCCTCGCCGTTGGCCACGACGACGGGGCGGGGCCCGGCGTCGCGGACGGCGCGGAGTTTCGCGGCGGCCGGGTATCCGGCCCCGCCGCGTCCGCGCAGGCCGTCGAGCCGGTCGAGGAGCTCCGCTGCGCCGAGCGCGCCGCGGTAGCCGCCGGCAGCCAGATACTCCCGGGCGTCCTCGGTCACGTCCGGTGCCGCGCCGAGCACGGAGGGCGTACCCGGCGGCATCAGGGAGTCGGTCCCGGTCATCCTCGGTCTCCGTCCGGTGGGGCGGTGCGCAGGGTGCGCACCGCGTGTTCCAGGGCGCCGCGGTCCGCAGCCGTCCGCTCGTATCCCGGTCCGGGGAGGCCGATCAGCATGCGGTGGTGGTCGAGCACGACCTCGGCCGCGCGCAGGGCGGCCCGGCGGTCGCCGGGGCGGGCACGGTGGGCGACCTCGGTGACCAGCCCGGTCACCTCGGCGAGATAGCGGAGCCAGCCGCGCTGGGTGCCGTGCAGGATCAGCCGCTCCACGCGCCGCCGTTCGGCCTCGGCCGCCTCGGCGGGGGCGTCGGCCGTCCGTCGCGCGGCGGTCCGCAGGGCCGCGACGGTGGCGGGCAGTTCCCGTTCGGGTTCGGGAGTGAGCCCGAGCCAGATCAGGTTCCGACGACCGCTCATGCGTGCCTCCGGGGAGAGGGGTGGGTGCCGGCGCTGGTCAGGTCAGGCAGCCGGGTGGGGGCGTTGCCGTGGCTCGGTGCCGGGGTGAGATGCCGTGGTGAGGGGGTTCGGCCGACGGTGTCGGGGCGTACGGCGCTCGCTTGCGGGGCCGTACGACGTATCGCCGGAGCGGCGATACCACTAAGCTAACTAATCAATTAGTCAGGACACAAGTCTTGACTTCGTTGAAACCCGCCAGCAATCTGACTGACCAATTAGTCAGCACGGGAGCCGGCCCGCCGGCCAGGGGCGTCCCCCCGCGCCCGGCCGCTCCGCCCGGCACCCGTGCGGCATGGAGGAGTGACCCGATGCACGCCGAAGCCACCACGGCACCGCCAACGGCGGACGCCCCCGGGAAGGCGCTGTCCGCCCGCTACTACACCGACCCGGCCACGGCCACCGCCGAGACGCGGCACATCTTCGCCAGGTCCTGGCAGCTCGTGTGCCACGAGTCCGATCTGCCCGGCCCCGGCGCACGGCTCGCCGCCACCGTCGCCGACCGCGAGGTGCTGGTCGTCCGTACCGAGGACGGCACCCTGGCCGGACACCTCAATGTGTGCCGGCACCGCGGCACCCGGCTGATCGCCGCCCCCGAGGCGTCCGGCAAGGCCATCCGCTGCCCATACCACGGCTGGACGTACAAGCTCGACGGACGGCTGGTCGGTGCGCCCGAGGCCCGGCAGATCCCCTGCCTGGACAAGCCCGCGCTCGGTCTCCTCCCGGTCCGGGTCGAGTCGTTCCTCGGGTTCGTCTTCGCCAACCTCGACCCGGACGCGGTGCCGCTGGCGGAGCAGTGCGCCGGGCTGGCGGAGGCCGTCGGCCACTACGCGGGGACCGATCTGGTGCCGGTGGGCCGCAGTCGTATCCACGATCTGGCCGGTGCGGAAGTACAGCACGCCAACTGGAAGGTCGCCGTCGACAACTACCTGGAGGGCTACCACGTCCCGGTCGCCCACCCCGGGCTGATGCGGCTGCTCGACTACCAGGGCTACACCGGCGAGATCGACGCGTCCTACGTTCTCTTCGCCTCACCGCTGCGCGACAAACCGTCCTCGAACTGGGCCGAGCGGCTCTACCAGCGCCTCGCCTCCCCCATGCCCGGTCTCACCGAGGCCGACCGGCGGATCTGGCGCTACGCGGTGATCTACCCCAACACACTCATCGACTTCTACCCGGACCATGTGCTTGCCTGGACCGCCATACCGACGGCGGTCGACCGGGTGGCCGTCCCCGGCGCGTTCTACACACGCCGCGGCACGAGCGCACGGACCCGGCTGGCCCGCCGGCTCAACATCCACATCGGCTGGATCACCAATGACGAAGACGCCGACCTGGTGTCGCGGGTGCAAAAGGGCCTCTGCACCCCGGGCTTCGAGCCGGGCCCCCTGTCCCGCCGGGAAGCCGCGGTCGGCTGGTTCGCCGACCGGGTACGCACCGACCTCGGTGACGCGATGGGCTGACCCCCACCGGTGAGACAGCGCCACGAGCCGTCCCCCTCGGCGCGCGACGCCCCGCGCCACGGCTGACAGGTCCCGCACGGAGGACAGGGCTTCCGTGCCTCCGTGACCGCTCCCTGAAGCAGCGCTCATCCCCTACGGAGAGGACCTCATGTCCCCCGAGGAACCCCCACCGGTGTCCCGGCGCGCGCTCCTGCGCTCGGGCGTCGCCGCGGCGCTCGGCGCCGGCCTGGCCGGCTGCGGCTTTCTGCCGGAGGACCGCGACGCCTTCGGCGACCCGGACCGGCCGATCGACGTCAAGGCGGACGGCGACCTGGTGTATTTCAACTGGGCGGACTTCGTCGCCCCGGCGGTCTTCGACGGCTTCGAGAAGAAGTACGGCGTCAAGGTCATCCAGTCCAACTTCGACTCGATGGAGGGCATGGCCGCCAAGCTCAACGCCGGGAACCGCTACGACATCATCTTCCCCAGCGCGAAATGGGCGCAGCGGCTGGCCGACGGCCGGCGGCTGCGCCGTATCGACCACTCCCGGCTGCCGCACGCCGACGCCGTGTTCGGCAGGTACCGCTACTTCGCCGACCCCTGGTACGACCGCCGGTCCGCGCACACCGTGCCGTTCACCATGTACAAGACGGGGATCGGCTGGCGGAAGGACCGGATCGGCGAGGACCTGGACGGCTCCTGGGACGACCTGTGGAACCGCCGGGCCAGGGGACAGGTCTTCGTCCTGGACGACCGCGACGAGGTGCTCGGCATGGCCGCGCTCAAACTCGGCCTGGACATCGGCACCTCCGACCCGCACGACCTCGCCCGTATCACCGCCACGCTGCAGCGCCTCCGTCCCCGGCTGCGCGGCTTCTCCAGCGACAGCTACAACAACCTGCTCAACGGCAACGCGGCGATGACCCAGGCCTGGAGCGGCGACATGGCCGCCATGCTCGGCCAGGCCAAGGACCCGTCCGTGCTCGGCTTCGAGGTCGCCAGGGAGGGCGCGCCGATCAACTCGGACTGCTACGCGATCCCCGCCAACGCCCGTCATCCCGGCACGGCGATGCTCTTCATCGACTACATGCTCAGACCCGAGAACGTACGGAAGAACATCCGGTACATCGGCTACCCGATGCCGGTCGGCGGCAGCGAGGACGTCTACGCCTCGATCGTGAAGCCGTTCCCGCAGTGCCTGGTCGGCCCCGACGACCTCAGGGCCGACCTCTTCTTCCGCAACGCGTCCTCGAAGGGCGAGCAGGCCCGCGATGCCGCCTGGACCCACGTGAAAGCCGGCTGACATGGCACAACGCACCCCCTCCGGAGCACTCCGGGACCGGCGCGGGCGCTCCGCGTCCGGCACCCGGCTGTGGACCTGGCTGATGCTCCCCGGCACCCTGTGGATGACCGGGTTCCTGATCGCCTCCCTGGTCCTCGTGGCCACCCTGGCCCTGGGCACCACCGACCCGCTCGGCAACCCGCGGTTCGGGTTCAACCTCGACAACATCGCGGCGATGGCCGACCCGGCCTACCGCATCGTGCTGCTGCGCTCGCTGGCCTTCGCGCTGATCGCCTGCGTCGTCTGCCTGATCGTGGCCTATCCGGTCGCCTACGCCATCGCCCTGCACGGCGGGCGGTTCAAGAACCTGCTGATCGCCGCGATCGTGGTGCCGTTCTTCGCCAACTACCTGGTGCGGATGTACGGCTGGTCGGTGGTGCTGTCCGACGGCGGGCCGGTGCTGAAGGCGCTGCGCGCGGTCGGGCTCGCCGATGCGCACACCAAGATCCTGCAGAGCGGGGTCGGGGTGATCGCCGGGCTCGTCTACGGCTTCATCGTCTTCATGATCATCCCGCTGTTCGCGGCACTGGAGCGGATGGACCTCTCGCTGATCGAGGCGGGACGCGACCTGTACGGAGGGCCGTTGCGGACCTTCTTCTTCGTCACCCTCCCGGCGACCCGGCAGGGTGCCGCCGCCGGCGCCGTCCTGGTCTTCCTGCCCGCCATGGGCGACTTCGTGAGCGCCCAGCTGATGGGCGGGCCGGACCAGATCATGATCGGCAACCTGATCCAGGACAAGTTCTTCCAGGGCCAGAACTGGCCGCTCGGCTCCGCCCTCACCATGCTGATGATGGCGGTGCTCTTCCTCGGCATGCTCGGCTATCTGCGGCGCACCCGCAAGGACGAGGCGGAGGCCGCCCGATGACGCCTCGTCCCCCGCACCGCCGCGGCACCGACCGCAGGCCCCGGCTGGCCCTCGCGGTCACCGCCCTCTTCTTCCTCGTCCTCTACCTCCCGATCGCGGTGGTGGTCCTCTTCTCCTTCAACGGGCAGAAGTCGCTCACCGTCCTGAAGGGCTTCAGCCTCCGCTGGTACTCCGCGTTCTTCCACGACGACGTGCTCATCGAGTCGCTCGGGATGAGCCTGCGGGTCTCCCTGGTGGCCATGGTGGGCTCGGTGGTCCTGGGCGTGGCGCTGGCCCTGGGGCTGGTGCGCTGCCGTACCCGGCTCGGCTCACTGGCCGGACTGATCATGCTGGTCCCGCTGATCACCCCGGAGATCGTCACCGGAGTCGCGGCGATGCTGCTCTTCAAGGGCATGGGCATCACCCTCTCCTCCGGCACCGTGATGCTCGCGGAGATCACCTTCTCCATCTCCTATGTGACGGTGATCCTGCGCGCGCGGATCGCCGCCCTCAACCCGGAGGTCGAGGAGGCGGCGATGGACCTGGGCGCCACCCGCTGGCAGGCCCTGCGGCTGGTCACCCTGCCCGCGCTGCTGCCCAGCATCCTGGCCTCCGCCGTGCTCGTCTTCGCCCTGGTCTTCGACGACTTCGTGCTGGCCTACTTCACCACCGGTGTGGACCCGCAGCCGCTGTCCGTCCGTATCTACTCGGCAATCCGGTTCGGCGTACAGCCCACCATCAACGCGGTCGGCACGCTGATGCTCGCCGGTTCCGTCGGCCTCATCGGTCTCGCGCTGGCCATTCCGCGCCTGTTCGGCCGCCGCGGTGGCCTCGATCTGCTCTCCGGGAAGTGACACCCATGACCTCCTCCGACGCCCCCTGTGCCGGCGCGGCCCCGGCCGACGCCCCGCCCGCCGTCCGGCTCGACAACGTCAGCAAGAACTACGGCGGTTCCTACGCGGTACGGGACCTCTCCCTGGACATCGCGCCCGGCGAGTTCTTCTCCCTGCTGGGCCCCTCCGGCTGCGGCAAGACCACTTCGCTGCGGATGATCGGCGGCTTCACCGACCCCACCGCGGGCACCGTCCTCCTCAGCGGTGAGGACGTGACGGCGCTCCCGCCCGACAAGCGCAACGTCAACACGGTCTTCCAGAGTTACGCCCTCTTCGACCATCTCTCGGTGGCCGACAACGTGGCCTTCGGCCTCAAGCGCAGGGGCGTCGGCCGGGCCGAGATCCGCGAGCGGGTCGGCGTGATGCTGGAACGGGTGCAGCTCGGCGGGCTCGGCGGCCGCAAGCCCGGCACGCTCTCCGGCGGCCAGCGCCAGCGGGTGGCCCTGGCCCGTGCCCTGGTCAACCGGCCGCAGGTGCTGCTGCTCGACGAGCCGCTGGCAGCGCTCGATCTCAAGCTCCGGCGGCGGATGCAGGTCGAACTCAAGCAGATCCAGCGCGAGGTCGGCATCACCTTCGTCTTCGTCACCCACGACCAGGACGAGGCGCTGACCATGTCGGACCGGGTGGCGGTGATGAACGAGGGCCGGGTCGAGCAGTGCGGGACGCCGGAGGACGTCTACGAACACCCCGCGAGCCGCTTCGTGGCCTCCTTCATGGGGACCTCCAACCTGGTCCCCGGCACCTACCGCGACGGGCGGGTGGTCCTCGACTGCGGCCCCGCGCTGCCGGTCGGGGAGCGCGGCGGCGTCGCCGACGGCAGCAGCGTCAGCCTGTCGATCCGGCCCGAGAAGATCTGGCTCTCCGACTTCGAGCCGGGGATGGCGCTGGTGCAGGGCGTGGTGCGGGAGACGGTCTACTCCGGCCCCACCACCACCTATCTGATCGAACTCGCCCCCGGCGTCACGGTGTCCGTACTGGAGCAGAACACCGACCGCTCGCGCATGGAGGACCGCTGGAGCGGCGGCGAGAGCGTGGAGATCGGCTGGCGGCCGGAGCACTGCCTGGTCCTGGCCTAGGTCCTGTCGTCAAACTCCCGCCCGCCCCGGCCGTCCCGGGCCCTCCCCTCCGCCCGCCGACCGCAAAGGAAGCTTCCCCATGAACCACGATGTCATCGTGCTCGGTGCCGGGCTCGCCGGGCTCGCCGCGGCGCGGGACCTGAGCGCGGCCGGTGCCGACGTGCTCGTCCTGGAGGCCCGCGACCGGGTCGGCGGACGCGTCGAGCAGGCCGTGCTGCCCGACGGCCGGCTGGTCCAGCTCGGCGGCGAGGTCGTCGGCCGGGCCCACACCGCCTACCTCGCGCTGGCCGCGGAACTCGGCCTGACCCTCGTCGCCAGCTATGTCGCCGAGCCCGGACGGATGGCGCGAGCCACCGCGGAAGGGGTCTCGGCCGGTGACCCGCCGCACTGGTTCGGCCCCGGCGACGAGGCCTGCCACCACCAGGTCACCGACGCCTTCGTCCAGCTGGCACGGACCGTGGACCCGCAGGACCCGTGGGCCCATCCGCACGCGGCGGCCCTCGACCGGCTGTCGGTCGGTGCCTGGCTGCGCGGCGAAGGGGCGAGCCCGGCCGTCGTACGGCTCTGGGAGATCGGCCAACTCGCCCTGGCCGGCGGCTCCTGCGAGCGCACCTCGCTGCTCGCCGCGCTGCGCAAACACGCCGCGGTCCCCGGCGCCGACCCCTACACCTACGAGGACTGGGAGGGCCTGCGGGTCGCCGAGGGCTCGGCGACGGTGGCGCTGCGGATGGCCTCCGCACTCGGCCGGCGCATCCGGCTCGAAGCGCCCGTCGAGGAGGTGGCGGTGCGGCCGGGCGGCTGCCGGGTGCGGCTGTCCTGCGGGGAGAGCCTGACGGCGGACGCCGTGGTCAGCGCGCTGCCGGTCGGACCGCTCCGCTCGGTCGCGCTCACCGGCGTCTCCGAGGCCCGGGTCGCCTCGCTGCACCGTCAGCGGCAGGCCGTCGCGGCCAAGTTCGCCGCGGCCTACGACAAGCCCTTCTGGCGCAGCCTGGACCTCAGCGGTCTCTCCGAATGCGAAGGCGTGCTCGGCAGCACCTGGCCGCAGAGCGAGGGCGTCCTCTCCGCGCTGATCCCGCCCGAACGCTACGGAGTCCTGCTGGGCATGCCCGCCCCGGTCCGGGACCACGAACTGCTCTCGGACGTGGCACGTCTCTACGGGGCCGAGGCCTTCCAGCCGTTCACCTCGTATCTGCGCTGGTGGGGCACCGATCCCTGGACCCAGGGGTATGTCACGCAGTGGAACCCCGGTGATGTCACGGCGGTGGGCCCGCTGCACGGCACCCACGAACCGCCCTTCTACGTCTGCGGCTCCGACCAGTGGGTCGCCGGCTACATGGAGGGCGCGGTGCGCACCGGCCGCGCGGCGGCCCGGGAGGTGCTCCGCCATGGCTGACGGCCCCACCCGCACGCCGGTCCGCAACCACCTCGCGGGAACGGACCGCCCGGCGGCCTCCGGCGCGACGACGGACCTGGTCGATCCCGCCACCGGCGCGGTGCACGGCAGCGCGCCGCGCTCCGGCCCGTCCGACACCGACGCGGCCTGCGCCGCCGCGGAGACCGCCTTCGCCCGCTGGGCGCTGACCACCCCCGCCGAGCGGCAGCGGGCGCTGCTGCGGATCGCCGACGCGGTCGAGGAGCACGCGGACGCGCTGGTGGCCGCCGAGGTCGGGGACACCGGCAAGCCGCCGGGGCAGTTCCGCGGCGAGGAACTGCCCGCGGTCATCGACACCTTCCGCTACTTCGCGGGGGCGGCGCGCCGGCTGCCGGGCGCGGCCGCCGCCGAGTACACCGAGGGCCGCACCTCGCTGCAGCGCCGCGAACCGGTCGGGGTCTGCGCCCAGATCACCCCCTGGAACTACCCGCTGATGATGGCCGCGTGGAAGGTGGCCCCGGCGCTCGCCGCGGGCAACACCACCGTACTGAAACCCGCCGACACCACCCCGTCCGCCACCGCGCTGCTCGCCCGGATCGCCGCCGAGCACCTGCCGCCCGGGGTGCTCAACGTGCTCTGCGGGGACCGCGACACCGGGCGGTCCCTGACGGCGCATCCGGCGCCCCGGCTCGTCGCCGTCACCGGCGGTGTCCGGGCCGGGCAGGAGATCGCCGCCACCGCGGCGGCGGACCTGAAACGGGTGCATCTGGAGCTGGGCGGCAACGCGCCGGTCCTGGTCCATGAGGACGTGGACGTGGCGGCCACCGCGGCCGAACTCGCGGCCGTGGCGTACTACAACGCCGGCCAGGACTGCACCGCGCCCACCCGGTTCCTGGTGCACCACCGCCGCCATGACGCGTTCGTGGCGGCGTTCGCCGCGGCGGCGCGGGCGCTGCGGACCGGGCCGCCCGACGATCCGGCCGCCGACTACGGCCCGCTCAACAGCGCGGCCCAACGGGCCTCTGTACAGGGCCTGTTGAGCCGTCTGCCGGACCACGCCGAGGTGGTGACGGGAGGGACGGCGCCGGAGCAGCCCGGCTGGTTCCACTCCCCCACCGTCGTCGCCGGGGTGCGCCAGGACGACGAGATCGTGCAGGAGGAGATCTTCGGCCCGGTCGTCACGGTGCAGCCGTTCGCCGACGAGGCGGAGGCCCTCCGCATGGCGAACGGGGTCCGGTTCGGTCTGGCGGCGAGCGTGTGGACCGCCGACCACGCGCGTGCGATGCGGGCCACCCGCGCCCTGCACACCGGGATCGTCTGGGTGAACACCCATGGCACCACGGTGTCGGAGATGCCGCACGGCGGGGTCAAGCACTCCGGCTACGGCAGCGATCTGTCCCTCGCCGGACTGCTGGACTACACCCAGGTCAAGCACGTCATGCTGTGAGCCGGCGGCTCCCCGGGCGCGGCCGGGCCCGGGGAGCCCGGTGTCCCGCGGGGCTCAGGTGTCCGCCGCCCCGGGCGCCGTACCGGTGTCGTGGGCGGTGGCCGGCGCCTTGTCCTGAGCCCCGGTCAGGTCCTGGGCCAGGGCGACGCCGGAGAGCAGCACGGCGCCCCACAGGACCAGTCCGACGCCGATCGCCTCGGGGATCAGCCACCAGCCGGTCCGTACCCGCTCGTCGTACAGGGTGATGCCGAGCGACAGGCTGACCAGCGCGTCGCCGAGGGTGAGCACCGGCTGTGAGGCGGTCAGCGGGCCCGACTGCATGGCGTTCTCCAGGAGGAAGATGGCCAGTACGCCGGTGAGCGCGAAACCGTAGGTCTGCCAGCTGCTGAAGAACGCGGCCGGGCCGCCGGTCTGCCAGGCGTGGGTGGCGTCCTTCAGCATGGCCGCGGTGAGGGCGTACCCGACCGCGGTCGCCCCGGCGAAGCAGGCGGCCCGTACTCCGCCCGCCCCGCGGCGGAGCGCGGCGAGGACCGCCGTGGCCATCACCCCGGCACAGACCACCAGGGCGGGCACCCAGCGGTCGAAGGGGGCGTGGGTGGTGCCGATGGTGGGCGCGGCGGCGGCGAGGGCGGAGCCGAGGCCGACGACGAGCAGGGCCACACCGGTCCAGCCGGTGCGGGAGATCTGCCCGCCCAGGAGGACCCGCCCGATGAGCAGGGCGAGGGGCAGTTCGAGGACGAAGAGGGGCTGGACCACCGACAGTGCGCCCTGCGACAGCGCCAGCGCCTGGAAGCAGGCCGCGGCGACGACCGCGAGCATCCCGCCGATCCAGACGGCACGGTGCAGCAGATCGACGAGCAGGCCGAGGCGCAGTCCGGCGGAGAGCGGGACCGTACGGGCGGCGCGCCGCTGGAGGACGGTGGCCAGCGCGTTGCTGGCCGCCGCGAGCAGTGCGAACAGTACGGCCGGCCACGTGGCCACGGCCCACCTCCTCGTCGGCCGCCGCGGGCTCCTGAGCGGGGCCCGCACCGCGCCCGGGGCGGGCGGCGGAGCGGCGCTGTACGGAGCCCGACGCTATCCGGCGGCCGGCGGGGACCGCCCGGCGACACGGGCGCCCATGGGCCGCATTCGCTGAGCCGGACGGATGCCTGCCGGGCGCCGGAGCGGCCGTGTGCGGGGTGCCGGGCGGCCCCCCTGCACCACCACCGGGACGGCACGCGGGCACCCGCCCGCGGCCCACTGACCGGGTGCGCATCGACACCACCCCGACCCGCGCGGTATAAAACAGCGCAAAACAGGCATATTCCTGCCAGGGCCTGCCCGTCCATGATCCGCCGGACAGGCCCTGGCCGACATGGACCGATGGACCGCTGGTCAGGACTGCCTATGCCCTCCCCCTCCCCCCGCTGGCCCCGATACGTCGAGTTCGCCCCGAGCGTCCTGGTCGCCGGAGGCCTCGTCTGGGACGCGTTCTCACCGGCCGACTACTGGGGCGACCCGATGCTGACCGCGGCCAGCGTGACGGCCGGTGCGCTGTTCTCCCTGCGGCACACCGTGGCGATCGGCATCGCCATCGTCGGCGGGGTCTTCGCGCTGACCGTGAAGGACGGCACCGCCGGCGACATCGTGGGGTATCTGGAGCTGATCAACACCCTGTTCGCCGCGCTCATGGGCGTCGGCGTCAACCGGGTGATCGCCCGCCACGGACGCCATCTGGACGTGGTGCGCACGGTGGCGGAGGCCGCCCAGCGCGCCGTGCTGCCCGCACCGCCGGAGCGCGTCGGCCCGCTGGCCATCGCCGCCCGCTACCAGGCCGCCCAGAGCGAGGCCCGGATCGGCGGCGACGCCTATGCCGTCCAGCGGACCCCGTTCGGCGTCCGGCTGCTGATCGCCGATGTGCGCGGCAAGGGCCTGGGCGCGGTGAGCGCGGTGTCGGTGCTGCTGGGCGCGTTCCGCGAGGCCGCCGAGGAGGAGCCGGACCTGCCGACGCTGGCCGACCGGATGGAGCGCGCCCTGCTGCGGGAGAGCGGGAACACCTCCGAGGAGGACCGACTGGAGGGCTTCATCACGGCCCTGATCTGCGAAGTCCTCCCTGGAGCCGCCGGTCTGCGGATGCTGAACTGCGGCCACCCGGCGCCTTACCTCTGCCACGGCGACCAGGTACATGCCCTGGAGGACGCCGAACCGGGGCTCCCCCTGGGGATGGGCACCCTGGGACTGGAGCGGACCCGCCCGGCCGACCGGCCCTTCCCGGCGGGCAGCACCCTGCTGCTGGTCACCGACGGGGTGACGGAGGCCCGGGACCGCTCCGGACGGTTCTACGATCCCGAGACCCAGCTGGCGGGCCACGGCCCGTTCCGGGGACCGCAGGACGTGATCGACCGCCTGGTGCGGGACGTCGAACACTGGACCGGCGGCCCGCGCGACGACGACATGGCGGTCCTCGCGCTCACCCGGCAGGCCGAGGGCGGAAGGCGGATTCCCCTCAGGGCAAGCAGTTACAGCCGCTGACCCCGGAGAGGGACACAACGGCCCACCACTCCCCGTACGCCGCTCACCGGCGGCCGTGAATCCCCGTCAGCACTCCACGCCCGCCGCCACTTTGCGCCTTTTCCTCCCCCCTTGGGGAATTTCGTCGTGTGCTGCCGAGAATCCGGGGCGGGAGGTGAGATGATCAGTCAGACCATCAGCATCCGCACCGAGCGACTCCCCCGCTCCCGCGCAGATGGGAGTTGATGTGTCCGACAACAGATCAACCCTGCTGAGTCAGCGCGCCGCCGTCATCTTCCTCCTCGGCGCCCTCGCCGCAATCGGCGCCGGCGTGCTCACCCTCCTCAACGGCGGCACCCCGGCTTCCGCCACCCTCGTCGGCGGCGCCTCCTTCGGTGCGGCCGTCACCTTCTTCCATACGGTCATCGACTGAGCCTCCTCTCGGTCGAGCCTGCTGCACCCGGCAGACCCCGGCGGGCCTGCCGCACCACGGACCGCGACCGTCCGGACGCCGACAGTCCTCGCTTCACGTCCTTCACCGAGTGATATGTGAAGGTTCAGTGAGGGCGGGTTCCGGCGCCCGGACGGGTCCCGGCGATCCGAGCGGAATCCGTGCCGCCGCATGCGGTGCGCCCCCGCACCTCCAGTGCCAGACTTGAGGGACCGCGCCCGGCTGCCGGCCGAGGCCCTTGCCGCCGAGGGGAACATCATGACCTGGGCATCTTGGACCACAGTGGGAATCCACGCCCTACCCGGCGCCGTTCGCACCACGGAGATCGGCGTGATCAACGGCGACCTGACCATACACACCACCTGGTCGGAGAACCTGGCTCATGTAGCTGTGCAGCACACCGGGTCGTCGGACTGGTACACCATGGCCGGCAGTCCCGTCCCGTGCGATTCCGAAGAGGCCAGCCGCACCTTCCACCAGGCCGTAGTCGAGGCCGTACGCGGCGGCGAACGGGCCGACGCCTCCCTCGATGAGCTCCTCCCCCACTAGGGCCTGTCGTCAAACTCCCGCCTGCCCCGCGGCGCCTGGCACGCACTCCCCCACGCCTGAAGGGCGCGGGGGGACCCCCATGCTGCGTTGTC
>NZ_JBICVV010000006.1:0-366 GCF_043199295.1 Streptomyces sp. NPDC048612
ATTTCACTGACCCGCACGTTTTTGTCTGACCCGCCGTGGTGGTTTCTCGCCGTTGCGCCTGCGGCGGGCGGGTGGGTGTCGGGTGCGGTGACGGGCCTCGGGGGCTGGGTTTCCGGACTGCTTCGCTTTACGTCCGGAAACCCTGCCCCTCCGGCCCGTCCCCTCCCGTGGGAGGAGTGACTACAGGTGAGTGGGGGCGGGCGTCGCATCACTGCTCTTCACCACGCGCACCCGACCAGCCGCATAAGCCCCCACCCACCGTCTTTCCCACCCACCAACGGGAGGGGACGGGCCGGAGCGGGTGGGGGGGGGGGGGCGGGAAACCCCCCCGACACGCCCCACCCCCCCCCCCCCCGCCCGCCACCC
>NZ_JBICVV010000006.1:376-324041 GCF_043199295.1 Streptomyces sp. NPDC048612
GGGGGGGGGGGGCGGGGCCGGAGCGGGTGGGGTGTGCCGGACGTAAAGCGAAGCAGTCCGGCACACCCCACCCGCGCAGGCCCGTCACCGCACCCCGACAGCCCCGCGCAGCGGACCCGCCCGCCGCAGGCGCAACGGCGCGGCCACCCGCAAACATCACCCGCACCCACGCCCCGCGCAGCGGACCCGAAGCAAGCCCAGGCCGACGGCTGTCGGCGGCTTGTAGGCAGGTTGTCGGCAGCCCCTGGCAGGGTATTGGTATGACGCGACAGACGATATCCACCCCCGGCGGCAACGCCGTTGAGGTGCGCGGTCTGGTCAAGCACTTCGGGGCGGTCAAGGCCGTCGACGGAGTGGACCTGGACGTGAAGGAAGGCACCGTGCTCGGGGTGCTCGGCCCCAACGGTGCGGGCAAGACGACGCTCGTACGGTGCCTGTCCACCCTCCTGACGCCGGACGCGGGGCAGGCCGTGGTGGCCGGCTACGACGTGGTGCGCCAGCCTCGCGCGCTGCGCCGCACCATCGGCCTGACCGGGCAGTACGCCTCGGTCGACGAGAAGCTCTCCGGCTGGGAGAACCTCTACATGATCGGGCGGCTGCTCGATCTGTCCCGCAGGGACGCCCGGCGGCGCGCGGACGAGATGCTGGAGCGGTTCTCGCTGACCGAGGCCGCCAAGCGGCCCGCCGCCAAGTACTCCGGCGGGATGCGCCGCCGGCTCGACCTCGCCGCCTCGATGATCGGCCGGCCGGCGGTGCTCTTCCTGGACGAGCCGACCACCGGCCTGGACCCCCGTACGCGCAACGAGGTGTGGGCGGAGGTCAAGCGGATGGTGCGGGACGGCGCGACGGTGCTGCTGACCACCCAGTACATGGAAGAGGCCGAGCAGTTGGCGAACGAGCTGACGGTGGTCGACCGCGGCCGGGTGATCGCCGAGGGCCGGGTCGACGAGCTGAAGGCCAAGGTCGGCGGACGGACGCTGCAGATCCAGCCGTCGGACGGGAGCGAGCTGGACCGGATGGTCGCCGCCATCGAGCAGGCCGGGCTGGACGGCATCGCGGGGGCCACCGCCGACCACCACGGGGGCGTGGTCAACGTACCGATCGTCAGCGACGAGCAGTTGACCGAGGTGGTCGGCCTGCTCGGCGGGCAGGGCTTCCCGCTCGCCGGGATCAGCACCCATCTGCCCAGCCTGGACGAGGTGTTCCTGGCCATCACGGGCCAGAAGACCTCCCGGGCCGACGTATCCGAGGACGACATGGACCAGCAGTACGCGGAGGTACCGGCATGAGCGCCGCGACGATGACGGCGCCGGCCGTCAAGCCCGGCGCGGACGAGGGCCGGATCGGGCTGCGCGCCAATCTGCGGCACATCGGCGCGCTGGCGCGCCGCAACGCCCTGCAGATCAAGCAGGACCCGGAGTCGATGTTCGACGTCCTGCTGATGCCGGTCATCTTCATCCTGCTGTTCACCTATGTCTTCGGCGGCGCGATCGCCGGCAAGGGCAACCAGCACGAGTACATCCAGCGCCTGGTGCCCGGCATGATCGCGATGATGGCCATGAACATCGCCATGGCGGTGGGCACGGGCGTCAACGAGGACTTCCGCAAGGGGGTGATGGACCGCTTCCGTACGATGCCCATCGCCCGGTCCTCGGTCCTGATCGCCAAGATCGTCGTCGAGATCGGGCGGATGCTGATCGCCACCGCGATCCTGCTCGGCATGGGCTTCCTGCTCGGGCTGGAGATCCGCGGCAGCCTGCTGGAGTTCCTCGGCGCGATCGCGCTGGCCACGGTCTTCGGTGCGGCCCTGATGTGGATCTTCATCCTGCTGGGGCTCGCGGTGAAGACCCCGCAAGCGGTCCAGGGCATGGCGATGCTGGTGCTGATGCCGCTCCAGTTCGCCTCGTCGATCTTCGCGCCGACGACGTCGATGCCGGGCTGGCTGGAGGGCTTCACCAATGTCAACCCGGTGTCCAACCTGGCGGACGCGGCCCGCGCGCTGATCAACGGCCAGGGCGCGGTGGCGCATCCGACGCTGGTCACGCTCGGCTGGGCGGTCGCCATCACGGCCGTGACGATGCCGCTCGCGGTGGCGAAGTTCCGCAAGAAGACCTGACGCGCGTCCCGCGGGGGGCCTCCCCGCGGGACGGCCTTCGCCCGGCTCGCGTCAGATGAGGGCGGTGGCCTCTCCGAGCGAGAGGCCACCGCCTTCGGCGTGCGCACGGGCATAGGAGGCGTCGTCCAGCAGCACCCGCACCGCCTCCTCCGTACGGGCCCGGTCCCTGCGCACGAGCCGCGGCGGCACCTGGTCCGCCGTCCGCAGCGCGTCGTAGGCACCCACCAGGCGCGCCGCGTCCCGGCCCGCCTCCGTGCCGCGCAGCGACAGCAGCATCCGCGCGCCGGTGAGGAGTTGCACCACCGGAAGGGCCGGCGCGACCGTCTGTGCCAGGGAGTCCTGCATCAGCTCCATGGCCCACCGGAACCTGGGCAGCAGCCCCTCCCGGTGCCCCTCGTCCACATCCAGCGAGATCAGCAGGGCCTCCAGCATCCCGGCGAACAGGTCCGGGGACCGCGGTGCGAACAGCGTCCGGACCAGCTGCAGTTCCGCCCGCGCCTCCCGGAGCCGCCCGGTGGCCGTCAGCCACATCGCGAGGGTCAGCCGCGCGAACGGCTCGGTGTCCCGCCCGCTGTTGCCCTTCGCGGCATCGGTCAGCACCTCGCGCAGCAGCCGCTCACCGGCCTCCTCCTGGCCGTCCTCGATCAGCACCGCGCCCAGCCGGCAGCGCAGCAGCATGATCTGGCCCTGCGCCCCCAGGTCCTCGGCGTGCACCATCGCCGCCCGGTAGTCGTCCGCGGCCGGCCCGTACGCGCCGCGCTTCTCGTGGTTCTCGCCGCGCCCGGCCAGCGCCTCGGCCGCGCCCCAGGCGTCGCCGAGCCGGCGGAAGAGCCGCAGCGCCTCGTCGGCGTCGCCGGCCGCCTGGGTCATCCCGCCGGGACGGTCGTTGAAGAACTTGGAGCGCAGCTGGAGGACGTAGGCCAGCTCCCATTCGTAGCCGAAGTCGCGGCAGGCCCGCACCGCGCCGTCGACCAGCGCCATCAGCTCGTCGAACCGCCCGGTGATCAGCACCGCGTAGTGCCACATCACGCCGGGCACCTTGCAGGTCTGCGGCATGCCGGCGCGGTAGGCGGTGAGCATCCCGGCCAGCTCCTCCCGCATCTCCGGCTCGTGCAGCGCCTCCAGGTCGCTGTCCCGGCTGGAGAGCGCGACCAGCCGGACCTCGCGGCGGGCCTCCAGCAACTGTTCGGGAGACAGCGGAGGCGGCGTGTCGATGGGGCGTTCGTGCAGGTCGGGAGCGGGTTCGGCGGGACGGGCGAAGGGGTTGGGGCCGAGGGCGGAGGCGGCGGTGGCCCAGTGCCGGGCGTCGCTGCGGTGGTCCCGCAGCGACCAGAACCACTGGAGGGACAGCACCAGGCACAGCGCCTCGTGCTCGTCCCGGGCGGCGAGGGCGCGGCGCAGCGCGGTGCGCAGATTGTCGTGCTCCAGCTCCAGCCGCTCCATACCGGCGCGCTGGCCCGCTCCGCGCAGCAACGGGTCGGTGGTACGGGCCAGTTCGCGGTAGGCGACGAGGTGGCGGCGCTCGGTGGCGGACCGCTCCCCCGCCTCGTCCAGCCGCTCGGCGGCGTACTCCGCCACGGTCTCCAGCAGCCGGTAGCGCATCTGCCCGGCGGCCCGGACGCCACCGCGCTCCGCACCGGCCGGGGCGGCCACCACCAGCGACTTGTCGATCAGCGAGCCGAGCAGCACGGCCACTTCGCGTGCGTCGACGCCGTCGCCCGCGCAGACCTCTTCAGCGGCGGCCAGATCGCAGCCCCCGGCGAAGACGGACAGCCGCCGCAGCACGGCGCGTTCGGGCTCGTCGGTCAGTTCCCAGGACCAGTCCACGACGGCGCGCAGCGTCTGCTGCCGGGGCAGCAGGGTCCGGCTGCCGCTGGTCAGCAGCCGGAACCGGTCGTCGAGGCGGTCGGCCAGCTGCCGCGGCGAGAGCAACCGCAGCCGGGCGGCGGCGAGTTCGATGGCCAGCGGCAGCCCGTCCAGCCGGCGGCAGATCTCGGTGCAGGCCGCCGCGGTCTCCTCGTCGGCGTCGGCCCGGAAGCCGGGCCGGGCGGCGGCGCCGCGGTCGGCGAGCAGCCGCAGCGCGACGGGTCCGGGCAGCGGCTCGACCGGTCGCAGCACCTCGCCCGGTACGGCCAGCGGCTCCCGGCTGGTGGCCAGCACCGTCACCCCGGGGCAGTCGGCCAGCAGCCGCTCGGCGAGCGCGGCGGCAGCGTCGATCACATGCTCACAGTTGTCGAGGACGAGCAGCATCCGGCGGCCCGCGCAGTGCTCGGCGAGCCGGGCGAGCGGGTCCAGGGCGGTCGGGTCGGCGGCGGCGCGCAGCCCCTCGGCGGCGGTGCCGCGGACCACGGTCTCGCGGGCGCCGAGCGCGGTCAGCACCGCCTCGGGCACCGTCAGCGGATCGTCCACCGGCGCGAGTTCGGCCAGCCAGACGCCGTGCGGCCAGGTGTCCGGCAGCGCGTCCGCGGTGGTCTCGGCCCCCTCCTGCGCCAGCCGGGTCTTCCCGGCACCGCCGGGGCCCAGCAGGGTCACCAGCCGGTGCCCGGCCAGGTCGGCCCGGAGCGCGGTCAGATCGGCGTCCCGCCCCACGAAGGAGGTGAGCCGGGCCCGCAGATTGCCGGGGCGGGGGTGGGAGGCGGGGCCGGTCCCGTTGCCGGGGGCGGTGGCGTACGGCGTGCCGTCGGCGGTGGCGTACGGCGCGGGGGCCGGGGTGCCCGGCAGCGGGGACGGCGGCGGGTCCGTCGGCGCGGACGGCGGGCGGAGGAGTTCCGCGTGCAGGGTGCGCAGCTCCGGGCCGGGGTCGGCGCCGAGGCGTTCGGCGAGGCCGGTACGTATCTCCTCGTAGGCGGCCAGGGCCTCCGCCGTGCGGCCGGCGGCGCGCAATGCGTGCAGCCGCAGGGCCTGGAGGGGCTCGTCGAGGGGGTGCTCCTCGCACAGTGCGAGGAGGGTGGGCAGCGCCTGCGCGGCCCGGCCGAGGGCGAGATCGGCGGCGAGACGGGTGCACTGGGCGTCCAGCCGGCGGCGTTCGGCACGGGCCGCCTCGGCGCCCGGGTCCGGGAGGTCGGCGAGGGCCGGGCCGCGCCAGAGCGCCAGGGCGTCATCGAGCAGTGCGGCGGCACCGGAGGGGTCAGCGTCGGCCAGCGCGCGGGCGCCCTCCGCCGCGAGCCGCTCGAAGCGGTGCAGATCGACGGCGTCGGGCTCGGCGCACAGCCGGTAGCCGCCGTCCACCGAGGCGATGGCGGTGTGCCCCAGCGCGCGGCGCAGCCGGCCGACCAGTGCCTGGAGCGCGCCCGCCGCGTCGGCGGGCGGCTGCGCCTCCCAGACGTCGCCGATCAGCAGCTCCGGGGAGAGCGCCCGGCCGGGGCGCAGCGCGAGGGCGGCGAGCAGCGCGCGCAGACGTGCGCCGCCGAGGGCGACGGGGGTGCCGTCGGCCCGCCTGGCCTGGGTGGTGCCGAGAATTCCGTAATGCACCGGCCCATTGTCGTGCACGGCGGAATCGGGCAGGTATCGCGTTGCCTTCCGGGGCACGGGCTCGGGAGGAGGGGTCCCGCGGACGAGCCGGTTCCGCGGGGGCCGTGCACCGCGCGCCCTGCTGCGGTTACGGTCATGGCAGCCCCTCACCAGACCCCGGGAGCCACACCATGACCACAGCGATCCGGCGCGCCGACCGTCGCGTCAGCCCGGTCTTCCTCGCGCTCGTCGCCGTCATGGCGGTGTCGGGATGGGCCGTGTGGAGCGGGACGCTCGCGGACCGCACGGGCGTCGCGGTGTTCTTCTTCGTGGTGTCCGGCTGGGTGGTCTCGCTGTGTCTGCACGAGTACGCCCACGCCCGCACGGCGCTGCACAGCGGCGACATCTCGGTGGAGGCGAAGGGCTATCTGACGCTGAACCCGCTGAAGTACACCCATGCGCTGCTGAGCATCGTGCTGCCGGTGATCTTCGTGATCATGGGCGGGATCGGGCTGCCGGGCGGCGCGGTGTTCATCGAGCGCGGCCGCATCCGGGGGCGCTGGCGGCACAGCCTGATCTCGGCGGCCGGGCCGCTGACGAACATCCTGTTCGCTGCGGTGTGCACGGCGCCGTTCTGGCTGCACGCGCTGTCCGGCGTGCCCGCGGTGTTCCGCTACGCGCTGGCCTTCCTGGCCCTGCTCCAGGTGACCGCGGCGATCCTGAACTTCCTGCCGGTGCCGGGGCTGGACGGCTACGGCGTGATCGAGCCGTGGCTGTCGCGGAAGCTGCGGCGGCAGGTGGAGCCGTTCGCGCCGTTCGGGCTGCTGGCGGTCTTCGTCTTCCTGTGGGTCCCGGAGGTCAACCGGGTGTTCTTCGACGTGGTCGACGCGGTCCTGCGCGGTCTGGGCGTCCCCGGCCTGGAGACCTACCTCGGCCAGGAGTACTTCCGCTTCTGGCAGGGCGAGCCGCAGCTCCCGCAGACCGGCGGCCTGTTCTGACGGCGGGGCGGCGGGGCTGACGGCGGGGCGGCGGCGCGCCCGCTCCCGCGGCCGGGTGGCGGCTTCGCCGGGCCCGGCCGGGGCCCCGGCGGCCCGGTGTCAGCCGGCTGCCCGGGCCTGCTCGGCCTTCGCCTTGCGTACGTAGAACCACGCCATGTTGCTGGAGATGCCCGCCAGCAGAATCCAGACGACGCCGACGAAGCTGCCCTCCACGAAGGCGACGACGGCCGCGGCGACGGAGAGGACGCACACGGCGAGAGCCATCAGGGCGAGTCGCCGGGCCGGGCCGGACGGGGGCAAGAGGGACATGCGGTCGGCTCCTGTCGGGAGTGGTCGGACCTCCCCAGTGTCCCCCATGCCCGCGCTTGGCCCGCCCCCGGCCCGGCCCCGTCCCTCAGACGTCCGTGACCCGCAGGCCCGCGTGCGCCTTGTAGCGGCGGTTGACCGAGATCAGGTTGGCGACCAGCGACTCGACCTGGTGGGCGTTGCGCAGCCGGCCCGCGAAGACGCCGCGCATCCCGGGGATACGGGCGGCCAGCGCCTGTACGACATCGGTGTCGGCGCGGGACTCCCCGAGCACCATCACATCGGTGTCGATCTGCTCGGTCTCCGGGTCCTGGAGCAGCACCGCGGACAGGTGGTGGAAGGCGGCGGTGACCCGGGCCCCGGGCAGCAGGGCGGCGGCCTGCTCGGCGGCGCTGCCCTCCTCCGGCTTCAGCGCGTAGGCGCCCTTCTTGTCGAAGCCGAGCGGGTTGACGCAGTCGACGACGAGCTTGCCGTCCAGTTCGCCGGCGAGCGCCTGCAGGGTCTTGGCGTGGCCTTCCCAGGGCACCGCGACGATCACGATGTCGCTGCGCCGGGCGCACTCGGCGTTCTCCGCGCCCTCGATGCCCAGGCCGAGTTCACCGGCGGCGGTCTGCGCGCGTTCGGCGGCCCGGGAGCCGATGATCACCTTCTGGCCGGCCCTGGCCAGCCGGTAGGCCAGGCCGCGGCCCTGGTCACCGGTGCCGCCGAGGACACCGACCACCAGCCCGGAGACGTCCGGGAGGTCCCAGGGATCGCGCTGGAGGGCGGCCTTCGCACGGGTCGCGGCGTTCGGGGACCGGGAAGCGTCAGGAGTAGTCATGACAGTGATGGTGTCACGCCCCGCCGCCGCCGCTCCTCAGGCCTTCACACTGCCCTCGGTCAGCCCCGTACGCCAGTACCGCTGGAGCACCGTCATCAGCACCATCAGCGGCACCACGGACAGGAACGCGCCGCCCACCGTGTACTGGTAGAGCACCGGTTGGCGGTCGGCGTAGCCGGTCCAGGAGGTCAGGCCCAGCTGGACCGGATAGAGGGCGGAGTCCGAGAGCATCACCAGCGGCAGGAAGTAGTTGTTCCAGATGTGCACGAACTGGAAGAGGAAGACGGTGACCAGCGCCGGGGTCATCAGCCGCAGCCCGAGCCCGCCGAAGATCCTCGCCTCGCCCGCGCCGTCGATCCGGGCCGCCTCCAGCAGCGAGTCGGGGACCGCGGCGGCCGCGTAGATCCGGCAGAGGTAGACGCCGAACGGGCTGACCATGCTGGGGATCAGCACCGCCCCGTAGGTGTCGGCCAGGCCCATCGCGCTGAAGAGGAAGTAGAGCGGCAGGGCCAGTGCCGTGCCGGGGATCAGCACGCCGGCGAGCACCACGCCGAAGAGCGCCTCCCGGCCCCGGAACGGGAATTTCGCCAGCGCGTAGCCGGCCGCGGCGGACAGCAGGGTGGCGCAGACCGCGCCGGTCCCGGCATAGAGGAGGGAGTTGGCGAACCAGCGGGCGTAGATGCCGTGGTCGTAGGTGAGGACGTCGGTGAGGTGGCCGACGGGGTCCGGGTGGTCGGAGAACCAGAAGCCGAAGGTGCCGAAGAGGTCGGCGCTGTTCTTGGTGGCGGAGACGGCCAGCCAGTAGACGGGCACCAGGAAGTAGAGCGCGGCGACGGTCAGCAGCGAGGCGGTGATGATCCGGTGACGGACCGGGGGCCGGGTCATCCGCGTTCCTTCGCGCGCGGGCCGGCCATCCGCAGGAAGCCGAACGACAGGACGCACGCCACCAGCGCGAGCAGCACCGCCTCGGCCGCCGCCGCATGCGGGTCGTTGCCGACGAACGCCTGGCTGTAGGCGTGCAGGTTGGGGGTGTAGCCGGAGTCGATGGAGGAGGCCAGCGGGCGCAGCACCATGGGTTCGGCGAACAGCTGGAGGGTGCCGATGATGCTGAAGACGCCGGTGAGCACCAGCGCCGGACGGATCAGCGGGATCTTGAGGTACCGGGCGACCTGCCAGGCGTTCGCCCCGTCGATCCGGGCCGCCTCGTACAGCTCCCCCGGTACGGACTTGAGCTGGGCGATCAGCACCAGCATGTTGTAGCCGGTGAACTGCCAGGTCACGATGTTGGCGAGGGACCACAGGACGGTGCCGCGGGAGAGGAAGTCGAGGTCCCAGCCCACGGATTCGGCGATCTTCACCAGCGGGCTGATGCCCGGTACGTAGAGGAAGCCCCAGAGGATCGAGGCGATCACGCCGGGCACGCCGTACGGCAGGAAGAAGGCGCTGCGGAAGAAGGGGACGGCGCGGGCGCTCGCGCTCTCCAGCAGCAGGGCCAGGGCGGTGGCGAGCACGATCATCAGCGGGATCTGGACGGCGCCGAAGAGCAGCACCCGCCCGAAGCCGGCCAGGAACCGGTCGTCGGAGAGCGCCTGGGCGTAGTGGGCAAGGCCGGCGAAGATCTCGCGCTCCCGGCCGCCGAGGCCGAGCGGGCCGGTCCGTTCGGTGGTGAACAGGCTCTGGTGGAGGGCGTAGCCGATCGGGGCGAGGAAGCAGAGACCGAAGAGGGCGAAGAACGGCAGCACGAAGACGGCCGCGGCACGGGCGTTGCGGGCCCCGGTGCGGGAGGCGCGGCGCCGGGCCCGGCAGGCCGGACGCGCGGTGAGCGGTTCTGGCCGGCTCAGGGTGTCCCGGCTCACCCGCCGCTCTCCACCTTCAGGCCCTTGCCCTTGAGGTCGGCGAGGGTCTGGCCCTGCACCTTGGTCAGCACCGAGCGGAAGGAGCCGCCGTCGGCGAGCGCTTCGGTGAAGGCGTCGCCGAGCCGCTGGTAGAGGGTGTCCACGCCGGGCCCCCACCGCCAGCTGGTGTCGACCCGCGCACCGGCGTCCGCGAAGACCCTGCTGTACGCCTGGCCGCCGAAGAAGTCCTTGTCGACGTCGAGGTCGGTAGTGGCGTAGCCCTTCCTGGCGCTGGGGAAGCCGTAGCCGCCGTCGATCAGCAGCGCGACCGACTCCGGGTCGGTGTTGAGCCAGACCGCGAACTCCAGGGCGTCCTTGGGGTAGCGGGCCTTGGCGAAGACGGCCGTGGTCGAGCCGCCCCAGTTGGCGAAGGCCCGCTCGCCCGCCTTCCACTGCGGCAGCGGCGCGGCCCGCCACTTGCCCTTGGTGCCCGGGGCGTTGCCGGCGAGCAGGGCGTCGCCCCAACTGGCGCCCAGCCAGGCGGGGATGGCGCCGGTCTGCAGGTCCCGGTACCAGGCGTTCTGCCGGTCCGGGATGGTCTTGACGAGCTTCCGCCGGACCAGGGACTCCCAGTAGTCGGCGACCCTGCGGGTGGGTTCGTCGTCGAGGTGCACGACCCAGGTGTCGCCGTGCGTGGCGTACCACTTGGCGCCGGCCTGCCAGGCAAGGCCGGCGAAGCGGTTGCCGTTGGTGGGCGCGAAGGTCTCGATCCAGGCGCCCTTCCTGCGGACGGCCCTGGCGGCGGTCTCGTACTCGTCCCAGGTCCGCGGCACCGCCACGTCCCACTTGTCGAAGAGGTCCCGGCGGAGGAACAGGCCCATGGGCCCGGAGGCCTGCGGGATGGCGTAGACGCTCGTGCCGAAGACGGACTGCTGCCACTGCCAGCCGATGAACTTGTCCTTGTGGCGGGCGGCGCCGAGCGGGGCGAGGTCCAGCAGCCCGTTGTCGAGGAGGAAGCCGGGGAGGACCGGGAATTCGATCTGGCCGAGGTCGGGCGGGTTGCCGGCCTTGATGGCGGCGTGCATCTTCGCGTACTGCTGGCCGTTGACGGCCGACACCTTCTCGACCTCGACCTGGACGTCCGGGTGCTTGCGGTTCCACAGGGCGACGGGCTTGTCGATGCCCGGCACCCAGGACCAGAAGGTCAGGCTGATCCGTTGCCCCTTCCTGCGCTCCTGGGGTGCCCGGCCGTCGTCACCGTCGCCGCAGCCGGCGAGCGCGAAGCCGGCGGCGAGGGCGGCCGCCCCGCCCAGGACCGTTCTGCGGTGCATGGCGTTGCTGGTCATGTCGGCTCCTCCACGGGGTGCGGCGGAAGGTGAGCGCCGGGCGCGCGCCGGTGCCGCCGGGTGCGCGGGGCGGTCCGGCGCGGTCGCGGGCGGGGTGGGCGAGGGCGCCGGAGTGCAGTGCGCGGCGGGCGCGGGCGGTGTCCGCGGGCCGTACGGGGGCGGGGGCGGCGGAGTGGCCCGGCGGGCAGTACGGCACGCAGCTCTCGTACGCCATGGGTCACCCCCAACGGGCAAGGACGTAGGATGTCCCTTGTCCTGCGGCGACCATAGGGAGTGCCCAACAGGCCGTCAAGATGCCCCACATGGCGCCTTTTCGGCCCGGCGACGGCCTCACCGACACCGGGTGACATCCCGGTGAACGGGCGCGCCCGCGCCCGCACCGGTGCCGTGCCGGCGCACCGCCACCGCCCCCCGGTCAGCTCACTGCTCTGCCAGCCGGCGCCGGATGGAGTCGAAGTGCCGGTGCATCGCCTCGACGGCCCGGTCACCGTCGCCCGCCTCCAACGCGTCCACGATCTCCTGGTGCTGACGGTGCGTCACCACCGGGTCGGGCCGGTCGTCGGAGAGGTCCTCCCGCACCCGGCGCAGCGCCGCCCAGAACGCGTCCAGCACCTCGCTCAGCAGGTGGTTGCCCAGTGAGCGGTAGAGGGCGAGGTGGAAGGCCCGGTCGGTGGCGCTCTGCACCTGCCCGCCGCGCGCCTCCTCCGCCATCCGCTGCACCAGCCCCTTGAGGACGGTGAGGTCCTCGGCCGGCAGCGTGCGGGCCACGGTGCCGATCAGGCCCGCCTCCAGCGCCTCGCGGACCTCCATCAGCTCGTACAGACTCGACTCGCCCTGGCGGTGGCGGACCGCGGCCCGGAAGGCGACACCCTCGACGAACGGCTCCAGGGTGAGCGGGCCGACGTAGGTGCCGAAGCCGTGCCGGATCTCCACGATCCGCATGGCCTGGAGCGCCTTGAGCGCCTCGCGCACCGAGTTGCGGCTGACGTCGAGCAGGCCGACCAGTTCGGCCTCGGTGGGCAGCGGATCACCCGGCGTCAGCCGGCCCTGCAGGATCAACTGCTTGATCCGGTCCTGCACATCCTCGGACATCGTCCCTCGCGCCATGGAATTCCCTCTCCCGCTCCCGCGCCGGCCGGACCGACGCGCCCTCCGCCACCTGCCCCGCCGTACCCGCTGATCCTTGACCGCCCGCCTGTGAACAGGTCTATTGTGCTCGACATAGGACATCCCATGTCCTGTCCGATCGGAGCCCGGAGCGCCCATGGCACTGCCCGCCCCCCTGCACGGCGTCGTCCCGCCGGTCTGCACCCCGCTCGACCCGCGCGGCGAGATCGACACCGCCTCCCTGGCCCGCCTGGTGCACCACCTCGTCGACGGCGGGGTGCACGGCCTGTTCGCCCTCGGCTCCACCAGCGAGGTCGCGTACCTGACCGACGCCCAGCGCGGCACCGCCCTGGAGGCCGTCCTCAAGGCCGCGGACGGCCGGGTCCCGGTGCTCGCCGGGGTCATCGACACCACCACCCCGCGGGTGCTCGACCACGCCCGGACCGCCGCCGCCCTCGGCGCCGACGCCCTGGTGGCCACCGCGCCCTTCTACACCCGCACCCACCCCCGGGAGATCGCCGCCCACTTCCGTCACCTCCGCACGGCCGTGGACCTCCCGCTCTTCGCCTACGACATCCCGGCCGCCGTGCACAGCAAGCTGTCGCCGTCGCTGTTGCGGGAGCTGGCCGAGGACGGCACCCTCGCCGGGCTCAAGGACAGCAGCGGCGACGAGGGTTCGCTGCGCCGGCTGCTGACCGCGCTCGGCGGCCGCACCGCCCGCCGCACCGGCCCCGCCCCGGGCTTCTCGGTCCTCACCGGTTCCGAACTGACCGTGGACGCGGCCCTGTTGGCGGGCGCCGACGGGGTGGTCCCCGGCATCGGCAATGTCGACCCGGCGGCCTATGTGCGCCTCTACGACGCCGCCCGTGCCGGGGACTGGGAGCGGGCCGCCGCCGAACAGGAGCGCCTGGTCTCGCTCTTCGCCCTCGTCGACGTCGGCCCGGAGAGCGAGATGGGCCGCAGCTCCTCCGCCCTGGGCGCGTTCAAGGCGGCGCTGCACCTCCTCGGCGTGATCGACCGGGGCGCCACCGCCTTCCCGCAGCGCCCGCTGAGCGAAGCGGCCGTGGCGGAGGTGGGACGTCGGCTCACCGCCGCCGGCCTGCGGCCCGTCCGGTAGGCCCCGCGACGCGGCGGCGGGACCGGCCGGCGCCCTCGGCCCGGCCGCCCCTCCGCCCGCCTCCCGTACGGGTGACACCCGGGGAAACCCCGTACGGAACGGCCCGTGCCGCGGCAGGATGCCGGGCCATGGATGCCGTACGAGTCGCCCTGTTGCGTGAGGTTCTCGCCGGGACCGAGTGGGTGCAGGCCACCCGCCGCTTCGCGGGATCGCTGCGCGGTGCCGTCGCCCCGCACGGCGGCGGGCTGCTGCTGGTCGGCTGTGCCGCGTACGAGCCCTGGCACCTGGCCGCGCACCTGGACGACGAGGCCGCCTGGTCGGGTCTGTCCGAGCTGTCGCCGACCCTGGTGCGCCATCGCGTCCCCGGCGGGGCACCGGCCCATCTGACCGTGGGGCTCGGCCGGTTGGCGGCGTCCGGGCGCGGCGAGACGCTGCTGGTCGTGACGCCGGAGCAGCCGGGCGCCGAGCTGCTGGAGCGGGTACACGACGCCCGCAGGAACGGGGCGACGGTGCTCGCCCTGGACGGCGGCGACCGCGATCTGCACGCACTGGCCCATGACGCGCTCGCCGCGCCGCCGCCCCCGCCCGACGGCACGGACGGGGCGCCCGGGGACCTCGACCTGGACACACTCCAGCATCTGGTGAGCGCGGCCGCCGGGGAGAACAGCCTGCCCGCGCCCCGCCGGCACCGCCGCTTCCGCGACCGCCTGGCCCGCCTCGCCGACGGACTCACCGCTCCCCCGCCGCCCCGCTGGTGACCCCGCGCGGTCCGCCCGGGGCCAAAACCCTTTGCGCCGGTCCGTCCCGGTGCGCACGATGGTGCCCCGTGACCTCGGACGACACCCCCCTCTCGACACCCCCACCCCCTGAACGCCCCGCCCGCCGGCGGCTCTCCGCGCTGCTGCCGGATCTGACGCCCTGGCGCTCCTCGCGCGACTTCCGGCTGATGTGGTGCGCGGGCCTGGTCACGGTCTTCGGCAGTTCGCTGTCCTTCGTGGCCCTGCCGCTCCAGCTGAAGGAACTGACCGGCTCCACGCTCGCGGTTGGCGCGCTGGGCGCCGTGGAGCTGGTCCCGATGATCGTCTTCGGCCTCTACGGCGGGGCGCTCGCGGACTCCTTCGACCGCCGCCGGCTGGTCCTGTGGACCGAGGTCGCGCTCGGCCTGGTCGCCGTGCTCCTGCTGCTCAACAGCCTGCTGCCGCACCCGATGGTGTGGCCGCTGTACGCGGCCGCGGCGGCGACCAGCGCGCTGACCGGCATGCAGCGGCCGGCCCTGGACTCGATCGTGCCGCGGATCGTCCCGCACGAGCAGCTCCCCGCGACCGCCGCCCTGAACGCGCTGCGCTGGCAGATCGGCTCCATCGCCGGGCCCGCGCTGGCCGGCGGGCTGCTGGCGGTCGCCGGACCGCGCTGGGCGTACGCCATCGACGCGGCCACCTTCGCGGTCTCGGTGCTGCTCACCCTGAGGCTGGCGCCCTCGCCCGCCTCGCACGACGCCGAGCGGCCGTCGCTGCGCGCGATCGCCGAGGGCGCGCGCTACGCCTGGAGCCGTAAGGAGCTGCTCGGCACCTACGCCATCGACGTCCTCGCGATGCTGTTCGCCTTCCCCCTGGCGATCTTCCCGTTCCTCGCCGACGAGCTCGACGCACCCTGGGCTCTGGGGCTGATGTATGCGGCGCTGCCGGCCGGGGGGCTCCTGGTGAGCCTGACCAGCGGCTGGACCTCGCGCGTCCACCGGCAGGGCCGTGCGATCGCGCTGGCCGCCGCGGGTTGGGGCCTGGCGGTGACCGCTGCCGGGCTGCTGCACCAGGTCTGGCTGGTGCTGCTCCTGCTGACCGTGGCCGGTGCCTGCGACATGATCAGCGGCATCTTCCGCTCGGCGATGTGGAACCAGACCATCCCCGACGCGCTGCGCGGGCGGCTGGCCGGTATCGAGCTGCTGTCGTACTCGGCGGGCCCGCAGCTGGGACAGGTCCGGATCGGCGGCATGGCGGCACTGACGAGCGTGCGGGCGTCGGTGTCCCTGGGCGGCCTGCTGTGCTGTGCGGGGGTCGGGCTGCTGGCGCTCGGGCTGCCCAAGCTGATGGCGTACGACGCCAGGACGGACGTGCACGCCCGGCGGGTGCGGGAGCAGCGGGCCGTCGCTGCCGGGGCCCCCGGCCAGGACGGCGAGCGGGGCGGTCCCGGGGCCGGCGCTCCGGACGCGGACCGGGCACCGGCGTGAGGACGGCGGAGCGCCGGCGCGACGGGACGCCGCGCCACCGCCCCGCCCGCGTTACGCGTCCTCGCCGGCGCCCTTCCCCTTGCCCGCGTCCATGTCATGCCACTTCGGGTCGGTCTCCCACTCCAGGTTCCGTTCCCGGGCGGTCTCCATGGCGTGCGCCGCCTCCTCGCGGGAGCCGTAGGGGCCGAAGCGGTCGGCGGCGCGGCACTCGGGCCCCTCTTCGACCGTCTGGTGCTCGAGGCAGTAGTACCACTCGCCCGGCTTGCCGACCGTACGCCTCTTGAACAGCGCCATTGCCGCCTCCTGTGGATATTCCGTGCCACCATCCTGCCCGACGGCCCGCGGATACACTCGCTGACATGTCTGGCCAGTCACTCCTTGCCCCGGGGAAGATCTCCCCCACCCGCCCCGTCCCCGCCTCGATCCCGCGCCCCGAGTACGTCGGGAAGGACGCACCCACCCCTTACACGGGGCCCGAGGTGCAGGACGCCGAAACGATCGAGAAGATGCGGATCGCCGGCCGGATCGCCGCGCAGGCGATGGCGGAGGCCGCCAAGCTGATCGCGCCGGGTGTGACCACCGACGAACTGGACCGGGTCGCCCATGAGTTCATGTGCGACCACGGCGCCTACCCGTCCACGCTCGGCTACCGCGGCTTCCCCAAGTCGCTGTGCTCCTCGCTCAACGAGGTCATCTGCCACGGCATCCCGGACTCGACCGTCCTCAAGGACGGCGACATCGTGAACCTCGACGTCACGGCGTTCCTCAACGGTGTGCACGGCGACAACAACGCCACCTACCTGTGCGGCGACGTGGACGAGGAGTCCACGCTGCTGGTCGAGCGGACCCGGGAGGCGCTCAACCGCGCGATCAAGGCCGTCAAGCCGGGCCGGCAGATCAACATCATCGGCCGGGTCATCGAGTCGTACGCCAAGCGCTTCGGCTACGGGGTGGTCCGTGACTTCACCGGTCACGGCATCAACTCGTCCTTCCACTCCGGCCTGATCGTTCCGCACTACGACAGCCCGCACCACACCACCGACATCAAGCCCGGCATGACCTTCACGATCGAGCCGATGCTGACGCTGGGGTCCTACGACTACGACATGTGGGACGACGGCTGGACGGTGGTGACCAAGGACCGCAAGCGGACCGCGCAGTTCGAGCACACGCTGGTGGTCACGGACACCGGGGCGGAGATCCTCACGCTGCCCTGACGGAAGCGGGGAGACTTTTTACCGACAGGGCGTCGGGAACGGGTTGACGCGGACCGCGGGTCAGGTAACCCTAAGTTCTGGCGGCTCGGCGGAGCCGGCCTGTTCCCGCCCTCCCCCAAGCTCTCGAATCCGAGCAAGGGGGGACCCATCCCTCGGTCCCCGGAGGTCCGTCTTGGAAGCGTCCAGCCCGACCCCGCCCGCTCCGTCCGCCGCCTTTTCGACGGTGATCCGCACCGCGTCCCACGAGCAGCACACCGAGGCCGAGAACTCCTCCTTCATGAGCGACCTGCTCGGCGGCCGGCTCGGCGTGCAGGCTTACCGGCGCTACACCGAGCAGCTGTGGTTCGTCTACCGCGCGCTGGAGGGCGCCTCCGGGCCGCTCGCCGGCGATCCGGTCGCGGGCCCCTTCCTCCGCCCGGAGCTGGCCCGCACCGCCGCACTGGAGCGCGACCTCGCCCACCTCGGCGGGCCGTCCTGGCAGACCGGCCTGACCCCGCTGCCGGCCACCGCCGCCTACGCGGACCGGGTGGCGGCCTGCGCCCGTGACTGGCCGGCCGGCTTCGTCGCCCACCACTACACCCGCTACCTCGGCGACCTCTCCGGCGGCCAGATCATCCGCGGCACCGCGGAGAAGACCTGGGGCTTCGCCCGCAAGGGCGACGGGGTGCGCTTCTACGTCTTCGAGGACATCCCCAACCCCGCCGCCTTCAAGCGGGAGTACCGGGCGCTGCTGGACGCGCTGCCCGTGGACGACCTGGAGAAGCAGCGGGTGGTGGACGAGTGCAAGCGGGCCTTCCGGCTGAACAGCGCGGTCTTCCGCGAGCTGGGCGCACAGTTCCCACTGTCCGCGTAGCGCACGGACGTGCCCCGCGCCGCGTCAACCGCCTTCCGGCCTCTGCCCGTCGACCCTGCGCGCGGTCGCGGCCGCCGGGGTCACGGTGCGTCGCGGCGCACCCGTCCCCCCACGGCGACGGTGCCGTCGGGGCAGGGGCGGGTGAGGATCTGGGAGCCGGCGCCCTGCCGGATGTCGAGGGGGCGGCCCAGCTGGTGGGTCAGCAGCATGGCGGCGGCGCCGGTCGCCTCGTCCTCGGCGATGTTGTCGCCGCGGCGCGGGAAGCCCCGGGCGCGGACCACGCCCGCGGCCTCGTCCTGCCAGGCCCAGGCGTACAGCCAGCCCTCCCCCGGCGGCGGCGCGGGCAGCGCGTCGACCTCGGCCGCCGAGGCGTGGCGCCGGGTCGTCCGGGCGGGCACCCACTCCGCGCGCCCGCGCACCCAGGTGAGATCCCCCTCGAAGCCGACCGCCACCTCACCGGCCGGCGGGCGCAGGGTGCGCGGCGGCCGTCCCAGGGTCCGCAGCAGCCAGGCCACACCGACCAGCGGATGACCGGCGAACGGGAGGGGGACGCTCGGGGTGTGGATGTCCACGGTGCCCCGGGCGGCATCGTCGAGGAACACGGTCTCGCTGAAGCCGAGTTCGGCGGCGAGCGCGGCACGGGCGGCGGCGCCGGGGAGGGCGGCGCCATCGCGGACCACCCCCAGCGCGTTGCCGCCGCCCCCGTCCGGTCCGCAGAACACCCGGAGCACGTCAAGATCGGTCATCGGGACAGTGAACAGCAGATCCGGGAATGGGAGGGCGGCGACCGGAAAGCGGCGGGCCGGCATTTCGGGCAGTCAGGGACCTTGGGGGGCGGCGGCCCTTACCTTGACCGGCGCATGGCGGTTCCGTGACCGGGGGCCGGTCAATCCGTAATCGGGCCGTTGTGCATGAGAGCGGGATCACTCGACAGGCGGGGCAGAAATAGGTAAGCCTCAGATAAGTTAGGCCCGCCTTAGTGGCCCTCACGGCCCGTGTCTATCGTTCCGTACGTCGTTTCCGTCCGTCCGAGCCCGCTTGGAGCCCCGTATGCGTGCCCTTCGCCCCTCCGCCGTCGCCGCCCTCGCCGCGGCCACGGCCGTCACCGCCGTCGCCGGCTGCGCCGCGAAGAACGACGGCAAAGAGGGCGGCGGCAAAGGCACGGTCGAGGTGACCGCGACCGACAGCAGCTGTGAGCTCTCCGCCAAGGAGTTCCCCGCCGGGCATGTCCGCTTCGCGGTGCAGAACAAGGGCTCCAAGGTCACCGAGGTGTATGTCTACGCGCCCGGCGACCGGATCGTGACCGAGCGGGAGAACATCGGTCCCGGCACCCGTACGGAGATCACCGCCGAGATCAAGGCCGGTACGTACGAGATCGCCTGCAAGCCGGGCATGAAGGGCGACGGCATCCGCCAGAAGGTGACCGCCAGCGGCAAGGGCGCGAGCGCGAAGCGCGACCCGAAGCTGGACGCCGCGGTCGCCGCGTACCGCAAGTACGTCCAGGAGCAGGCCGACCAGACCCTCCCGGCGGCGCAGAAGTTCGCCGACGCGGTCAAGGACGGCGATGTCGAGGCGGCCAAGAAGACCTACGCGCTCTCGCGGGTCGGCTGGGAGCGCACCGAGCCGGTCGCCGAGTCGTTCGGGGACATCGACCCCAAGGTCGATGTGCGCGCCGACGGCCTGGAGAAGGGCCAGAAGTGGACCGGCTGGCACAAGCTGGAGAAGGCCCTGTGGGAGGAGAAGAAGATCTCCGGGGACGACAAGAAGCTCGCCGGTCAGCTGATCACCGACCTGAAGGACTGGCAGAAGCGGGTCGGCAAGGCCGAGATCACCCCGACCAGCATGGCCAACGGCGCCAAGGAGCTGCTGGACGAGGTGGCGACCGGCAAGGTCACCGGTGAGGAAGAGCGCTACAGCCACACCGACCTGCTCGACTTCCACGCCAATGTGGAGGGCGCCGAGAAGGCCTACGAGCTGCTCAAGCCGGTCGTCGGCAAGAACGACCCGGCGCTCGCCAAGGAGCTGGACAAGCAGTTCAAGGTGATCGGCGAGCTGCTCGACGAGCACCGCGACAGCGGCACCGCCGACGGCTTCACCTCGTACGACAAGGTCGGCAAGGGCGAGCGCAAGAAGCTCTCCGACGGGGTCAACGCGCTCGCCGAGCCGCTGTCCAAGCTGGCCGCCGCCGTGGCCACCGCCAAGTAGTCCGCCAGGCAAGGGGAGACGATGACGCACGACGACGGCACGTCCACCAGGACCGGCAGCACCGAGGACACCGCCGCCGCACGGACCGACGGCGGGCGGGCACCGTCCCGCCGGGCGCTGCTCGGCTGGGGCGGCGCGGGCCTGGCGCTCGGTGCGGTCGCGGCCGGTGGTACGGCGGCGGCGCTGCGCACCGGCGACGACGCCCAGCCGGCCGGCGCGGACGCGACCACGGGCGCCGCGATCGCCTTCCACGGCAGGCACCAGGCCGGCATCGCCTCCGCGGTCCAGGACCGGCTGCACTTCGCCGCGTTCGATGTCACCACCGACGACCGTGCCGAGCTGATCGCGCTGCTCAAGGAGTGGACGAAGGCGGCGGCGCGGATGACGGCCGGCGACGCGGTCGGCGACGGCGCGGTCGGCGGGCTGGCGGAGGCGCCGCCGGACGACACCGGCGAGGCGCTCGGGCTGCCGCCGTCGCGGCTCACCCTCACCTTCGGCATCGGCCCCACGCTGTTCGAGAAGGACGGCAAGGACCGGTTCGGCATCAAGGGGCGGCGCCCCGAGGCGCTGATCGACCTGCCGAAGTTCCCCGGCGACAACCTCGACAAGGCGCGCAGCGGCGGCGACCTGTGCGTCCAGGCCTGTGCGGACGACCCGCAGGTCGCGGTGCACGCGATCCGCAACCTCGCCCGTATCGGCTTCGGCAAGGTCGCGATCCGCTGGTCGCAGCTGGGCTTCGGCAAGACGTCCTCGACGACGCCGGACGCTCAGACCCCGCGCAACATGTTCGGCTTCAAGGACGGCACCCACAACCTCGCCGGTACCGACGGCGCCGCGCTCGACAAGCACGTCTGGGTCGGGGACGGCGAAGCGAAGGGCAAGGAGAGCTGGATGGCCGGCGGCTCCTACCTCGTCGCCCGCCGGATACGGATGCACATCGAGACCTGGGACCGCACCTCGCTGCAGGAGCAGGAGGACATCTTCGGCCGGAACAAGGGCGAGGGCGCACCGGTCGGCAGGAAGCACGAGCGGGACACCCCGCATCTGAAGTCGATGCTGCCCACCGCGCATGTCCGGCTGGCGCATCCGGACTCCAACGGCGGGGTGCGGATTCTGCGCCGCGGCTACTCCTTCACCGACGGGACGGACGGGCTGGGCCGGCTGGACGCGGGGCTGTTCTTCCTCGCCTACCAGCGGGACGTACGCCAGGGCTTCGTCCCGCTGCAGAAGCGGCTGGCGGCCGACGACGCACTCAACGAATACATCCAGCACGTGGGTTCAGCGGTCTTCGCGGTGCCGCCGGGCGTCCGGGACGCGGACGACTGGTGGGGCCGGGCGCTGTTCGCCTGATCCCGTCGTGCCTGTGCCGGCGCGGGGCGGACCCGTCGCCGGCTTCATGAAGGAAGGGAAGGAACCGACGTGTTCGGCAACTACCTGATCGGTCTGCGCGAGGGCCTGGAAGCCAGCCTCGTCGTCTGCATTCTCATCGCCTACCTGGTCAAGACCGGGAGGCGGGAGGCGCTGCGCCCGGTCTGGCTCGGTATCGCGCTCGCCGTGGTGCTGTCGTTCGCGTTCGGTGCGGCGCTGCAGTTCGGTTCGCAGACCCTGACATTCAAGGCGCAGGAGGCGCTGGGCGGTTCGCTGTCGGTCATCGCGGTGGGCCTGGTGACGTGGATGGTCTTCTGGATGCGGCGCACCGCGCGGCATCTGAAGCGGGAGCTGCACGGCAAGCTGGACGCGGCGCTGCAGATGGGCACCGTGGCACTGGTGGTCACCGCGTTCCTGTCGGTGGGCCGCGAGGGCCTGGAGACCGCGCTGTTCATCTGGACCGCCGCACAGTCCGCGAACGACGGGGTACGGCCGCTGGTCGGGGCGCTGCTGGGGCTGCTGACGGCCGTGGCGCTGGGCTGGCTGTTCTACCGCGGTGCGGTGCGGATCAACCTGGCGAAGTTCTTCACCTGGACCGGCGGCATGCTGGTGGTGGTCGCGGCGGGCGTGCTGGCGTACGGCTTCCACGACCTGCAGGAGGCGGAGTTCCTGCCGGGGCTGACCACCCGGGCGTTCGACATCAGCGCGCAGATCCCGGCCGACAGCTGGTACGGGACGCTGCTGAAGGGCGTGTTCAACTTCCAGCCGGACCCGACCGTCCTTCAGGTCACGGTGTGGGCTCTGTATCTGGTCCCCACGCTCGCGCTCTTCCTCGCCCCCGGTAGGGTGGCGCCGAATCGTGCCACCCCGGCGGCCGCCCCGTCCGCCCCGGTCGCCCCGAAGGAGCCCGAGCCCCATGACACGCAGGTCGCCGTTCCGGGTGCCCGCAACGCTGACGTCGGCGACGGCGGCGCTGGTGATACTGAGCGGGTGCATGACGGTGCACGGCGAACGGGAGATGCTGCCGGCGGTGTCGAAGGCTGACGGCACCAAGGCCCTCACCCGCTTCACCCAGGGCTTCAACAAGGCCTACCGGCAGCTCGACCCGAAGCTGAACCCCGGCTTCGAGGCGGGTGCGCTGCTCGCCATCGACCAGGCCGGGATAAAGGCGGCGCACGCCCTCCGGCCGCAGGGCAATCCGCGCTTCCCGGCGCTGGAGCTGACAGAGCCGCACTTCACCGTCCCCAAGCAGGCGGGCTGGCCGAAGTACTTCATCGCGGACGCGCTCAGCAACCGCAAGGACGCCGCCGGCCACCCGACGCGCTGGTTCCTGGTGTTCAGCCGTGACGACATCGACGAGAAGTGGCGCGCGGTCTACTTCGCGCAGTTCCCGGGAAACCAGGCGCCGGAGCTGAAGACGAAGGACGGCTACGCGGAGGCGGTGCCGCTGGACTCCGGCTCCGGGCTGACGGTGGCGCCCGGCAAGCTGAGCCGGGCCTACGCGGACTACCTCAACACCGGCAAGGGCAGCGTGTTCGCGTCCGGTCCGCAGACCGACGGCTGGCGGGCCCGGCGCGTCAAGGACGCGAGCAAGGTCGGTTCGCGCGTCCTGTGGCGGGACACCCCCTCGGAGCATCCGCCGGTGGCGCTGCGGACCACGGACGGCGGGGCCCTGGTGTTCTTCTCGACCGTCTACCACCAGCAGCAGACGATGTTCGCCGGGGCGACGATCCGGGTGCCGGCGGAGCTTCGCGGCCTCGTCGTGGGGCCGGAGAAGAAGACCAACCGGATGACCTTCACCACCGTCTCCTCGCAGGTGGTCAAGGTGCCGGCCAAGGGCTCCGGCGAGAAGGTCACCGTCCTGAACCGCCGCGAGGGCAAGACGTCGGTCGAGCCGCTGTAAGGCCGGACCGGGCAGACGCCGAAGGGCCGCCGGGGTGCTCCCGGCGGCCCTTCGGGGTGCGTACGGCGGTGACCGGACGGTGTCCGGAACCGGTCAGCGGCCGATCGGCCAGGCGTGTGCCTCGTGGTGGTGCGGCTCGCGGTCGTTGAACTCCGCGCAGGCGTCGGTGAGCGACTCCAGCAGGGTCAGCGGATCGGGCAGCGTCAGCTCGGGGCCGCGCAGCCAGGTGACCGCGGGCTGGTCACCGGTCAGGGTCGAGGGCGGCAGCAGCACATAGCTGCCGCGGCAGTGCCAGCGCAGGCCCGGATGTTCGTCCATGGTCTCGGGATGGCAGTCGAGTTCGCAGGGCCACCACTCGTCCTCGTCGTCCGGGGTGCCGCGGGTGGCGGTGAAGAAGAGCATCCGGCCGTCGCCGAGACCGGCGCCGCTGAGAGCGATCGGCCCGACGTCGATACCTGCCGCGTCCAGCCGCCCCAGGGCGCTGCGGCCCGCCTCGACGGGGACGTCCAGGACGTCGTGGGTGATGCCGGTGGCGGTGATGAAGTTGGCCTGCGGGAGGGTGCGGACCCAGGCGGCGACCTTGTCGCGGTCGGTGGTGGCGACGGTCTGCCAGCCGAAGGAGACGGGGTGGCGGCCGGGGGTGGGACAGCCGATGCGTTCACAGGAACAGCCGTAGCCGGAGGGGTACGCCGCCGGGGCCACCGGGAAACCCGCTTCGGCTGCCGCCAGCAGCAGGTCCTCGCGGCCGCGCGCAGCCGCTGATCCCGTGTCCGTATCGCCGCCGCCCGATCCGCTCTTCGGCCGGCGCAGCCACTGGGAGAACCTGCTCTTGCGTTCCATCTATCCCCTCACTTCGAGCGGTGGTCTGGGATCAATGCTGCCACCATCCTGCTCCTCGGGTGACCGGTGTGCGTATCCGGGGTGAACGAAGGACGGATGAATACCGGCAATTCGGCTCATTGACGGCGCTCGGATGCCGTCGCGCCCCGCCGCCCGCCCCGCTCAGCCGCGCGGGCGCACTCCCCCGAGCACCTGGTCGACCAGGGTGTCGACGAAGTCGTAGGTCAGTTCGCCGGTCCGCATCAGCCAGCGCTGTGAGAAGGGACTCAGCAGCATCTCGACGGTGATCCGCAGATCGGCGCCGGCGGCGATCTCCCCGGCCTCCTGCGCCGCCCGCAGCCGGTCGATGTAGAGCTGGGTACCGGGCTCCATCAGCCGCGCGACGAAGGCGCGGGAGAGCTGCTCGTCGTTGGCGCCGGCGGCCGCGAGGGCGCGGTAGGGGGCCTGGAAGGCCGGATCGTTGAACTCGTCGGTGGTCGCGTGCAGCACGGCCTTCAGGTCGGCGGCCAGATCGCCGGTGTCCGGCAGGCCCTCCGTGGAGTAGTCGTCGACACCGGCGGTGAACGCGTCGAGCAGGACGGCCGCCTTGGAGGGCCACCAGCGGTAGATCGTCTGCTTGCCGACCCCGGCCCGGGAGGCGATGCCTTCGATCGTGAGCTTGTCGTAGCCGACCTCGCCGACGAGGGCGAGGGCGGCGTCGAAGATCGCACGCCGGGAGCGTTCGCTGCGGCGGGAGGAGTCGGGGGCTGTCTTGTTCGCCATGGCGCGGAGTCTAGCCGGGAAGAGGCGAGACGTATCGTCTTGACGAGACGTGACGTCTCGCCCATAGTGGAGGCCGAGGGCGAGACGAAGCGTCTCGCCGAGTCGGAGGAAGGGGATTCCCATGAGCAAGGGCAACGCGGGCGGGATGCTCGGCGTCGGCGGCACCCGGAACAAGCTCTCCCGGGGCGCGCTGCGCGGCGGCGGGGGCACCGGCCGCGGCGGCCGGGGGCGGTCCGAGGCGGACCGGCGCGAGGAACTGCTGCGCAGATTCCAGGAACGGAACCGGAAGGAGTGACCGGGCAAGGCGGCAGGGTGGCCTGGGGAGCGGACCCGGCTGGGGACGGCTCGGCGGGGGCGGGCCCGTCGGGGCCGGGACTACTGGGGGGTGCGCCGGGGGCCACCCGAACGGTGCACGGGCCGCGGCACGGGGGCTCCGCGCGGCGGACGATGTGGGGGCGGGTACGGGATCACGTACCCGCCCCCAGTGCGACCACCGTGCGGAGCCCTCCTTGCGTACCTCCCGGCGCAGCGCCACCCCCCGGCGCTTCCTGATGTGCCCGCCCACGTACTTCCGGGTCAGCTACTCCATCAACCCCTGGATGGACCCCGACAAGCCGGTGGACCTCGCGCTCGCGCAGGCCCAGTGGGAGGACCTGCGCGACCGCTACCGCGCGCTCGGCCACACCGTCCACGAGCTGCCCCCGCACCCCGCCTTCCCCGACATGGTCTTCGCCGCCAACGGGGCCACCGTCGTGGACGGCCGGGTCCTCGGCGCGCGGTTCGCCTTCGCCGAACGGCACGGCGAGGCCGCGGTGCACGCCGCCTGGTACCGCGGCCACGGGTTCGACGCCGTACGGGAGCCGCAGAACGTCAACGAGGGCGAGGGCGACTTCGCGGTCACCGGGTCCTGGCTGCTGGCCGGCCGCGGCTTCCGCAGCAGCCCGCTGTCCCACGCCGAGGCCCAGGAGTACTTCGCCCGCCCGGTGATCGGCCTCGATCTGGTCGACCCGCGCTACTACCACCTCGACACGGCGCTGTGCGTGCTCGACCCCGGCGGCACGGAGCCGGGGAGCGCGGAGGTCATGTACTTCCCCGGCGCGTTCTCCCCCGGGAGCCGGGCGGTGCTGGCGCGGCTGTTCCCCGACGCGCTGCTCGCCGGCCCGGCCGACGCGGCCGCGTTCGGGCTGAACGCGGTGTCCGACGGGCACCATGTGCTGCTCCCGCAGGCGGCGGTGGGGCTCTTCACACCACTGCGGGAGCGGGGGTACGAGCCGATCGGCATGGACCTGACCGAGCTGCTGAAGGGCGGCGGGAGCGTGAAGTGCGTGACCGGAGAGCTGCGGGTGGGGTGACCTCCCACGTTTTCGGCTGTCCCGCCGTGGTGGGGTCGGCTGTGGCGCGGGGCGCGCGTTTCCGGCTTTCCCGCCGTGGTGGGTTTCGCCTGTGGTGCTTGCCCGTCAGTGGCGCCCTCGGGTGTTGAGGCGGGCGGCCTGGCGGGTCAGGTGGTCGCGTTCGGCGAGGTCGGTGGCCTTGTGGGCCGCCTCGGCATAGAGCCGTGCCGCGGTCGCCGGGTCGCCGTCGCGCTCGTGGAGGTAGGCCGCCACGGCGGTGTGGCGGGGCAGGGAGTCGTCCAGCGCGGCGAGCGCGGCCAGGCCCGCGCGCGGTCCGTCGGCCTCGCCCACGGCCACCGCGCGGTTGAGCCGGACGACCGGGCTGTCGGTCAGCCGCACCAGCTCGTCGTACCACTCGACGATCTGCACCCAGTCGGTCTCCTCGGCGGTGGGCGCGTCGGCGTGCAGCGCCGCGACGGCGGCCTGGGCCTGGAACTCGCCCAGCCGGTCGCGGGCGAGGGCCGCCTGCAGGATCGCGACGCCCTCGGCGATCGACACGGTGTCCCACCGGCCGCGGTCCTGCTCGGCGAGCGGCACCAGGCTGCCGTCGGGCGCGGTCCGGGCCGCGCGCCGGGCGTGGTGGAGCAGCATGAGGGCGAGCAGCCCCGCCACCTCGGGGTGGTCGATCGCGGCCGCGAGCTGCCGGGTGAGCCGGATGGCCTCGGCGGCGAGGTCGATGTCGCCGGAGTAGCCCTCGTTGAAGACCAGGTAGAGGACGCGCAGCACGGTGGCGACGTCACCGGGCCGGTCGAAGCGCACTCCGGACACGGTGCGCTTGGCCCGGCTGATGCGCTGCGCCATGGTCGCCTCGGGCACCAGGTAGGCGCGAGCGATCTGACGGGTGGTCAGTCCGCCGACGGCGCGCAGCGTGAGTGCGACGGCGGAGGACGGGCTGAGCGACGGGTGGGCGCACAGGAAGTAGAGCTGGAGCGTGTCGTCCGCCGAGGGCGCGGGACCGGGCGGCGGCTCCTCGTCGACACGGTCCTCGCGCCGGCGGCGGGCGGCGTCCGCCCGGGTGGCGTCGAGGAACCGGCGCCAGGCGACGGTGACCAGCCAGCCCTTCGGGTCCCGCGGAGGGTCGGCCGGCCAGGTCCGGAGGGCCTCGACCAGGGCGTCCTGCACCGCGTCCTCGGCCGCCGCGAAGCCGGCTCCGCGGCGGACGAGGATCGCGAGGACGCGGGGCGTGAGGCTCCTCAGCAGGACCTCGTCCACCTCAGTGGCACTCCGTGATGGTGGGCGACGCGGTCAGGAACGGGCGCACCTCCAGCCACTCGTGGATCGGCTTCCCGCCTGCCCCGGGGGCGGCCGACAGTTCCCCGGCCAGCTCGACGGCGCGGTCATGGCTGTCGACGTCGATCACCATCCAGCCGGCGATGAGGTCCTTGGTCTCGGCGAACGGGCCGTCGGTGACCGGCGGGCGCCCCTCGCCGTCGTACCGGACCCACGACCCCTCGGGGGCGAGCGCCTGGCCGTCGACGAACTCACCGGTCTGCTCCAGCCGGGCCGCGAAGTCGTTCATGTACTGCACGTGCGCGGAGATCTCCTCCGGCGTCCACCGGTCCATGGGGACGTCGTTCACCGCCGCCGGAGCGCCGCGGTAGTGCTTGAGCAGCAGGTACTTGGCCATCGTGAGTCTCCTCGGTGCGGGTGCGACCCATTGTGGTCGCGTTCACCCCGGGGACGGAGCGAGGCGCGGCTTCTCGACATCGCCCGCCGTTTTTCTTTCCACTCTTTTCGGCTTGCCGGCCGTGGCCTCGACGGGAGGGGGGTGTGGATCAGTCCTGCGGCCAGGGGTCGCCCCAGGACGTGTCGCGGGCGGTGCGGTAGTGGGTGCCCTGGCGTTTGGTGACCGTGGTGCGCTGCAGGGACTCGTGGGCGGTGCACAGGTCCAGGAGGACCTGGCCCTTGCGGAGTTGGGGCTTGCGCACGACGCGGGCCGGCACAGGGGTGGCGTCGAGGGTGGTGGCGGCGACGTAGCTGAACTTCTCGTCCTCGTACGGGAGGGAGCCGCCCTTGACCTGGCGGTGGAGGGAGGAGCGGCTGACCCGGGCGGAGAAGTGGCACCAGTCTTCCCCGGGGACGATCGGGCAGGTGTCGCCGTGCGGGCAGGGGGCGACGATGCGCAGACCGGCCTCGATGAGCTGGGTGCGGGCCTCGCGGATGCGGAGGTAGCCGTCGGGGGTGCCGGGTTCGATCAGGACGACGGCACGGGCCGCGGCGGCCGCGGCGACGACGGCGCGGCGGTCCTCGGGGCGGAGCTCGCCCAGGACGTAGGAGACCGTGACCAGGTCCGTGCCGTCGGGGACGGTGAGGCCCTCGCCGATGGTCTGCCGTTTCCAGGTGCTGTCGGGGACCGCCTTGGCGGCCAGCTCCCGGCCGAGGTCCAGGGCGGGCTGGGCCCAGTCCAGGACGGTGCTGTGGTGGCCTTCCCAGGTGGCGGCGGTGGCCCAGGTGGCGGCGCCGGTGCCGCCGCCGATGTCCACATGGGTGGCCGGCGACCAGTCCGGGACCCGGGCGGCGAACGCGGCCAGCGCGGCCCGTACGGCTTCGAAGGTGGCCGGCATGCGGTAGGCGGCGTACGCGGCGACGTCCGCGCGGTCGCGCAGGACCGGGGCATCGGTGGGCGTGTTGCCCCGGTAGTTGGTGATCAGCCGGTCGACGGCCTGCGCGGCCTGCTTGGGCGGCAGGCCGTCGAGCAGGCCCGCCAGTGCGGCGCGCAGTTCCTCGTGCATGGGGGAAATTCTACGGCGCCCCGCGGCGTGCCCCGCCTGGTCAGCCGCGGGCCGCCGCACGGGCCAGCCGGGTGGCGGCCGCGGCGCGCGGCGCGCTGCCGCCCTCCCGGCGGCGGGGGTGGACGGTGTTGGCGAGCAGGACGAGGAAGGTGTCGGTGGCCCGGTCCAGGACCAGGCTGGTGCCGGTGAAGCCGGTGTGCCCGGCCGCGCCGCGGCCCGCCAACTCGCCCATGAAGTACGGCTGGTCGACGCCGAAGCCGAGGCCGGGCGGGTCGAGGAGGGCGGCGACGGTGCCGGGGCGGAGAATCCGGGCGGTGCCGTAGGAGCCGCCGTTGAGCAGGGTGCGGCACAGGACGGCCAGGTCCTGGGCGGTGGAGAAGAGCCCGGCGTGGCCGGCGACGCCGCCCAGCGCCCAGGCGTTCTCGTCGTGCACCTCGCCGCGGATCATGCCGCGGTCCGCCTTCGCCCAGGGCCGCCGCTGGTCCTCGGTGGCGGCGACGCCCTGCGGCGCCAGCGGCCCGTACGAGGTGCTGGACATGCCCAGCGGGCCGGTGATGCCGTCGCGGATCAGGGCGTCGAGCCGGTGCCCGGTGCGCTGCTCCAGGATCAGCTGCAGGGCGATGAGGTTGAGGTCGGAGTAGCGGTGGACGGGGGCCCGGCCGCCGCTCGGGGCCGCCGCCTCCCGCCACAGCAGCGCCAGTTGGGCGGCGCGGCCCCGGTGGTCGTAGAAGGGGAGCTCGGGGGCGAGCCCCGAGGTGTGGGTGAGCAGCTGCCGGACGGTGATGCCGGGCGCGAAGGCGGGCAGCTCGGCCCGGACCTCCTCGTCGAGGGCCAGCCGGCCGCGTTCGGCCTGCTGGAGCGCGGCGACAGCGGTGAAGAGCTTGGTGAGCGAGGCGAGGTCGAAGACCGTGCCGACCCGCATCGGCTCCCACTGGTCACGGGGCAGATCGACGGCGCGGTCGTGCTCGGGGTCGTAGGCCCGGTGGCGCAGCGCCCAGCCGGCGGCGGCCTCGGCGGCGACGACCGCGCCCCGGCCGGCCAGCACGACGACGCCGGGGGCCCAGGGCGGCCGGCCCTCGGGCAGCGCCCGCACCCCGCGGACCAGCCGTTCGGTCCAGCCGGGGTCCAGGCCCGCGCGGGCCGGTGTGCCGTAGGTCAGTGCCGTTGCGTTCAGAGCCTGGTCCTCTCGCCCGCCGTGCTCCCGTTGCTGTCCCCCCTACGCTGCCACGGGCGGCACATTCCCAGGAAGCTCACGAGCGCCAACACGGCGCAGGAGAGCTGTACGAGGGCCATCGGCACGGCCGTCCGCTCGCCCGCGATGCCCACCAGCGGGGAGGCCACCGAGCCGAGGAGGAAGGTGGAGGTGCCCAGCAGCGCGGAGGCGGAGCCGGCCGCGTGCGGGGTGCGCAGCAGCGCCAGGGTGTTGGTGCTCGGCATGACCAGGCCCATCGAGGCCATCAGGACGAAGAGGCCGGCGGCCGTCGGGGCCAGGCCGACGGGCCCGAAGACACCGGCGGACATCAGGAGCAGGGCGGTCGCGGCGAGCGTGATCAGCGCCAGGCCGGTGCCCAGCACCTTGTCCAGGCGGACCCGGCCGACCAGCAGCTTGCCGTTGATCTGGCCGAGGGCCACCAGGCCGACCGAGTTGAGGCCGAAGAGCAGGCTGAAGACCTGCGGCGAGGCGCCGTGGATCTCCTGGACCACGAACGGCGAGGCGGAGATGTAGGCGAAGAGCGCGGCGAAGGCGAAGGCGCCGACCAGGACGTAGCCGGAGAAGACCCGGTCGGCGAGCAGATCGCGCATGGTGCGCAGGGTCTGGCCGAGGCCGCCGGAGTGCCGGCGGCCGGGCGGCAGGGTCTCGTGGAGCGTGCGCCACACCAGGAGCGTGAGCGCCACCCCGACGGCGGTGAGGACGACGAAGACCCCGCGCCAGTCGGTGAACCGCAGGATCTGGCCGCCGATGAGCGGGGCGACGACCGGCGCCACCCCGGAGATCAGCATCAGGGTGGAGAAGAACCGGGCCATCGCCACACCGTCGTACAGGTCGCGGACCACGGCCCGCGCGATGACGATGCCGGCCGCGCCCGCCAGTCCCTGCAACAGGCGGAAGGCGATGAGGAGTTCGGCGTTGGTGGCGAGCGCGCACAGGGCGGTGGCCAGGACGTAGATCACCATGCCGGCCAGCAGCGGGCGGCGGCGCCCCCACTTGTCGCTCATCGGGCCGACGATCATCTGCCCCAGCGCCATGCCCGCCAGGCAGGTGGTGAGGGTGAGCTGGACGGTGGCGGCCGGGCTGTGCAGGGCGGCGGTGACCTGCGGCAGGGCCGGGAGGTACATGTCCATGGAGAGCGGCGGGACCGCCGTGAGGCCGCCGAGGACGAGGGTGACGAGGAGGCTGGTGCGGCGGGACGCGGCCGGTGCTGCTGCCGCGCCCCGCTCGGCTATGGCGGGAAGGTCCTGGGTCTCGGCCGCGCCGGGCTCCGTCATACGGGTCTCCATGGGATAGATGGCTGCACCATGGTGTCACGCGCATGACGGCTTCCGACCGGTTTCGGACCGGTCCATTGGGCCTAGGACGAATGTCCCGGATCAGGCCGGCTTCAGCCCCGGGTCGCCCGCCTCGGAGACGAAGGAGGCGGCGGTGCGCACCGGCGCCCCGGGGGTGGTGACGGCGGACACCGTGCGGTAGTCGGCGCGGGCGGTGTCCTGATCCAGGGTGACGGCGAGGTAGCCGCGCCGGCCGTTGTAGAACTTCAGGTGCGGGTTGGCGGCCAGGTAGGTGTCCCAGTTGGCGGGCTTGTCCGCGCCGTCCTTGCCGCTGGCGATCGACGTGGTGACGAGCTCCACGCCCGCGGTGCGCGAGCCGGGGTCCTTGAAGTCCTTCTTGATGTCGAAGGCATAGTGGACGTGCACGTCGCCGGTGAGGACGACGAGGTTGTCCACACCCGCCGACTCGGCGCCCTTCAGCACCCGGTCGCGGGAGGCCGCGTAGCCGTCCCAGGCGTCCATGCTCAGCTGGTAGCCGGGGCCGGTGGCGTTGCGCCGCTCGGAGAAGGTGACCTGCTGCGGCAGCACGTTCCAGCGTGCGGAGGACTGCCGCCAGCCGTCGAGCAGCCAGCGCTCCTGGGCGGCGCCGGTCAGGGTGCGCGCGGGGTCCAGCGACTCCGGGCCCGGGGCGTGCCAGCCGTCGCCGTAGGCCTGGTCGGAGCGGTACTGGCGGGTGTCGAGGATGTCGAACTGGGCGAGCTGCCCGTACTGGAGGCGGCGGTAGAGCCGGGCGTCGGCGCCCTGGGGACGCTGGGGGCGGCGCAGCGGCTGATTCTCCCAGTACGCGCGGTAGGCGGCGGCCCGGCGGACGAGGAACTCGGCGGGCGGGAGGTGGTCCTCGCTGATGTCGGAGGCGTAGTTGTTCTCCACCTCGTGGTCGTCCCAGGTGACGATGAAGGGGTGGGCGGCGTGCGCGGCCTGGAGGTCGGGGTCGGACTTGTAGAGGGCGTAGCGCAGCCGGTAGTCCTCCAGGGTGACCGTCTCGCGGTGGAAGACGGCGGGGAGGGTGCGGTCGGTGTAGTTGCGGGCGCCGCCGTTCGCGGGCACCGGGTACTCGTAGAGGTAGTCGCCGAGGTGGAAGACGACGTCGAGGTCCTCCTCGGCCAGGTGCCGGTAGGCCGTGAAGTAGCCGTCGTGGTAGGCCTGGCAGGAGACCGCGGCGAGCTTCAGCTCGGAGATGCGGGCGCTGCGGGCGGGGGCGGTGCGGGTGCGGCCGACCGGGCTGATCCAGCTGCCGGCGCGGAAGCGGTAGTAGTAGACGCGGTCGGGCGCGAGGCCGGTGGGCTCGATGTGCACCGAGTGGTTGAACTCCGGGTGGGCGTCGGCGCGGCCCTGGCCGGCCAGCCGCTTGAACTGCTCGTCGTAGGCGACCTCCCAGCGGACCGTGACCCTGGCGTCCGGGAGGCCGTTGCCGGGCTCGTACGGGCGCGGGGCGAGGCGGGTCCACAGCACGACGGAGCCGGGCTGCGGGTCACCGGAGGCGACGCCGAGCGTGAAGGGGTTCTCGGTGATCTTCCGCGCATCGGCCCCGGCGGCGTGGGCGGCGCCCGCGCCCGGCAGGTTGGTCGCGAAGGCGAGCGCGGCGGCGGCCCCGGTGGTGGTGAGGAAGCGGCGGCGGCCGAAGTGCGCGGCGGCGGCCCGGATCTCCTGCTCGTGCGGTGCGTGGTGCGTCATCTGGCCCTCCCCTGGAGGTGGTTGTCGCAGAGCCCGTAGGGGAGCCATTCCAGGGGCGCGGGACGGCGCGGCGCTGTCCCGTGCACGTCACATACATGACAGCTGGATGAGGACTGGGCCCGCACCGGACGCGGTCGGACAATCACGGCACCGGCCGGGCCTCCGCAGCATGCGGCGCATGGCTGAACCGATGGTGCGCGACGGCATCTGGACCTTCGACTGCGATGCCGTACGCCTCGTGCCGGGACGCGAGCGCGGAGTGCACCAACTCCGCCGCGACCTGGGCGAATTCCCGGTGCCGCCGGCCGCGCCGGCCGGCATCGCCCACGAGCCGGGCCGCAAGGGCGGACGGCTGCGGCTGCGGCTGCGGCTGCGGCTGCGGCTGCGGCTGCGGCTGCGGGACGACGCCGATCCGCTGCTCCAGGTCACGGCGACGACGTCCCGTGCGCCGCCCGTACGCCGTTTACGCTGCCGCCATGGCAGAGAACACAGAGCCGGCAGGGACAGCGCGGACGACACCGACGGCACGGGCCGGGCAGGTGGGCGGCACGGCGACGGCGCCCCGGCCCACGCTGCCGGCGCCGTCCTCGCGGGGCGGGCAGAGCACCCGGACGGCGCCGGCGGCACAGGAGGCACGGCAGGACGGGGCGGCACCCCGGCAGGTCGCCGTGGTGACCGGCGCCGGCTCCGGCATCGGCCGGGCGGTCGCGCTCGCGCTGGCCGCCGCCGGCTGGACGGTGGTGCTGGCCGGGCGGCGCGCGGAGGCGCTGGCGGAAACCGCCCGCCAGGCGGGCCCGACCACCCCCGACAGCCCCGCGATCATGACGGTACCGACCGATGTCACCCGCCCCGAGCAGGTCGGCTCCCTGTTCGCCGCCGTCCACGAGCGGTTCGGACAGCTCGACCTGCTCTTCAACAACGCGGGCACCTTCGGCCCGCCCGCACCGCTGGAGGAACTCGGCTACGACGACTGGCGCGCGGTCGTCGACACCAACCTCACCGGCGCCTTCCTCTGCGCCCAGGCCGCGTTCCGCGCCATGAAGGCCCAGCAGCCGCAGGGCGGACGGATCATCAACAACGGCTCGATCTCCGCGCACACCCCGCGCCCGCACTCCATCGCCTACACCGCCACCAAGCACGCGATGACCGGCCTGACCAAGTCGCTCTCCCTGGACGGCCGCCCGTACCACATCGCCTGCGGCCAGATCGACATCGGCAACGCGGCGACCGAGATGACCGACCGGATGCAGACCGGCATCCTGCAGCCGAACGGCCAACTGGCGGTCGAGCCGGTGATGGACGCGGCCGACGTCGCCCGCACGGTCGTCCACATGGCGGCACTGCCGCTGACCGCCAACGTACAGTTCGCCACGGTGATGGCCACCAACATGCCGTACATCGGCCGGGGTTGAGGGGACGGCGGCGACTGCCGGGCCCGAGGAAACCCACCGCCCCACCGAGCCCGGCGGCGAGGCCCCCCGGGCGTCGAATCCCGTACGACCCCTGCCCACTTTCCCCTTCCGGTGGCACCCTATGAGCCTGCCCTCGCACCCCGGCCGGACGACCGTCCGCGGCGCGGCGGCAGACGCTTCGCTCGAATCCGCACCACTCGTCTGCCGGGCCGCCCCGCGCGGCCCGTCCCCACGCGGCCGCGCACGCCCGCCGTACGCGGCCCCCGCAGAAGGAGTCACGTGTGAGACGAACCGACCGCGGCATACCGGCAGTTGACGGCCTCTCCACCCCGCGCCCCGCGCACAGATCCCGGGCCGCCCTCGGCACCCTGACGGCCGCCGGCACCCTGCTCGCCCTGCTGCTCCCCACCGGCCAGGCCGGCGCCGCCACCCCGCAGACCCTCCACCACGCCGGCACCCCGCAGACCACCCTCGGCGCCTACTGGACCGCGGAGCGGATGCGCGCCGCCACTCCCCTGGACCTCGCCACCCCCACGAAACGGTCCGCCTCCGCCGCGGTCCCGCGCAGCGCCCCGCTCAAGGTGTCCCCCACCCTCCCCCGGCTCCCCGCGGCCCCCTCGGCGTCGCCCGGAGCCCTCCCCCAGGCCGGCGGCCCGTGGACCGGCGGCGGCGCGGTCACCAAGACCACCGGCCGGGTGTTCTTCACCTACCAGGGCCGCAACGCCTCCTGCTCCGGCGACGCGGTCACCAGCGGCAACAAGAGCACCGTGATCACCGCCGGGCACTGCGTGAAGCTGCAGGGCGCCTGGCACACCAACTGGGCCTTCGTCCCCGGCTACCACGACGGCCAGTCCCCGTACGGCAAGTGGACGGCGACCAAGACGCTCGCCACGCCCCAGTGGACCGCGAGCGAGGACATCAACTACGACGTCGGCGCCGCGGTCGTCGCCCCGCTCGACGGCAAGAAACTCACCGACGTCGTCGGCGGCCAGGGCCTCTCCTTCAACTCCGGCTACACCAAGCCGATGTACGCCTACGGCTACCCCGCCGCCGCCCCCTACGACGGCAGCAAGCTCATCTACTGCAGCGGCACCACCATCAAGGACCCGTTGTTCTCCCAGGACCATGGCCTGTCCTGCAACATGACCGGCGGCTCCAGCGGCGGCCCCTGGTTCACCTCCTTCGACGAAAAAACCGGCACCGGCCTCCAGTCCTCCGTGAACAGCTTCGGCTACCAGTTCTGGCCCAACACCATGTTCGGCCCCTACTTCGGCGACGACGCCAAGAACCTGTACAACCAGGCCCAGTCGTCCTGATCCATCCGGACTGACAGTGGTTTCGGGGGCCGTACGGGGAGGTGCGTGCGGTCCCCGACTGCGCACCGCCAACCCTCTGATGAGGGCGGCAGAAGAGAGCACGCTCACCCCGGCAACGGGGGCGCAGACGGCGGACGAGGCGGCCTGTACGCCGGGTTCTGTCCGGCTGAGGAGTGGATCAAGTTCTGACTTGCTAGGTTGCGTGCCCGGAGGACTGCGACGCCGACCTCGCGGAGCGCCAGTTCTCCCAGGTGAGGCAGCACCTGTCCCCAGTCCGGATACTCCATGCTCTCCAGCGATTGAGCTGGCCATATCCGGGTCGGCCACCAATGCTTTCGACGTACTCGCGCACGGTGATCTCACCATCGCGCGGATCGACGAAGTCGCCGCGGAGCGAGTCCGTCTGTATCTCGGCCAGCCATTCAGGTCGCTGAAGATCTGGAGTCGGTCCGCCGTGCACCACGTCTACCGGGCGCATGACAGTGCTCGACGAGCCAGCCGGACGACGGCGGGCACAGAAGTGCGCCATCATGCATGAGGGTCTCGGAGTATCGGCCAGCGTACGGACGCCAATGGCCGAGGGGTCATCGACCATGGCGGGTGCGCGGCAGGCGACTTGAAGCGACGGATGAGGAAATGGCGCGGGATTACGACAGTCAGCTGCTGGAGTCAGTGGCGGTACGCCGCCGCAGAATGCGGGATGCTCTGTTGTTCGGCATGCAGCGGGGACGTCGCACGGCGGACGAGCGGCTGGGAAAGGTCTTCGCGGGGATCGCGATCACGGCTGTCCTGTGTGCGGGGTGCGTGGGGTGGTCGTTCCTTCAGCACACGCTGGCCACGCAGAAGGCTGAGCAGGAGAAGCAGGGTCCCGGTCGGCGTCGGCGGACGAGGCGACGACTTCATACGCGTCGGCTCGGACGCCCCCGACCCGGCCCGTACCGGCGACAACGTCCCCGGTGGGCGGGACGGTAACAGCCCTCCGGGTGGCTCTGCCAACCACCTGCCCGGCGGCCGGGCTGACGACCGCTCTGCGGCTCCCTCCGCCAGCCACGAACCGCCTCCTGTGCACAGCGACGTGTCCGGCGCGGATGGTCAACACGGATTCCCTGCCGGCCACGGAGGAGACTCGCCCGGCGGTGGCCCTACAGCGCCTGCAGGTGTCTCCGAGGGCGCCTCGAGCACTGTTGGAGACGTGCCCTCAGGCGGAACGGCAGCTGGACCTGGCCGTCCACTTGGCGATGGCCCTGGTGACGCGAGTGGTTGGGAGATGCCTCATGGTGAATCCGGCCCCTTCCAGCGTGGGGGCGAGCAGGAACAGCAGATCCAAGATCAATTGCGGGGCTCCAAGGTCAAACCCAACGATCTTGAAAGGGTTTTGGCTAACCTGGCCGAAGATCCAGCCGGTCGCGAAATCGCCGACACCATCGCGTCGGGCAGGTTCAAAGGCGCCGAAAACTTTGATCAGGTAGTGTCCAGCCTCAGCCACGCAGACAAAATGTCCGGCGGCATTGAACAACTCCGCCTGGCCAACAGGCTGTATGGCATGGGTGTCCGCAACATCTCTTTCGAGATCAAGGGTGATGTCGAAATCAAGCCCGGAGTTCGGACCGGGGAGAAAACGGACCTCGATGTGATGGCCCGGGATTCGGATGGCAGTATCCACGGCCGCCAATTCAAGGAGATTCAGAACCCGAAGAAGCTCGTCAAGAAGATTTTTGACAATATCAAACAGCTGGACGAGTCCGGTGCAGATTTCAAAACCTTCGTGGTCGACACCAAGGGAACGGTGGCAGAACACGAGGCCCTCCGGGCTCAACAGCGCCTCACCGATGTGTACGGGAACACCAACATCCAGTTCATCATTCGGGTCGAGGACGGGATTCTGATCATCCCGCCCAACGGTAAGTTCATGCCGGAAGGAACACTGTGATCGCGAGTACGCCTGTCGCGCGTTGGACCTGGGGGCGGGAGGAACACGCCGAGGATGAGATCGCCGCGTGCCTTCATGAACTTTTGACCGCCTACACCATCCTGTCCAGGCATCGCCTTGTGGCCGCTACTCCGAAAGTATCCGCCTCCGTCCACGAAGCGGGAAAGCCGAACACTTTCTTGTTCCAGGGAGACCTTGAGTTCGATGCCACATGGTCCGACCCTGCACAACATCTGGCCGGTGTAGTCAGGGCTGCGCTACGCCCAGGGCAGATCGGGTCCGTTTACGCTGACGTCAAGAGTTCTGGGTTCATCATTGACGGTAATGATGAGTTTCGTGCAGACAGGCTGTTCCAACTGGGGGCTTCGACGCTTCTCGGCTACGTCAGTGTCGATCTGGTGACGTTCTCCGACGCTTGGATGCCCTACGACCTCAAGGGCTGCGGCCAGCCCTCCGTCTACGGGGCAAACGCGCCGCGGCTATCTACTGCCCTTCATGATCTGTCGGAGGCACTAGACTCGGAGATCGACCCAGACGATCCCACTTACTTCGGCAAGCCCAGCGCGACAGGAATCGACAACTACATCGATGCAGACGGCGCCGCGTCCGACGTATGGACCAGTTTCGAAATTCCCCGGCGGTACAGCCACTTCAGGCATGCACCTGGCTTCGGCCACATCGGCTATAAGCGTTCAGTCGACGGTGAGGTCCAGTACGTCCCTGTACGAGACGAGCACGGGGTGCTCGGGTACCTCTGGGCCTCCGATGCAGAGAACGGCGCGAGCTTCGAACCACGGGACCTCGATGACGAGGAGACGTACAAGGCTTCGCTCTCGTGGCTGGAGCGGCTGAGGTCTGCACACGACCGGGGTTTGTCCCCCTCACAGGCTCTCGCCGAATTGGCCGGCCTCGCCCAGGGCGACAGGCCTAGCGTGATCGAGCTGGTCAGGCTGCGAGAGCTCGCGAGTGAAGGCTGATCCAGCAAGCCGGGAGCGCCTCCAAGGGGGAACCAGAGCACCGAGCAAGAGGACTGGGAACTGGGGTGAGAACCAGGCATCCATGGGGGCGTGTTGGCTCCTGTGTCCGATCGCCGCGGTGGACAGCAAGCGCCGGCCGTGCTGTCCACCGCAGTAACCGGCACTCGTAGTGACCATCACGCTCGATGCCCAATCAGCTGCTCAGACGCCTCCGGCGGCCGCCCACCTCCGGGATTCTCAGCTCTGTCGGAGGGACTTTCGAGGACGTTCAGCCGCGTAAGGCAGCAAGCACTTGAAAGGTCGGAAAGGGCCTCCGACGAAGGTCAGAGGCCCTTTCCGGGGCAAAGTCCCAGGTGATGGCGGACGAGTCGGCCTGTACGCCGGGTTCTGTCGCCCCCGGTCCTTGCGGGCCGGGGGGAGACGGCCATCCATCTAGGGCTGTCGTTGCCGGCAGCCTCGTGCGGTCTACCCGCGGACTCGGGCGGGCAGCCCTCGGTCGTCCGCGCAGGGGCATCAACCGATGCCCCCTCTTGACCTTGCTCCGGGTGGGGTTTACCTAGCCCTCCGAGTCACCTCGGAGGCTGGTGGTCTCTTACACCACCGTTTCACCCTTACCGGGGGCCGAAGCCTCCGGCGGTTTGCTTTCTGTGGCACTGTCCCGCGGGTCACCCCGGGTGGGCGTTACCCACCACCCTGCCCTGTGGAGCCCGGACGTTCCTCGGGAGGATCGTGAGATCCCCACGCGGCCGTCCGGCCGGCTCGTCCGCCGTGCCGACCATGCTACCCGTAGGGGGCACCGGTCCCCGCCAGGCCAGGCCCCCTCCCCCCGTGCCCGCTTCCGGACGGGCGTGCTTGACCTTGTCGCGGCGGCAACGTTTCTACTGAGCGCATGAGAATCGGTGAGCTTGCAGGTCTGATCGGGATCAGCACCCGTGCCGTACGCCACTACCACCATCTCGGGCTGCTGCCCGAGCCGGAGCGCCGGGCCAACGGATACCGGGACTACGGGCTGCGGGACGCGGTCGCACTCGCGCGGGTGCGGCGGCTGACCGAGCTGGGGCTCGGGCTGGACGAGGTGCGGGACGTGCTCGCCGACGACGCGGGGCGCGAGCTGCACGAGGTGCTGGACGAGCTGGACGCGGATCTGGCCCGGCAGGAGGAGGAGCTCCGGGTGCGGCGGGCCCGGCTGGCGGCCGTGCGGCGGCAGGCCGAGGAGCACGGCGGGCTGCCCGCCGAGGGGCCCGTTTCGGATGAACTGGCGGCGTTCTTCGCGGAGATGGCGCGTACCTCGGCGGCACGGCCGGGGCCGGAGCCCGTCCTGGCGTCGAAGGAGCGGGAGATTCTGGCGCTGCTGGAGTCGGCGGGCGAGGAGGGGGAGAGCAAGCGGATGGTGGAGATGCTCAGCAAGGCGACCTCGGCGCCGGGGGCGATGGAGCGGGCGTACGAGGTGTACGGGTTGCTGGACGCGCTGGCGGGGGCCGGGGTGGAGGACCGGCGGGTGGAAGAGGCCGCGCGGGCGCTCGCCGACTGCATTCCGGACGCGGTGGTCGCGGAGCTCGGCGCGGAGAAGTGGGAGCACGCCGCCGGGCCGGGTGCGGAGTCGGACGACGGGTTCATGGCGGCGTACTACGCGGATTTCGCGCCCGCGCAGGCCAGGGCCGTGCGCCGGGCGATCCAGCTGGTCGCGGAGCGGGCGCGATGAGCCGGGGTACCGCGCTGCGCCGGCTGGCCGCCCATGAGGGGCGGTGGCTGCTGAGCCTGGGGTGGTGGGTGGCCCGGCGGCGGATCGGGGTGGCACCGGGTGAGCGGGCCCTGGCGTATGCGGGGGCACAGGCGGCGCTGGTGTACGGGCTGGCGTTCGTGTGTCTGGTGGAGACGGACGGGCTCGCGGTGCTGCTCGCCGGGAAGCCGGTGGCACACGAGGTGATGCTGTTCATCGACGTGTACACGGTGCTGGCGGTGCTGGGGCTTCAGGCGGCGGCGGTCACCCGGCCGCATGTGCTGGGGACGGAGGCGCTGCGGCTGCGGGACGGTGCGCGGCGCGAGATCCGGATACCGCTGGAGCGGATCGCCTCGGTCCGCTACGACCTCCGGTTCTCCAGGGAGCAGCAGAAGGAGAAGGAGGGGGACGGGAGCGGGGGCGGGAGCGGGGGCGGGAGCGGGGGCGGGGTGGCCGAGCTGGCGGTCGCGGGTCAGACCTCGGTCACCGTCGAGCTGACCGAACCGGTGGTGGCCGTACGGCTGTTGGGGCAGCGGGAGACGGTCCGTACCGTGCGGTTCCACGCCGATGACGCGCGGGCGGCGGTGGCGGCCGTACGGGCCGCGATGGCGGCGCGGGACGCAGCAGAGGCGGAGGGGGCCGGTGGGACGGCGGCACCGGAAGCCGACAGGGCTCCGGAAGACGGGGCGCCGCAAACGGCCGGAACCCCGTAGAACGGGCCCCGTAGAGCCGGTCCCGCATAAAGCCAGCCCCCAGGCGGGCCCCATTCCGCCCCCTCAAGCAGGCGTGAAGCGCACCGGATGATGCCCCGGTTCGGCCTCGGTGAGGCGGACCGGGATGCGGTGGCCCAGGGGGAGGGCGGGGCCTTCGGGGGCGGCTTCGACGGTGCCGATGACGGCCGGGTCGTAGAGGTGGACGGTGCCGTGGGTGGGGTCCTGCTCCTGGATCTCGACGACCAGGGCCTCGAAGATCTCGCCGACCCGGTCGCGCAGCAGGGCCGCCTCGACGAGGTCGACACAGGCGCGTTCCACCTGGTTGGCGCGCCGGGTGCCCAGTTCCATCTCCCGGGGCAGCGCGGGGAGCGCGGTGCGGACCCAGCCGGGCGGTGCGGCGCCGGCCGAGGCGGCCAGACACAGCTCGGAGGTGTAGCGGTCGGCCAGGCGCCGCAGCGGCGCGGTGGCGTGGGCGTACGGGGCGGCGACGGCGGCGTGCAGGGCCTCGGAGGCGGCGGGGGCGGTGCCGTCGAAGACGGTGTAGCCGGCGCCGCGCAACAGGGCGGTGCACTCCTGGAGGAAGGCGGCGTGGGCGGCACGGCGCGGGTCGAGGGTGCGGATCAGTGCCGCGTACGAGGTGTGGTGGGGCCAGTCGACGCCGAGCGCACGGGCGGTCAGCCGGAGCCGGGCGACCGAACCGTCGGGAGCGGTGGGCAGCGTACGGAGGATGCCGGTGCCGGAGGCGAGCATCAGCTCGGCCGCGGCCATGCCGGTGAGCAGGGAGATCTGCGCGTTCCAGGCGTGGGCGGGGAGCGGGGCGCGGTATTCGAGGGTGTAGCGGCTGTCCAGCTCGACGATCTCCTGCTCGGGGACGTTCAGGGATATCGCGCCCCGGGCGACCTCCCGCTCCTCGCGCAGCTGCCCGATCTCGCGGAGGAGGGCGAGGGGTTCCTCGGCCGTGTCGTCGTCCAGGACGCGCTGGACGCCCGCGTAGTCCAGCCTGGCCCGTGAGCGGACCAGGGCGCGGCGTACGGAGACGCCGGTCAGGGCGCCGTCCGCGTCGAGGTCGAGCTGCCACAGGACGGCCGGGCGGTCCCGGTCGGGCAGCAGGCTGGCGGCGCCCTCGCTGAGCACGTAAGGGTGGAGCGGGACCCGTTCGTCGGGGAAGTAGAGGGTGGTCACCCGGTGGTGCGCCTCGGCGTCCAGGGCACCGCCGGGGGTGACGAAGGCGGCGATGTCGGCGATGGCGTAGTGGACGCGGTAGCCGCCCCTGCCCTTCGCCCCGGGCGGCGCCGGGCGGCGGGAGAGGAACATCGCCTGGTCGAGGTCGAGGGAGCCGGGCGGGTCGAGGGTGAAGAGGGGGAGGCCGGTGGCGTCCTCCAGGGTGTGCTCGGTCGCCACGGCGCCGTCGGCGGCCGGGATGCGCGGGGCGCGGGCCGCGCTCTCCGCCTCGGCCTGGGCCGTGGGCGGGAAGTGGTCCGGGATCTCCAGCCTGCCGCGCAGCTCATGCAGCGCGACACGCAGCGGGGCCTCGGCTGCGTCGGTCACATGCATATGGAGACGGGGCATGACATCGAGCGTATGGCGGGCGGCCGCTCCCGGCGCGCCGTGCGGTGCCGCCCCGGGCCCCGGGCGCCGTGCGGGGTCCGCGCCCGGCCGCCGCAGGCCCTACGCTTTCCCGGGGCCGAACCCCGCCCGTACCGCCGTGAAGGAGAAACACCGTGCTCGTGCTGTTGCCGCCGTCCGAAGGGAAGGCCTCCGCGGAGGCCGGGGCGCCGCTGGACACCGGTGCGCTGTCGCTGCCGGGGCTGACCGCGGCGCGCGAGACGGTGCTGACGGAGCTGGTCGAGCTGTCCGCGGCGGACGCGGTCAAGGCCCAGGAGGTGCTCGGGCTCAGCGAGGGCCTCAAGGGCGAGGTCGCCAAGAACGCGGGGCTGCGGACGGCGGGGACCCGGCCGGCCGGGGAGATCTACACCGGGGTGCTCTACGACGCGCTCGGTCTGGCGTCGCTGGACGCGGCGGCGCGGCGGCGGGCCGAGCGGTCGCTGCTGGTGTTCTCGGGGCTGTGGGGCGCGGTGCGGATCGGCGACCGGATTCCGTCGTACCGCTGCTCGATGGGCGTGAAGCTGCCGGGGCTGGGTGCGCTGGGCGCCTACTGGCGGGCGCCGATGGCCGAGGCGCTGCCGGAGGCCGCCGGGGAGGGGCTGGTGCTGGACCTGCGGTCGGCGGCGTACGCGACGGCGTGGAAGCCCAAGGGCGAGGTGGCCGGGCGGACCGCGACGGTGCGGGTGCTCCAGTCGAAGACCGTGGCCGGTGTGGAGAAGCGGTCGGTGGTCAGCCACTTCAACAAGGCGACGAAGGGGCGGCTGGTGCGGGACCTGCTGACGGCGGGGCTCGATCCGGCGGGTCCGGCGGAGCTGGTCGCGGCGCTGTGCGAGTTGGGTTACGCGGTGGAGGCGGAGGCGCCCGCGAAGGCCGGCAAGGCGTGGGCCCTCGATGTGATCGTCACGGAGCTCTAGCACCCTACGTTGCAGCATGTGCAACGCTCGTTGCGGAGGGTGGGCGAACGGCGCACCATGGGCGGCGTGACCCGCGCCGCCTCCTCCCCCGCCGCCCCTTCCGTCCTCGGGCTCGCCCCGGTCATCCCGGTCGTCGTGCTGCACGACGCCGAGGACGCCGTACCGCTCGCCCGTGCGCTCGTCGCCGGCGGGCTGCCCGCGATCGAGGTGACCCTGCGGACGCCCGCGGCGCTCGACGCGATCCGCGCCGTCGCCCGGGAGGTCCCGGAAGCGGTGATCGGCGCGGGCACCCTGCTCACCCCCGAGCAGGTCGAGGACGCCCTCGTGGCCGGCGCGCGCTTCCTGGTGAGCCCCGGCTGGTCGCCGCGGCTGCTGGGCGCGATGAAGGACTCCGGGGCGCCGTTCCTGCCGGGGGTCTCGACGGCCTCCGAGGTGGTGACCCTGCTGGAGGAAGGCGTCACCGAGATGAAGTTCTTCCCGGCGGAGGCGGCGGGCGGCACCCCGTATCTGCACTCGCTCGCCGCGCCCCTGCCCCGGGCCCGCTTCTGCCCGACCGGCGGGATCGGCCCGGCGGCCGCGCCGTCCTATCTGGCGCTGCCCAACGTCGGCTGTGTCGGCGGCACCTGGATGCTGCCGGCCGAGGCGCTGGCCGCGAAGGACTGGGGCCGGGTGCGCCAACTCGCCCGGGAGGCGGCGGCGTTGGCGGCCTGACGGCGGTGCGTACGCATACCGGCCCGGCGCCCCGGCCGTCCGGGGTGCCGGGCCCGTGTCCGCTCCGGGGACGCCCCGCTACCGCAGGTGCGAGGTGTCGTTCAGCAGCCGCACCGAGGCGTTGCCGTCGGAGAAGTACGCGACCGCGGAGAGCGACGCCGCCGAGAGCTCCATCCGGAACAGCGACTCCGGCGGGGCGCCCAGCGCCAGCCGGACCAGCGTCTTGACCGGTGTCACATGCGTGACCAGCAGCACCGTCTTGCCCGCGTACCGGGCCAGCAGCTTGTCGCGGGCGACGGCGACCCGGCGGGCGACCGTCGCGAAGGACTCGCCGCCGCCGGTCGGCGCCACCCGGGCGGAGCCGAGCCAGGCGTCGAGGTCCTCGGGGAAGCGCTCGCGCACCTCGGCGAAGGTCAGCCCCTCCCAGGCCCCGAAGTCGGTCTCCCGCAGGCCCTCCTCGATACGGACCTCCAGGCCCAGCCGGTCGGCGACCGCCCCGGCGGTCTCCCGGCAGCGCCGCAGCGGTGAGCTGACGACGGCCTGGACCGTGCCCCGGGCGGCCAGCGCGACGGCGGCCGCCTCGGCCTGCCGGCGTCCGGCCGCGGAGAGTTCGGGGTCGGTGCCGCCGCTGCCGGAGAACCGCTTCTCCGGCGTCAGCGCGGTCTCGCCGTGCCGCAGCAGGACGAAGGTCGCGGGCGGACCGAGGTCGGGGGCGCCCCAGCCGGCCGCCGGAGCACTCGGCGCCGCGTCCGCCGCCTCCGCCGTCTCGGCGGCCTCGTCGGCCGCTCGGGCGGCTGCGCTGCGGGCGGGCGCGGTGCCGCTGTCGAGCGCCGCCCGGGAGTCGCGCGGCTCCCACTGCCGGCCGGCCTTCCCGGCGTCCATCGCCTCGTTGGCGAGCCGGTCGGCGTGCTTGTTCCGCGCGCGGGGAATCCACTCGTACGTGACCTGGCCGGCCGGGAAGACCGACCGGGCCTCGGCGGCCAGCGGCTTCATGTCCGGGTGCTTGATCTGCCAGCGCCCGGACATCTGCTCGACGACGAGCTTGGAGTCCATCCGCACCCGGACCCGCGCCTGCGGATCGAGGGTGTGCGCCGCCCGCAGACCGGCCACCAGGCCCTTGTACTCGGCGACGTTGTTGGTCGCGGTGCCGATGAACTCGGCGGCCTCGGCCAGCGCCTCGCCGGACTCCGGGTCGAGGACGACCGCGCCGTAGCCGGCCGGCCCCGGGTTGCCCCGGGAGCCGCCGTCCGCCTCGACGATCAGCGTGCGGGCCACGGCCTACAGACCCGAGTCGGGCGTACGGACCAGGATGCGGGTGCAGTTCTCACAGCGCACGACGGTGTCGGCGGCGGCGGCGCGCACATCGTTGATCTCGGTGATGTTCAGCTCCAGGCGGCAGCCCTCACAGCGGCGCTGGAAGAGGCGGGCCGCGCCGACGCCGCCCTCCTTCGCGCGGATCTTGTCGTAGAGCTTGAGCAGATCGGCCGGGATGTCGGCGACGGTCAGCTCGCGCTCCTTGGCGACCGTGCCGTGCTCGGCGTCGATCTCGGCGTAGGCGGCGTCCCGGCGGGCGGTGGCGTCGTCGACCTTGGCCTGGATGGCCTCGACCCGGCCGGTGAGCTCGGTGACCCGCTCCTGGGCGGACTCCCGGCGCTCCATGACCTCCAGGACGACGTCCTCCAGGTCGCCCTGGCGCTTGGCCAGCGAGGTCAGTTCGCGCTGGAGGTTCTCCAGGTCCTTGGGGGAGGTCACGGCACCGGAGTCCAGGCGCTTCTGGTCGCGGGCGGCGCGCTGGCGCACCTGGTCCACGTCCTGCTCGGCCTTGGTCTGCTCGCGGCTGGTGTCGCTCTCCTCGGTCTGCGCGGCGACGAGCAGGTCGCGCTGCTGGATGAGGTCGGCCTCCAGGGTCTGCAGCTCGGCCAGCTCGGGGAGGTTGTTGCGGCGGTGGGCGAGCTGGGTGAGCCTCACGTCCAGGGACTGGACGTCGAGGAGGCGGATCTGGTCGGCGGGCGCGGCGTTCAGCGTGGGGCTCCTGTGGTGTGCGTCGGGGTGACGAATCGGGTGGACGCCGCGTGGGCGGTCCAGGGGTCGGTGACCGTACGGGAGACATGCGTGCGCAGTCCCCAGTCGTGCCGGTCGGAGACCGCGTCGAGCTGGGCCGCGGCCTGCTCGCACCACGGCCATTCGGTGGCCCAGTGGGCGGCGTCGAGCAGCGCCAGCGGGCTCTTCTGGGTGGCCTCGGAGGCCGGGTGGTGACGCAGGTCGGCGGTGAGGAACGCGTCCGCACCGGCCGCCCGTACCGCGTCGAAGAGGCTGTCGCCGGAGCCGCCGGAGACGGCGAGGGTGCGGATCTCGCGGTCCGGGTCGCCGGCCGCCCGGATGCCCTGCGCGGTGGCGGGCAGCCGCTCGGCGGCGTGGGCGGCCAGCTCGGCCAGCGTCATCGGATGCGGCAGCTCGCAGATCCGGCCGAGGCCCCGGCGCCCCGCCGGATCGCTCGGGTCCGGGACCAGCGGGCCGAGGATGCGCAGGTCCAGGGCGCCGGCCAGGGCGTCGGAGACACCGGGGTCGGCGGTGTCGGCGTTGGTGTGCGCGACGTGCAGGGCGATGTCGTGCTTGATGAGGGTGTGCACGGCCTTGCCCTTGAAGGTCGAGGCCGCCACCGTCGTCGTACCGCGCAGATAGAGCGGGTGGTGGGTGACCAGGAGGTCGGCGCCGAGCGTGACCGCCTCGTCGACGATCTCCTGGACCGGGTCGACGGCGAACAGCACACGGCGGACCTCCGCGCCGGGGTCTCCGCAGACCGTGCCGACGGCGTCCCACCCTTCGGCCCGCTCGGGGGGCCAGAGGGCGTCGAGCGCGGTGAGGACTTCAGACAGTACGGGCACGGGTGGAAGGTTACCTCCCGGCTGTGACATGGCGTCGGGTCGAGCCCCCTTCCGGCTCCCCTGCGGCAGAGCGGGGAAACGGACGGCGCGGGCCCGCCCGCGCCCGCCGCACCGGCACACGACGGGCCCAGGAGCACAACCCCCCGGCGCGGCACCGGCGAACCGGACAACTGCCACCCTTATGCGTGAAGTGCGACAACTTGCAGTGTTCGGCCGGAAGTACGAAAACTAGTTTCGGTTGCCGACTGGAGGTGACCACTCGATGACGATCTGTGCCACTGAGGACACCAGGGCGTCGGCCGGCCCGCTCGCCGGGCGCCTGACGATCGCCGCCGACGGCTCGTACGCCGCCCGGCTCACCCGGCACGACGACGCCGCCGGAAGCTGGTTCCCGGAGCGCTGGACGCTGAGCGGCCCCGCGCCGTACGCCGTGCCGCTGCAGGGCACCCAGCCCGAGGAGCCGGACAGCGCGCTGCTGCCGCTCACGGACGGACGGGTGCTGATCCTGCGCCGGGTCGCCGAGCGCTTCGCCGTCTCCCTGCTCTACCCGGCGGGCCCCGGAACCGGCGAACTCCTCTTGGGCGCCGTGGCGGCCCCCCGGCTGACGCTGCTGCCGCCCGCCCCCGGTGGAACCCTCGCCCACGCCCTCGCCCCCGAGGCGGAGCACACCGCGCTGTGGCTGCTGCACGGCGGGACGGGCGGACCCGAGCGGATCGCCCGCATCCCGGGACGCTGCACGGGCGGCGTGTGGCTGGACCGCACCGGCCGACTGCTGGCGCTGGACCGGGAGTCGGCGGGCCGGACCAAGACCGTGGTGGTCGATCTGGAGCGGGGCGGCGAGACCGGTCCGCTGCTCCAGATCACCGAGGAGAGCAACGACCGGCTGCTGCTGGCCGATCCGGACAGCGGGCTGCTGCTCGTGCGCTCGGACGCCCCGGGACACGACCGGCTCGGCTGGGGCGTCCTGGGCAGCAGCCTGCCGGTGCGCTTCCCCGAGTGCCTGCGGCCCACGGGCGCGGCGGTCACCCCGTTCGCGGTGCAGCCGGGGCAGGCGCTGGCGCCGGAGAGCTGTGCGGTGGCGTTCCGGATGACCGCGGCGGGCAGCGGCTGGCTCGGCGTCTGGCGGCCCTCCGGGCGGCAGTTGCGGCAGTACCCGGCACCGGAGGGCTGGCTGGGGGGAACCGGTCGGTGGACGGCGGCCGGCGACCTGCTGCTGCCGTACGCGACGGCGGCGGAGCCGTGCGGGGTGGCGCGGCTGGCCGTGGGGGTGGAGCCGACGGGGTCCGTCGAGCCCGTGGTGCGGCGGGAGCGGGTGGGGGCGGTGGAACCGGTGCGGCCCGCGCGGCCGGTACGGCCGGTGGAACCGGTGTGGCCCCTCGGGCCCATGGGGCCGGTGCGGCAGGTGGCGGTACCACGGGCCGCGGGGCGGGGGGAGGCGGCGTGGGCCGGGGGGCCGGCGGGGGCGGCTCGGCCGGTGGCGGTGGTGGAGGCTCCGGCGGTGGTGGTGGAGGCGCCGATGGCGGTGGTGGAGCCCATGGAGGCCGTGCGGCCGGAGGAAGCGCCGCCCTCCGGAGGCGCCACCGGGAGCGAAGGGGGGATTGTCCCGGATGCAGGGGATGCCGACAACCGCTCCACAGCATCTGCACATCCTCAGGCCCTGGACGCGGAACCGCCGCCCGCCCCCGGACATCCCCACATGTGCAGGCCAGTTCCCTTGCAAGAGGCACCTCTGGCGGCCCGCTAGACCCGGTGGAGCGCGATTTCCGGCCCCGTTAGAATTCCGGCCGGGAGCTGCGCAGCCGGTTGACCGGCCACCGGCAGTGCCGCTCGGGAGCAGCCCTGGCGGTCGTCGGGCGAGGTCCCGATGCGTACAGCTGTAAGCGAACTGACGGAGTGACTCTTTCCATGTCCGAAGCCCGAACCGACACGACCCAGGCGCGCCCCCAGGAGGCATCCGCCCAGGCCGCCGAGGCCGCAAGCTCCGGCAGGCATCGTGGCCCGGCCGCCACGGAGGAGTCCGACTCCGCCGCCCACGGCCGGCACCGCCGGGACAAGCAGCCGCAGGGCGCGTAGGGCCGTCCGGCGGGCCCCGACCGCCGACCGCGTGCACACGGCCGTGGCCGCCGCCCCATGACAGCGGGGCGGCGGCCACGGCCGTTCGCGTGTGCTCCGCGTGGGCTCAGCCGTGCTTGAGGCCCAGCACCTCGGCCGCCGCGAAGGTCTCGTTCGGCGGGCGCTGCGCGTAGTACGGCGTCAGCAGGTCATCCAGCTCCTCGAAGCTGAAGACCTCCTTCGTGGTGTCGAACTGGGCGGCGATCCGCGGGCGTTCGGCGATGGCGACCATGCCGCCGTGGACGACCAGCAGCTGTCCGTTGACCCCGGCCGCGGCCGGTGAGGCGAGGTACCCGACGAGCGGCGCGACATGCTCGGGCGCGAGGGCGTCGAGCCGGCCGTCCGTGGGCTCCTGGAAGCCGGCGAAGACGTCCTCGGTCATACGGGTGCGGGCGCGCGGGCAGATCGCGTTGGCGGTCACTCCGTATTTGCCCAGCGCCAGCGCCGTGGAGGTCGTCAGGCCGACGATGCCGCCCTTGGCCGCGGCGTAGTTGGGCTGGCCCGCCGAGCCCGCGAGAAACGCCTCGGAGGAGGTGTTGACGATCCGGCCGTGGACCGGGCCGCCGGCCGCCTTGGCGCGCTCGCGCCAGTGGACGGCGGCGAAGTGGGTGGTGTTGAAGTGGCCCTTGAGGTGCACGCGGATGACCGAGTCCCACTCGTCCTCGGTCATCGAGAACACCATCCGGTCGCGCAGGATGCCCGCGTTGTTGACCAGGATGTCGAGCTGTCCGTAGGTCTCGACCGCGAGCCGTACCAGTGCGCGGGCCTGGGCGTGGTCGGCGACGTCTCCGAGGTGGGCGACGGCGGTGCCGCCGGCTGCGCGGATCTCGGCGACGACGTCCTCGGCGGGCGCCGCGGAGGCCTCCCCCGTACCGTCGCGGCCCGGCTGCCCGTAGTCGTTGACCACGACCTGTGCGCCGAGGCGGGCGAGTTCGAGGGCCTCGGCGCGGCCCAGACCGCGCCCGGCGCCGGTGACGATCGCGGTCAGTCCCTCCAGTGGCTGTGCCATTCCTGTCCTCTCCAGTGGTCGCGGCACGCGGTGCGGTGCGGTGCGGTGCGAGGGGTAAACGGTGGGCGTCAGATCTCTATGCAGGTGCGCAGCGCGGTGCCGGAGCGCATCTGGTCGAGCGCGTCGTTGACCTCGGCGAGCTGGACGCGATGGGTGATCAGGCCTTCGAGGTCGATCCGGCCGGCCCGCCACAGGGCGATGGCCCGCTCGTAGGAGCGCAGCACATCCGCGCCGCCGTACAGGGACGGCAGAATCCGCTTCTCGTCGAAGAACAGCTCGAACATGTTGACCTGGAAGGTGTCGTCCATGGCGCCCGCGCCGACCACACACAGGGTGCCGCCGCGGCGGGTCATCTCGTAGGCGGTACGGGCGGTGGCGGACTTGCCGACCACCTCGAAGACGTAGTCGAAGCCCTCCCCCGCGGTGATCCGGGCCTTGGCGCCGGCGAACTCCTCCGGGGCGACGGCCTCGGTCGCGCCGAAGCGCAGCGCGGCCTCCCGGCGGGCGGGTACCGGGTCGACGGCGATGATCTGGGCGGCGCCGCAGGCCCTCGCGCCCTGGATGACGGAGATGCCGACCCCGCCGCATCCGATGACCGCCACCGAGGAAGCGGCCTCCACCCGGGCCGTGTTGAGGGCCGCGCCCAGCCCGGTGGTGACACCGCAGCCGATCAGCGCGGCGATCTCGTAGGGGACGTCGTCGGGGATCGGGACCGCGCAGTTGGCGGCGACCACGACCTCCTCGGCGAAGGTGCCGGTGCCGGCGAAGCCGAAGACGTCCCCGCCGGGGCGCCGGAAGTTGGGGGTGCCGGCGTTCATGAATCCGGCCAGGCACAGGTGGGTCTGGCCGCGCCGGCAGGACGGACAGCTGCCGCAGGCGGGCAGCCAGCACATCAGGACGCGGTCCCCCTGGGCGAGTCCGGTGACGCCGTCGCCGACGTCGAGGATCTCCCCGGCGCCCTCGTGACCGGGGACGAAGGGGGCGGGCTGCGGCAGCACCCCGTTCATCGCGGAGAGGTCGGAGTGGCACAGTCCGGTCGCCCGGATGCGGATCTTGACCTTGCCGGGGCCGAAGCCCACCGTCTCGATGTCGTCGAGGACTTCGAGCCTGTCCTGCCCTGTCTCGTGCTGTACGGCTGCGCGCATGTCACGGCTCCTCTCGTACGGACGGCACTCCGGCCCCGTCCGGACCGGCCGGGGTGGCCTCTCGGATCGCTCGGGGGCGCTTCAGAATCCGAACAAAGCGCCCTGGGCCGGTCCGGCGGTTCACGGCCGGGACCGCGACGCCTGCGCCGGACGGGCCCCAGGGCGGACTCGCCCTAGCTGTGCTCCACCACGGTGTCCGCCAGTACGGGCGCGTCCTCCCGGTCGGCCGCGGTGACCGACACCAGGACCCGGCCCGGCTCCCGCCACAGGCGCATCCGCAGCGTCTCCCCGGGGAAGACCACCCCGGCGAAGCGGGTCGTGTAGGAGCGCACCCGTGTGACGTCACCGTCCAGCACCGTGTCGACGACGGCCTTGAGGGTGACCCCGTAGGTGCACAGCCCGTGCAGGATCGGCCGGTCGAATCCGGCGAGCTTGGCGAACCCGGGGTCGGCGTGCAGCGGGTTCCAGTCGCCGGAGAGGCGGTAGAGCAGCGCCTGGTCGGCGCGGATACGGCGTTCGGTGCTCAGGTCGGGGGCCCGGTCGGGGAGTTCGAGGCGGGCGGAGGGGCCGCGCTCGCCGCCGAAGCCGCCCTCGCCGCGGACGAAGATCTGGGTGTCGCAGGTCCACAGCGGGCCGTCGTCGTCGGCGACCTCGGAGCGCAGCACGATGACGGCGGCCTTGCCCTTGTCGTACACGGCGGGGACGGACGAGGTCTGGGTGGCGCGGCCGTTCACCGGGAGGGCCCGGTGCACGGTGACGGTCTGGCCGCCGTGCAGGACCGCGGCGAGGTCGACGTCGATGCCGGGCGCGGAGAGCCCGCCGGCGAGCGCCATCCCGCCGCCCGCGACGGTGGCGAAGCTGGGCAGGACGTGCAGTGCGCTCTCCAGGGTGTAGCGCAGTTCGTCGGGGTCGGTGGCCGGGTGGGCCTTCTCCGGAGTGGCCGCACCGGCACCGATGCCGAGGTGGTAGAGCTGGACGTCCTTGTGGTCCCAGGCGAGTCCGGTGGTCCGCGGCTCGGCGGAGGTGGCCTTGGCGGCGTCGATGGGCATGGGGCTGCTTGCTCCTTCACCACGAGGGGAAGACCCCGGCCCGGCCGTCCGCACCGTCGACCGAGCCGGGGTCGTATCTGGTCGGCGCGGCCGCGCTCCGACAGCGCACAGGGCACACTTCTAGAACGCGTTCTAGCCGATGGTTCTCATGTATAGCCGATCCGTCCGGCACCCGGAAGACCCCTGACGGTTTGTCAGATCCGGGTCGCGCGGACGGCGGAGAGCGGGCGGGGGCGGGACTCCTGGCCGGGCCGGGCTCCCGGCCGGGTCCGGGACCGGGAGGCGCGGCCCCCTCGCCCGCGCGGCACGGACCCCGACGACCGGTGCGCACCCCCCACTTTCGTTGCGCCGGACCGTGACATTTGTCAGAGGAGATCGCCGACATTCGCCTCTCCCGCGAACCGACCACGCTCCGTAACGTCGAGGTCATGCAGAGGAGAGGCGGCACGGGCATGGCAGAGGCGACGAGGCCGGGCAGCGCGGCGGAAAGGGCGGGCGGCGCCGCGGCGGTGGCCTTCTCCGGGGTGACGCGGAGTTACGGCGCGATGCGGGCCGTGGACGGGCTGGAGCTGGAGATCGCGACGGGCGGGACGGTCGCGCTGCTCGGGCGCAACGGCGCGGGCAAGTCCACCACTATCAACATGCTGCTGGGGCTGCTGCCGCCCAGCTCCGGAACGGTCCGGCTGTTCGGCGGCCCCCCGGAGGCGGCGGTACGCGCGGGGCGGGTGGGCGCCATGCTGCAGGACGGCAAGGCCATCCCGCGGGTCACCGTCCGCGAACTGCTCACCTTCGTCACCGCCACCTACCCGGACCCGATGGACGTCACCGAGGCCCTGGAGCTGGCGGGCCTGGAGGAGTTCGGCGGGCGGCGGGTGGACGGCCTGTCCGGCGGGCAGGCCCAGCGGGTCCGCTTCGCCGTGGCGCTGGCCGGCAACCCCGAACTGCTGGTGCTCGACGAGCCGACCGCGGCACTGGACGTCGAGGCGCGCCGCGCCTTCTGGCGCTCGATGCGGGCCTACGCCCGCCGGGGCCGCACCGTCCTCTTCTCCACGCACTATCTGGAGGAGGCCGACGAGCACGCCGACCGGATCGTGGTGATGGACCGCGGCCGGGTGGCCGCCGACGGCAGCGGCACGGCGATCAAGCGGCGGGCCGGCGGCTCACGGGTCTCCTTCGACCTCGCGGGCGCGGCCACCGGGCCCCTGTCCGGGCTGCCCGGGGTGAGCGCCGTGGAGGTGCGCGGCGACCGCGCGCTGCTGCGGACGGCGGACCCGGACGCCACGGTCCTGGCACTGGCCGGACTCGGGCTCGTCCGCGGACTTGAGGTCACCCCCGCCAGCCTGGAGGACGCGTTCCTCGCGCTGACCTCCACCGAAGCCGCCCCCGCTGCCCCGGCGGGCGCCGGCGCCCGCTCCGCGAAGGAGACCGTGTGATGCTCGCCTACCTCCGTCTCGAAGTCCGCCGCACCCTCCGCGACCGGGGCTTCGTCATGTTCGGTATCGGGATGCCGGTGCTGATGTACCTGCTGATGACCAACATCGGCGTCGGGCCGGGCGGCGCCGACCCGGAGTGGAAGATCGCCTCGATGGTCGGCATGGCCGCCTACGGCGCGCTGGGCACGGCGATCGGCACCGGCACCGGTGTCGCCGAGGACAAGCAGCTGGGCTGGCTGCGCCAGCTGCGCATCACCCCGCTGAGCCCCGTACGGGTGGTGGTGGGCCGCGGGCTGACCGGCTCGGTGACGGTGCTGCCGGCCGTCGCCGCCGTCCTGCTGGTGGGCGCGCTGGTCAACGGCGTCCGGCTGCCGGCCTGGCAGTGGGCCGCGCTGGCCGGGCTGCTGTGGATCGGCACCGTCCCGTTCACCCTGCTCGGCCTCGGCAACGGCTACGGCCTGTCCGCGCAGTCCACCGGCGTCGTCAACACCGGCTGTGTGCTGCTGCTGTCGATCATCGGCGGTCTGTGGTTCCCGACCGAGCTGTTCCCCGGCTGGCTGCGCTCGCTGTCCGCCTGGACGCCCGGCAACCGCTTCGCCGAACTCGGCCGCAGCGTCACCGACGGCAGCGCGCCCGGCCTGGCTCCGGTGGCGGTGCTGGCCGTCTGGCTGGCAGTCTTCGGCGGATACGCGGTGTACGCGTACCGCCGGGCCGCACGAACGGTGTGACCGGCGATGGCGCAGACCTGGGAAGCGGCCATGCAGCACACGGAACGCCCCACCGCGGGCGAGAAGGACGGCCCCGGCGGCACGAACGGCAGCGAGGGCTTCGGCCGGCCCGGACGGACCGGCCGGCTGGGGCCGCTGGGGCCGCTGGGGCCGCTGGGGCCGCTGGGGCCGCTGGGGCCGCTGGGCCGGAAGCGTGGCAGGGGGCCCGGCAAGTACGCCTTCCTGCCCTGGCTGCTGATGGGCCTGGGCGCCTTCTCCAACCTCATCCAGGGCAAGACCGGCAACCCCTGGCTGGCCGGTCTCGGACTGCTCGCCTTCAACTCCCTCTACCTCAGCGTCGTCTGGTCCTCGTTCAACCCGCGGCTGCGTGACTCCCGCCGCCCCCTGTACGCCCTGGGGATGCTGGCCGTCGTCACCTTCGCCATCGCGATCGGCTTCGGCGGCAACTGGTTCCTGTTCTTCCCGCTGCTGTCGCTGGCCTCGGGCACGGTCCGGATGCTGCGCGGCAAGAAGCTCGCCGTCTGGCTGATCACGCTCAGCGGGACGGCCGGCTACCTCACCGGCCGGCACGACGGCGACCCGTGGGGCGGGTTCGGCATCGGGTACGGCACCTTCCTGTCCGGCATGGTGACGGCCTCGGTCCTGAGCCTGTTCGACACCATCCAGGAGCTGAACGCCACCCGCCAGGAACTGGCCCGCAGCGCCGTCGAGAAGGAGCGGCTGCGCTTCTCCCGCGATCTGCACGACCTGCTGGGACACACCCTGTCCGTGGTCGTGGTCAAGGCCGAGGCGGTCCGCAGACTGGCACCGCGCGACCTGGACGCGGCGCTCGCCCAGGCCACCGACATCGAGGCGGTCGGCCGGCAGGCGCTGACCGAGATCCGCGAGGCGGTCACCGGCTATCGCGAGGGCAGCCTGACCACCGAGCTGGACCGGGCCCGTTCGGCGCTGGAGGCGGCCGGTATCGAGCCCGTCGTCCGGCAGGCCGGGCCGCCGCTGCCCCCGCAGACCGGCGCACTGCTGGGCTGGGTGGTCCGCGAGGGCGTCACCAACACCGTCCGGCACAGCGGCGCCACCCGCTGCGAGATCGCCGTACACACCGACGAGGAACGGGTACGGCTGACGATCACGGACGACGGCCGCGGCCCCCTGAACTCCGGCGCCGCCGCGGCCCCCGGCCTCACCTGGCTCCGGGACCGCGTGCCGGAGCCCGGCGGGGACGGGGACGGGGACGGAAGCGAGGGCCGAGGCAGTGGCGAGGTCAGGGCCGGGGACGGCGGCCGGGAGACGGGCGGCATACCAGGGGCGGGCGGCGCCGGCGATGGAGGCGGCCCGGCGCCGGCCACCCGGCCCGGGCCGGTGGGCGGCACGGGGCTGAAGGGGCTGGCCGAGCGCCTGGCCGCGGCAGGAGGGACACTGCACAGCGGCCGGGACGGCCGGCACGGTTTCCGGGTCACGGCCGAACTCCCGGTCGGCACGGGCGAGATGGCGGATGTGGAGGAGTGGACCAGGTGATCAAGGTCCTGCTGGCGGAGGACCAGGGAATGATGCGGGGCGCACTGGCGCTGCTGCTCGACCTGGAAGCGGACATGGAGGTCGTGGCGCAGGTCGCGGCGGGCGATGGGATCGTCGCCGCCGCCCTCGACGCCCGCCCCGACATCGCGCTCCTCGACATCGAGCTGCCCGGCCGCAGCGGCCTGGACGCCGCCGCCGATCTGCGCGCACAGCTGCCGGACTGCAAGGTGCTGATCGTGACGACCTTCGGCCGCCCCGGCTATCTGCGCCGCGCCATGGAGGCCGGGGCGTCCGGCTTCCTGGTGAAGGACGGCCCGGTGGAGGAACTGGCGGCGGCGATCCGCCGGGTGCTGGCCGGCGAGCGGGTCATCGACCCCGGCCTCGCCGCGGCGGCGCTGAGCGCCGGCCCCAATCCGCTGACCCAGCGGGAGCGCGAGGTCCTGACCGCCGCCGTGGACGGCGCCACGGTCGCCGATATCGCCGGCCGCCTCCACCTCTCCCAGGCCACCGTCCGCAACTACCTCTCCGCGGCCATCGGCAAGACCGGCACCCGCAACCGCATGGAGGCGGTGCGGGCGGCCCGGCAGAACGGCTGGCTGTAGCTGTCGTGCGCGTCCGCAAAGGCCCTCCCGGTCCGCGAACGCCCGCCCGTCCTCCGCGCGCTGAGCACACCGCGCGTGCTCTACACCGCGCCCGGCGCTCGACGGGGAGCGCGCGGCGGACCGGCGGCCGGGCGCCGGCGCTGCCGCCCGGCCGGCGGCGGGGGCGCCGGCGCGGTCAGCCGTGCGCCGCGTCCGCCCGCCGCTGCGGCAGCGCGAAGACCATCAGCAGAATGCCGGCGACCAGCACCATCGAGCCGACCTGGAAGGCCGCCCCGTAGCCGTCCGCCAGGGCCTTCGGGCCGTCGCCCGCCTCGATCCGGGCGGCGGCGACGGTGGACAGGACCGACAGGCCCAGCGCACCGCCCATCTGACGGGAGGTGTTCATCAGGCCGGAGACCAGGCCCTGGTCGGCGGGGTCGGCCCCGGAGGTCGCGATGGAGGCGATCGGCGTCGCCGTCAGCCCCGCGCCCAGCGCCATCAGGATGCCGGGCCCGAGGATGGTGCCGAGATAGGTGCCGTCGACGTCCATCGTGCCCTGCCAGGCCATGCCGCAGGCGGAGATCACCGCACCGGCGACGGCCAGTGGCTTGGCACCCAGCTTGTTCATCAGCCGGGGCGCGATCTTGGAGCCCAGGACGATGGACAGCGAGTGCGGGATGAAGGAGAGCCCGGCCTCCAACGGCCGGTATCCCAGCACGTTCTGCACATAGAGGGACAGGAAGTACCACATGGAGAACATCGCCGCGCCGGCCAGCACCATCGCCCCGTTCGCCGAGGAGACCGAGCGCAGCCGGAAGAGCCCCAGCGGCATCAGCGGGGCCTTGGCGCGCGCCTCCACGACGAGGAAGAGCACGACCACGGCCAGCCCGGCGGCCAGCGGCAGCAGTGCGGACGGCGCCGCCCAGCCGTCCGTCTCGGTCTGCACGATCCCGTAGGCCACCAGCCCGAGCCCGGCCGTCACCAGCAGCGCACCGGGCACATCGAGCCGCCGCCCGGCACCCTGCCGGCTCTCGGTGAGCCACAGCACTGCGCCGCCCAGCACCAGCGCCCCGACCGGCACGTTGATCAGCAACACCCAGCGCCACGAAAGGAATTCGGTCAGCACCCCGCCCACCAGGCCGCCCACCGCGCCACCGCCGGCGCCGACCGCGGTCCAGGTGGCGATGGCGCGGGTACGGGCCGGTCCCGCCGGGAACGACGTGGTCAGGATGGTGAGGGTGGCGGGCGAGAGCACGGCCGCGCCGACGCCCTGGACCGTACGCGCCGCGACCAGCTGCCAGGGCTGCTGCGCCAGTCCGCCGCCCAGGCTCGCGACCGTGAACAGCGCCAGCCCCAGAACGAAGATCCGCTTACGGCCGAAGAGGTCGGCGGCCCGGCCGCCGAGCAGCATGAAGCCCGCGAAGGTGATGACGTAGGCGTTGACGATCCACTGCAGGCCCAGCTCGCTCAGCCCCAGACCGGTGCGCATGGCGGGCAGCGCCACATTCACCACGGACACGTCCAGGACGACCAGGAACTGCCCGGAGCAGACCAGCAGCATCACCAGCCAGGCCGGCGGCACCCGCCTCCGGCGCGCGGTTTCGGGCAGGGTGGCGGGGGTGGCTATCGGCGGCATGCCGACCATGCTCGCATTCGCCGGTTGCATCCCGCATCGGTAAATCGCTGCATGAACCACCTGACAGGAGACCTGGGCCGGAAGTCGCAGGACGGCGGAGCGGCGGGGGTGGGGCGGGGGCTTAAGGGGTGGGGCTTGGCGGGTGGGGCCTTAGGGGGTGGGGGTGGCGGGCCCCTAGGGGGCGGAAGGGCCCCCGAAGGGCCAACTACCCATCAGGAGAGGTGAGTTAACGCGGAGGCGGTCGCACACTGCCCACTGGCGCCCTCCCCCGGGTGCGGCCAACCGGCCCCGTGGCACCCCGCACCAGCGCCTGCCGAAACCGCAAGGCGAGGCCCCCAAACCCCCTCACCTTCGCAGCATCGTCACCACCGCGGCGCCGCCCAGGCCGATGTTGTGGGCCAGGCCCACCCGGGCGCCGGGGACCTGGCGTCCGCCCGCGGTGCCGCGCAGCTGCCAGACCAGTTCGGCGGCCTGTGCCAGGCCCGTCGCGCCCAGCGGGTGCCCCTTGGAGATCAGGCCGCCGGACGGGTTGACCACCCACTGGCCGCCGTGGGTCGTGGCGCCGTCGGCGACCAGCTTCCCCGACTCCCCGTCCGCGCACATGCCCAGCGCCTCGTAGGTCAGCAGCTCGTTGATCGAGAAGCAGTCGTGCAGCTCGATGACGTCCACGTCCTCGATGCCGAGTCCGGCGGCCGCGTACACCTGCCGGGCCGCGGCCCGGGACATCGGCTTGCCGACGACGTCGATGCACGAGCCGCTCGCGAAGCTCTCCTCGGTGTCCGTCGTCATGGCTTGCGCGACGATCTCCACCGCCCGGTCGGCCAGCCCGTGTTCCCGTACGAACCGCTCGGAGACGATCACCGCGGCGGCCGCCCCGTCGGAGGTCGGCGAGCACTGCAGCTTGGTCAGCGGCCGGTGGACGGTCCTGGCGGCGAGGACCTCCTCGACCGTGTGGACGTCCTGGAACTGGGCGTTCGGGTTGTGCGCCGAGTGGCGGTGGTTCTTGGCGCCGACGGCGGCGAGCTGTTCGGCGGTGGTGCCGTAGCGCTCCATGTGCTCACGGGCCGCGTTGCCGAAGATCTGGGCGGTGGGCGGCGTCCGCTCGAAACCGTGCGCCGCGGCCATCACTCCGTAGTGGCGGGCCACCGGCGAGGTGGCGAAGTCGCCGCCGTCCGCGCCGCCGCCCAGCGCACCGCGCTTCATCTTCTCGAAGCCCAGGGCCAGGACACAGTCGTTGAGGCCGGACGCGACGAACTGGCGGGCCATCATCAGCGCGGTCGAGCCGGTCGCGCAGTTGTTGTTGACGTTGTAGACGGGGATGCCGGTCAGGCCCAGTTCGTAGGCGGCGCGCTGGCCGGCCGTCGATGCCTGGTAGCAGTAGCCGACCGGCAGCTGCTCGACCGCCTCGTAGCCGATCCCGGCGTCCGCGAGCGCCGCGCCGCCCGCCTCCCTCGCCATGTCCCAGTACTGCCACTCGCGGGTCTCGGGCTTCTCGAAGCGGGTCATCCCGACGCCGACGATGTACGCCTTGCCAGCCATGTGTGTCCTCCTGGAGGTGGCCGAGTCCGGGGAGTCAGATCAGGGAGGTCAGATCAGGGGGCGGGGCTCCGGGTCGCGGGGCAGGCCCAGCAGCCGCTCCGCGACGACGTTGAGCTGCACCTGGGTGGTACCGCCGGCGATGGTCAGACAGCGCGACATCAGGAAGCCCTGCAGGGCTCGTTCACCGGCCCCTTCGCGCACCGCGCCGGCCGGGCCGAGCAGCTCCAGCGCCAGCTCGGCGACCTTCTGCTGGTGCGGGGTCTGCACCAGCTTGCGGATGCTGGCACCGGCCCCCGGCTCCAGCCCCGACACCTGCTGGAGCGTGGTGCGCAGCCCGATGCAGCCGAGCGCGTGCGCCTCGGCGGCCAGCGCGCCCACCCGCGCCCGCACCGATCCGTCCAGCCCGGCGGCCCGTTCCAGGAGCGCCGCCAGACCGGTGTCGAAGGTCAACTGGTCGGCCATGTGGACGCGTTCGTTGTCCAGGGTGGTGCGGGCGACCTTCCAGCCGTCGTCGACCTCACCGACCACCGAATCGGCCGGCAGCAGCACCTCGTCGAAGTAGACCTCGTTGAAGAGCGAGGCGCCGGTGATCTCCTTCAGCGGGCGGATGTCGATGCCCGGGGCCGTCATGTCGACGAGGAAGAAGGTCAGCCCCCTGTGCTTGGGCGCGTCCGGGTCGGTGCGGGCCAGCAGGATGCCGTGGCTAGCCTCCTGCGCGGCGGAGGTCCACACCTTCTGGCCGTTGATCCGCCAGCCGCCGTCCGGCGTCCTCTCGGCGCGGGTGCGCAGGGCGGCCAGGTCCGAGCCGGCCTCGGGTTCGGAGAACAGCTGGCACCAGAGCAGATCGCCGCGCAGCGACGGCAGCAGATAGCGCTCCCGCTGCTCCGGGGTGCCGTGGGCGATCAGCGAGGGCACGACCCAGGTGGCGATGCCCAGATCGCTGATCCGGACCCCGGCGGCGGCCAGTTCCTGCTGGATCGCCAGCTGTTGCACGGGGCCGGCGCCCAGTCCGTGGGGCTCGGGGAGGTGCGGTGCGGCGTAGCCGGTGGGGGCCAGGGCGCGGCGCACGTCCGCGGGGTCGAGGCCGCGGACGCCGTCGATGACCGTCCGCGCCTCGGCCCGGAACTCCGCCGCCTCGTCCGGGAGTTCCAGGTGTAGCGGGCGCCGGGCGCCGTCGGCGGCGAGCCGGGCGGCCCGCAGGCGGTGGGTGTCGCCGCCGCCGAGGAGCTGGCGGGCGACGGTCGCCCGCCGCAGGTGGAGGTGGGCGTCGTGTTCCCAGGTGAAGCCGATGCCGCCGAGGATCTGGATGCAGTCCTTGGCGCAGCTGACGGCGGCGTCCAGGGCGGTCGCGGTGGCCAGTGCCGCGACCAGTCCGCGGACCGCGGGCGGCTCGTCCAGCGCGCGGGCCGCGTCCCAGACCAGAGCGGCGGCCTGCTCGTAGCGGACGAGCATGTCGGCGCAGAGGTGTTTGACCGCCTGGAACTGGCCTATGGGGCGGCCGAACTGCTCGCGGACCGCGGCGTACGCGGCGGCGGTGCGCAGCGCCCAGGAGGCCGTGCCGCAGCTCTCGGCGGCCCACAGCACCCCGGCCAGATCCTGGACCAGGTCGCTGTCGACGCCGAGCCGCCGTCCGGCGGGCACCGGCACTCGGTGCGCGCTCACCTCGGCGGTCGGCCGGGTCGGGTCGGCGCTCTCCTGGACGCGTACGGTCAGCGTCCCGGCGTCGACGGCGAGCCAGACGGTCTCCCCCGGCGCTGCCGCGGCGCCGCCCGGTGCCGCGGTGAACTCCGCGGCCAGCACCAGCAGATCCGCGTCGGCTCCGGCCAGGACCGGGGGCGCGGTGCCGTCCAGGACATAGCCGTCGGGGCCTTCGGCGGCGGTGAGCGTGCCGGTGCCGAGCGCGACGGCGCCGATGCGTACGCCGGTGGCGAGGTCCCGGACGAGGGCCGGGGCGCCGCCGCGGTGCAGGAGGGCGGCCGCGAGAGTGGTGGGCAGACAGGGGCCGGGGAACGCGGCGCGGCCCAACTCCTCCAGCACCACGGCGAGGTCGAGCAGGTCACCGCCCCCGCCGCCGTCGGCCTCGGGGAGATGGAGCCCGAGCAGGCCCTGGGTGGCGAGCTGTTCCCAGTACGCGGGGCGCCCGGGGCGCGCGGGCGCGGCGTCGAGCAGCTTGCGCACCGCTTCGGGCGGCATCGCCCGCGCCGCCCAGCCGCCCGCCGCCTCGGCCAGGTCACGTTGCTCCTGCGTGATTCCAATGCCCATGCGGGGCAGGCTAGAACACGTTTCACTCTGACGGAAGGTCAGATGAGGGCCGGCTCGGGCGTATTGGCCGGGGGCCCGCTGTCCGGTGCGTGTGAACCTTGCGAAGTCCAGGTCAAACCTTGCGCCGGAGCGGACCGCGCCGCCTGGCAGGCTCTCGTCGAAACCCTGGAGTCCATGCTCCGGCTGCGTCACCACCAGCCCGGGACGCCGGCGCGCATGGGCGAGTACCTCTACCAACGCACCGGGGGCATGATCGACACCTTGTCCCAGCTGATCCGAGGGGCCGCGCCGTCTCTCCGCTCCCAACCCGTCCGAGGGCACTACGACTTCATCAACGACGGCCCCATCGGTTGAGGGCCTGCGCGGCATCTCGCCACTACGTGCCCTGTTGATGCTGGAGTGGGCATGGTCAACTAGTGGAGTGGGCCAGGTACTTACGACCTTCATCGCAGTGGCGGGAACGCTCATCGGTTCTCTTCTGGGGTACCGGTTCCAGAAGCGTGTGGCGGACCGGACCGAACGCCGCAGCGCCGTCCTCGCCTTCACCGCTGCGACCAACGAATTCATACGGAGCCAACACGACTGGTGGCATCGCCAGCACGAGGAACAGGACGGTCCGGCGCACGTGGCAGCCAGAACGGAAGCCTTCCGGGTCCGCGGGCAGGCCTTCCAGGCAGTTCACCAGCTCCGCCTGCTCATGCCCGATGGCGACCTGCATACACGGGCAGAGCAGACCATCGGGATGATCGGTGCCCTTCACCGCGCAACAGACCGCGAAGAACTGCGGACGAAGTCGGTCGAGGCACGGGCGTCCCTCAACTCCTTCGTCGTACACGCTTCAGCCCAGATCAGGTAGACGGCCGACGGCTCTCGAACAGGTACTGACGCCTCTGGACCACCACCCAGAGCCCGAGCATTTCGCAACCTTGAGCCGGACGATCCAGCACCGCTTCGTCCCAATGAACACTGCGAGCCACAGGCCACCAGCAGACGTCTCGCAACCTCAAAGCGGACAGGACACCCGGGCCAGGTCCGCCGCCCGTCCCAGGACGCCCGCAAGCCCGCCACCGGATGACGGCCTCCCCTCCCCTCCCCTCCCCTCCCCTCCCCCGCCCCGCCGGGCGCCCGTCCGAACCGCAAGGATTCTCCGGGGAACGGTGCGGATGCGCGCAGGAAACGGTCCGATGAATTCCGTCGTGGAACTCATTTCGTCCGCTCTCCCTCCCCGGCTCTTCCCCCTCCGGGCGCTCCCGGCACCCCCGACTCCCCCGCCTCCGAATTCGCCGCTTTCGGGCATCACGGAAAGCGCCGGCGATAAAACGGCGGGAACAGGGGGAGAACTGACCGGAACCCGGCGGGAACCGACAGGAATCGCCGGGTCTTCCGGTGCGGATAATGCGAACCGCCGTTCCGATACCCGAATGCCCCGGCCGGGACACCCGCACGCCGCCCGCGCCGCCCCGTACGGCACGATGAGCCCCTGACCGCACCACAGGAGGAAGCCCATGCCCGCTCCCACGGCTCCGCAGGCCCCGCAGCCGGAGATACTCGCCGCTTTCGAGGCGGCGAAGGGCTTCATGCCCGTGGACGAGGGCCTCGCCCTGTACGCGGCGGCGGCCGAGGCGGGCGCGCTCGGGCTGCCGCTGGTGGAGGTCGGCACCTACTGCGGGCGGTCCACGATCCTGCTCGCCGACGCCGCACGCGGCGCCGGGGTCCTCGCCGTCACCGTCGACCACCATCGGGGCAGCGAGGAGCAGCAGCCCGGCTGGGAGTACCACGACCCGGCCGTCGTGGACCCCGAGGTCGGCCGGATGGACACGCTGCCCACCTTCCGCCGCACGCTGCACGCCGCGGGCCTGGAGGACCAGGTGATCGCCCTGGTGGGCCGGTCGCCGCAGGCCGCGGCCGTCTGGCAGGCCCCGGTGGGGCTGGTCTTCATCGACGGCGGGCACACCGACGAGCACGCCACCGCCGACTACGAGGGCTGGGCCCCGCATGTCGCGCCCGGCGGGCTGCTGGTCATCCACGATGTCTTCGCGGACCCGGCGGACGGCGGCCAGGCCCCGTACCGCGTCTACCGCAGGGCCCTGGAGTCCGGCGCGTTCACCGAGGTCTCGTCCCATCGGTCGCTGCACGTCCTGCGGCGCACCGGACCGGGCATCTGAGCGGGCTACGATCGCGATCGTGTCGAACGGCAGTTCTCTCCCCCCGCGCCGCCGCCTGCGCGGCACCCTCCTCGTCGTGCTGGCCGCCGTGGTGGTCGCCGGCCTGGGCTGGCTGGCCTGGCGCTCGTCGGGCGGTGACGGCGGGCCGGGAGCCGGACAGCCCTCGCCGGGCGACGGGGCGCGGCACGACGCCGGGGACCCGACCGGGCCCGGCGCCGGGCACACCCCGGGCGCCAAGGACTCCACGGGCCACGGCCCGCGAGACCGGCTCAAGGGCAAGGTCGTGGTGCTCGACCCCGGGCACAATCCGCACAACGCCGCGCACGGCCGGGAGATCGCCCGGCAGGTGGACATCGGCAACGCCCACAAGGAGTGCGACACCACCGGCACCGCCACCGACGACGGGTACGCCGAGGCCTCGTTCACCCTGGACGTGGCCCGCCGGGCCCGTACGCTGCTGCGGGCCGAGGGCGCGAAGGTCGTCCTCACCCAGGACGGCGACCGCCCCTACGGGCCGTGCGTTGACCAGCGCGCGGGCATCGGGAACAGGGCGCACGCGGATGCCGCGCTGTCGATCCACGCCGACGGTTCGGGCACCGGCAACCGCGGCTTCCATGTGATCCTGCCCGCCCGCGTCACGGACGGCCCGGCCGACACCGCCGCGATCACCGGGCCCTCGCGCCGACTGGGCGAGGGGCTGGCCGAACGGTTCCGGGCAGTTACCGGAAGCTCCGCCTCCAATTACATCGGCGGCGGCACCGGACTCGACAAGCGCGCGGATCTCGGCGGCCTCAACCTCTCCACGGTGCCGAAGGTGTTCATCGAGTGCGGCAATATGCGCGACCCGAAGGACGCCGCGCAATTGACCGACGCCGGCTGGCGGCAAAAGGCGGCGCGCGGGATCACCGAGGGCATTACGGACTTCTTGACGCACTGACCGGCCTCGGACCGGCTCCGGAACCCGCCCGATACCCCCTCCGGCGCAACCTGCCGATAGCGCGCGGAAACCAACGGGACGGGCCGCCGGATTCGGCGACAGGTTCCCCTTTACGATAGGTGGCCACCGCCGTGCCTCGCACTGGCGCACCGCGACAGCGACGACCGGACCCACGAAACCGACAAAGGACCTTTACGTGAACATCCGCTCCCTCACTCGAGGCGACGGCGTGGTGATCGGAGCAGCGGTGCTGCTGTTCATCGCCTCGTTCCTCTCCATCACCGGCGGCCCCTTCCCCAGCCTCAACGCCTGGGAGTCGGTGTCCCGCCTGATGAGCGTGTACCTGGCCGGGGTGATCGGCGCGGCGATCATCATCGTCAGCCGGGCGCTGCCGCAGCCGCGCAAGGTCGCCGGTCTCGACCTCGGCCAGTTCGGCGTCGCCCTCACGGTGTTCGCGGCCTGGACGGCGTTCTGGTCCCTCATCGACAGCAACAGCGCCGGCCCCGGCCTCATCATCGGCCTGATCGCCGCCCTGATCCTGGCCGGCGGCGCCGTCGCCTCGCCGCTGCTCCCGCCGCTCCAGGCCGCCCTGATCGGCGCCCCGAAGCCGCAGGCCGCCGCCCCCTACGGGGCCGGCCCCAACCCGGGTTACGGCTACCCCGGCGCGCAGCAGCAGCAGGCGAGCCAGGGCTACGGCTACCCGGGCGCCCAGCAGCAGCAGCCGCAGGCCGCCCAGCCCCACGGCCAGCAGATGCCGATGGACGGCACGGCCGGCGGCGCGAGGGGAGCCGGCCCGGCGGCCGGTGCCCCGGCGGAGTTCGCGCCGTTCTGGTTCGCGGTGCCCGTCGCGCGCCCGCTGTACGGCGAGGACGGCGCCCCCGCCCCGATCGCCGAACTGGCGCCCGGCACCTGGTACCTGGCGGTGGACCAGCGCGGTCAGGCCCTGATCGCGCAGACCCAGGACGGCCGGCGCGGCGTCCTCCAGGACACCACCGGTATCCAGCGCGGCTGACACCGGACGCACAGCGGTCCTTTCGCGGCCCCTCGCCCCTGCGGGCGGGGGGCCGTTGCGCTGCCGGCGGCCCGGCCGTACAGTTCGCGGACATCGATCTGACGCAGCGTCAGCTACCCGTGGACGGCACCCGTCCGCCGGAGAGGGGCGACCGGTATGCGACTCGGTCTGGCACTGGGCTACTGGGGCCGCGGCCCGGACCCCCGGCACCTCGAACTCGCCCGCGCCGCCGAGCGGCTGGGCTACGACTCGGTGTGGACCGCGGAAGCCTGGGGCTCGGACGCCTTCACCGCGCTCACCTGGATCGCCGCCCACACCTCCCGCATCAAACTCGGCACCGGTATCGCGCAGATGGCGGCCCGCACCCCCACCGCCACCGCGATGCACGCGCTGACCCTCGACCATCTCTCCGGCGGCCGTGTGCTGCTGGGCCTGGGACTGTCCGGACCGCAGGTCGTCGAGGGATGGTACGGACGGCCGTTCCCCAGGAGCCCGCTGACCGCCACCCGCGAGTACGTCGACGTGATCCGCCAAGTGCTGCGCCGGGAAGGGCCGGTGGAGGCCGGCGGGGCCTTCCACCCGCACCCCTACCGCGGCCCGGACGGCACCGGCCTGGGCAAACCGCTCAAGCCCATCACCCACCCGCTGCGCGCGCGGCTCCCCGTCCTGCTGGGCGCGGAGGGTCCCAAGAACATCGCCCAGACGACCCAAATCGCCGACGGCTGGCTGCCGCTGTACTGGTCACCGCAGCGCGCCGACGTCTACCGGGCGTCGCTCACACAGGCCCCGGAGGGCTTCCTCATCGCCCCCATGGCCCGCGCCGTGGTCTGCGACGACGTCGCCGAGGGACTGCTGCCGGTCAAGGCGATGCTCGGCTTCTACATCGGCGGGATGGGGCACGCCGCCAGGAACTTCCACGCCGACCTGATGGCCCGGATGGGCTATGCGGAGGAGGCCCGGCGGGTGCAGCGGCTCTTCCTCGAAGGCCGCAGGCAGGAGGCGGTGCAGGCGGTACCGGACGCCTTCGCCGACGAGATCTCGCTGGTCGGCCCGCGCGAACGGATCGCGAAGCGGCTGGAGTTGTGGCGGGCGGGGCCGGTCACCGATCTGCTGGTCACCGCCCCCGACCCGGACACGCTGCGGGTGCTGGCCGAGCTGAACTCCTGACGGCCACGGACGGCTCAGCCGAACGAGGCCCACTCCAGCCACCGGTCGAACACCACGCGCTCGCCCAGCACCTCGACCCGGCCGCTGTCGGCGGGCTGCCTGCGGTAGATCACGGTCAGCAGATCGGTGAGCGGGCCGCGGACGGCGACGGTGGCCTTCTCATGGGTGCGGCGATGGGCGAGCCGGTCGCCGGTGAGGTCGAGGAGCCACTCGGCGTTCAGCTCGGGCGGGGTGTCGGTGGCGTGCAGGTGGAGGGAGCGGCCGGGGCCGAAGAGCTGGGCCGCCGCTTCCGCGCGGTGCTCCGTGGCCAGTGGCAGGGCGCACAACTGCAGCCACTCCTCCAGGCAGTCGGCGGCGACCTCGGGCGGGACGTCGAAGGCGACGCCCGCGGTGCGTGCCGCGTCGGCGCGGTGGATCACCGTCTCGTGGGTCATCCGGCGGGCCCAGAAGCCCGCCCGCCGCACCGGCGCCCAGGTCCACACCCCGGCGTCGGGACCGGCCTCGCGCAGCGCCGCCACGGCCTGTTCGGCGCCGTCCGCGAGCCAGGCGTCCAGCGCCGCCGCGTCGTCCGTCCCGGGCCCGTCGCCCTCGGGGATGTCGGCCTCGTCGATGTCCGTGGCGGCCCGGGTGGCGACGAGGGCGGCGACCCAGCGGTGCGCGCCGCCCAGATGCCGGGCGAGGTCGGCCAGCGTCCAGTCCGGGCAGGTGGGCACGGTCGCGGACAGCTCGGCGTCGCGCAGGATCGCCCGGAACTTCGTGGTCTCGTCCACTATCTGGGCGCAGTAGGCCTCATGACTGAGGGAGCCTTGGAGTGTCATGCGGCGCACAGTAGCGGGAGGGCTCGCGGGCGGCCTCCCCTTTTCGCGCCGGGGCGGGCGGCCCTGCCGGACGCTGAACGGCGGCTGTTGGCCGGCGGCCGCTGCCCGGCGGCCCGTACGTACGGGCCGCCGGTCCCGGCACTGGGGACCCTCATGGGTCCCTGGCCTAGCGGCAGCAGTCCGGGTCGAGTCCCGTCGGCAGCTGCTCGCCGCTGAAGACCGTGGTGGTGGCCTCGTCGCCGCCCAGGGCGGCCACCGCGAGCAGCAGCGAACCGGCCGTCCAGGAGGTGCGTTCGCGCGGCCAGACCGCGTCGTCGTCGAAGACGTAGCCGGTCCAGTACATGCCGTCGTCGGCGCGGAGGTGCTGAATCCACTTGAGGATCTGTACGGCCCGCTCGGACTCCCCCATCGCCCACAGGGCGAGCGCCAGTTCCGCGCTCTCCCCGCCGGTGACCCAGGGATTGGGCAGCACACAGCGCACCCCCAGGCCGGGCACGACGAACTCCTCCCAGTCCGCGTCGATGCGCTCACGGGCCTGGGCACCGCGGACCGCGCCGCCGAGGACCGGGTAGTACCAGTCCATGGAGTAGCGGGACTTGTCCAGGAACCGTTCGGGGTGGCTGCGTATCGCATGGCCCAGGCGGCCGACGGCCAGCTCCCAGTCGGGCTGCGGCTCCTCGCGCTGTTCGGCGAGCGCCAGCGCGCAGCGCAGCGCCTGGTAGATGGAGGACGAGCCGGTCAGCAGCGCCTCGTTGACGGGCGTGCCGTCGTCCTCGCGCTTCCAGCCGATCTCGCCGCCGGGCTGCTGGAGCTCCAGGACGAACTCGGTCGCGGCCTGCACCGCCGGCCACATGCGGTCGAGGAAGGCCTCGTCGCCGGTGGACAGGTAGTGGTGCCAGACGCCGACCGCGAGATACGCGCAGAAGTTGGTCTCGCGGCCGCGGTCGGTGGGGGCCTCGGCGTCGCCGTCGTCGTAGGCCGCGTACCAGGACCCGTCCGGGTTCTGGTGCCGCACCAGCCAGTCGTACGCGGCCTCGGCGCGCTCGTGTTCGCCGGCCGCGTCCAGGGCCATGGCGGCCTCGGTGTGGTCCCACGGATCGAGGTGGTGGCCCCGGAACCAGGGGATCGCGCCGTCCGGCCGCTGGGTCGCCAGGATGCCGGCCACCGTGCGGGCGGCCTGCTCGGCGGTGAGCACCCCCGGCAGGACAAGTCGTTCGGTACGTCCGGGACTCGTCACTTGGCGGCCCCGGCGGCGGGCTTGGCGGATGCCTTGGACGACGTCTTGGACGACGCCTTGGACGAACGCCGGGAAGCGGGCTTGGCGGAGGCCTTGGTACCGGACTCGGCCGCCGGCTCGGCCGCGGGCTCGCTCGCCTCCGTGGCCGCGGGCTCGGCGGCGGCCTCCCCGGGCAGATGCGGCTTGGTGGCGTAGACGACGAAGCTCTTGCCGATGACGGGGTTCAGGGCCCGCTCGGCGAGCCGGGTGGCCAGCGGCTTCTTCATGATGTCCCAGACCAGCAGCTTGTGGTACGCCTGCACCGGCAGCGCCTTGTCGTTGTCCACCCCGAAGGCGCACTTCAGCCACCAGTAGGGGCTGTGCAGCGCATGCGCGTGGTGGGTCCCGTACGGCTCCAGACCGGCCTCGCGTATCTTCCCGACGAGTTCGTCGCCGCGGTAGATGCGGATATGGCCGCCCTCGACCTCGTGGTAGGCGTCGCTGAGCGTCCAGCAGACCTTCTCGGGGCCGTAGCGGGGGACGGTGACGGCGATCCGGCCGCCGGGGCGCAGCACCCGGACCATCTCGGCGAGCACGCCCTTGTCGTCCGGGATGTGCTCCATCACCTCGGAGATGATCACGACGTCGAAACTGTCGTCGGGGAACGGCAGGTTGAGCGCATCGCCCTCCATGGCGGTGGCGGAGGCGCCCGCCGGGGCCTCACCCGCCTCCTCCATCGCGGCGAACCACTTGGCGACCTCGCGGATCTCCTCGCTGTTCTGGTCGAGGGCGACGACCTGCGCGCCGCGCCGGTAACACTCGAAGGCATGCCGGCCGGCGCCGCACCCCAGGTCGAGCACACGGTCGCCGGGAGCGAGCGGGAAGCGGGAAAAGTCGACGGTCAGCACGGCGTTCTGCTTTCGTCCGGCGGTGGGTGGCGGTGGGGGCTGCGGAGAAGGAGGTACGGGCCGGGCGGGCCCCTAGAGCTGTCCGGCGGGGCTCGGCGCGGCCGCGGTGCCCCCTCCGGACGCTGTCGGGGAGAGGGCGCCGGGCCGGCCGTTCTTCTGGAGGGCGAGGGCCTCGCGGTAGCGCTCGGCGGTGCCGAGGGCGGCCTGGCGCCAGGTGAAGCGGGCCAGCACCCGTTCCCGGCCGGCCGCGCCGAGGCGGCGGCGCAGGTCCTCGTCGCCCAGGAGGCGGAGCAGTCCGCCCGCCAGCGCACCGGCGTCCCCCGGGGGCACCGCGAGACAGGTCTCGCCGTCCGGGCCGGCGACCTCGGGGATGGCGCCGCCGGTGGTGGCCAGCAGCGGCGTGCCGGTGGCCATCGCCTCGGCGGCGGGCAGCGAGAACCCCTCGTACAGGGAGGGGACACAGGCGATCTGGGCGCTGCGCACCAGGTCGACGAGTTCGGGGTCGCTGATGCCCTTGACGAACTCGACGGCGCCGGACAGTCCGAGCCGTTCGATGGCGGCGGCGACCGGCCCGTCGTCGGCGCGCTTGCCGACGACCACCAGATGCGCGTCGGGGTGCTCGGTGCGCACCTTGGCGAGCGCCTCGACGAGGTGGATCAGTCCCTTGAGGGGGACGTCCGCGCTGGAGGTGGTGACGATCCGGCCCGGCACCTCGGGCACCGCGGCATCTGGCGAGAACAGGTCGGTGTCGGCGCCGATGTGCACCACGTGGATACGGTCGGCGGACACCCCGAGGTCGTCGACGATCTCCTGGCGGGAGGAGCCGGAGACGGTCAGCACGGACGGCAGCCGGCGGGCCACCCGCTTCTGCATCCGGGTGAAGCCGTACCAGCGGCGGACGGAGGCCCGGCGCTTCCAGCCGTCGGCGGCCTCCAGGTCGAGCCGCCGGTCGACGGTGATGGGGTGGTGGATGGTGGTGACCAGCGGGGCGCCGAGGGCGCCGGGGCCGCCGAGCAGGCCGTAGCCGAGGGTCTGGTTGTCGTGGACCACGTCGAACTGGCCGCGGCGGGCGGCGAGATGGCGCCGGGCCCGCAGCGAGAAGGTCAGCGGCTCGGGGAAGCCGCCGGTCCACATCGTGCCGACCTCCAGGGCGTCGATCCAGTCGCGGTACTCGCCGCGCTTCGGCGTGCGGAACGGGTCCGGCTGACGGTAGAGGTCCAGGCTGGGCAGCTCGGTGAGGGTCACCCCGTCGTCGACGACGGGGTAGGGCTGGGCGCCGATGACCTCGACGGAGTGCCCGAGGCGGGCCAGTTCGCGCGAGAGGTGGCGTACATAGACGCCCTGTCCGCCGCAGAACGGGTTCCCCTTATACGTGAGCATCGCGATCCGCAGGGGACGCTCGCCGTTCGACGGGGCGGAGGCCGGGGAGGCCTCTGCGGGGCGAGGCGCGGCTGCCTGGACGGCCTCTGCGGTCACGCTCGGCCCCCTTCTCACTGGACTTTCGCCGGAGCGTAACCGCTGGCGGTAATCTAGAACAAGTTTCAGAACTGATTGGCTACTGATCAGTTCACCGAGCTTCGAATCTACCGGCCGAGAACGAGGCGAAAAGAGCCGCACCAGGTGATTCGCGCCACCACCCGCCCCCCTGCCATGCTGTGCCGAGCACACCACCGGCACTCGCCGCATCGCGGACGGAATGCCACGGAATGGGAAATATGACTACGGAATCCAAGGCGGCCAGACCGACCCTTCCCGCGAGTCCTCCCCTGACCGAGCGTCAGGAGGCCCGGCGCCGCCGCATCCTGCACACCAGCGCCAAGCTGGCGTCCCGTGGTGGCTTCGACGCCGTGCAGATGCGCGAGGTCGCCGAGTCCTCGGGCGTCGCGCTCGGCACCCTCTACCGCTACTTCCCCTCCAAGGTGCATCTGCTGGTCGCCACCATGCAGGACCAGCTCCAGCACATGCACGAAACGCTGCGCAAGCGCCCCCCGTCGGAGCAGGACCCGGGCGCACGGGTCGCCCAGACCCTGATGCGGGCCTTCCGCGCACTGCAGCGCGAACCGCATCTGGCGGACGCGATGGTGCGCGCGCTGACCTTCGCGGACCGCTCCGTCAGCCCCGAGGTGGACACCGTCTCCCGGCTGACCACCACGATCATCCTCGACGCGATGGCCCCGCCAGCCACTCACCACCACCCTTCGCAGGAGCCGGCGCACCCCGCCGTCTCGGCCACCCCCGAACAACTCTCCGCGGTCCGGGTCATCGAGCACACCTGGCACTCGGCCCTGATCACCTGGCTCTCCGGCCGGGCCTCGATCGCCCAGGTGAAGATAGACATCGAGACCGTCTGCCGGCTGATCGACCTCACCTCGCCCGACCGGGAGAGCTGAGCCGAGGGGCGCTGTAACGGGAGAGCCGGGACGGCGCCGTAACGGGGGTGGGGGCGGGCGCCGGCGGGCGTGGGAGTGGATACCGGCGCCGGGTGCCCCCTTGTCCTGGCACGCGGGTGGTGGCTTCGTCGTCGCGCGTTGACCCCGGTGATGGCTTCGCCGTCGCGCGTTGACTCCGCTGACGGCTTCGCCGTCGTGCGTTAACTCCGCCGCTGCCGCGGGTAGTTGGCCCGCAAGGGGGCCACCGACCCCCTACGGGACGCCACTCCCCACCCCCTAAGGCCCCACCCCCGGGGCTCCCGCCCCGCACCCCGGCCGCCCTCCCCCGCCCGGCGGTGCCGCCGCTCATTCCTCCGGCGGGAACACCGCCTCGCCGCTGCCGGCCGCGGTGAGGGTGATCGCCTCCACGGGGCATCCCTCCGCCGCCGCCAGGACGTTCTCGGCGGCGTCCGTCTCCGGCGCCACCGGGTGCGACTGGCGGGCCGTGTCCAGCCGGAAGCCGTCCGGGGCCGTGGCGGCGCACATCCCCGACCCGATGCAGACGCTCCGGTCCACCACCACCTCCCAGCGGTCCCCCATCAGGCGCCCGCCGGCAGGTGGATCATCTTGTGCTCCAGGTATTCGCCGAAGCCCTCGGGGCCGAACTCCCGGCCGATGCCGGAGTTCTTGTAGCCGCCGAACGGGCCGAGCATGTCGATGCTGAAGGTGTTCACCGAGTACGTACCGGTGCGCACCTGCCGGGCGATCTCGACGCCGTGGTCGACGTCGGCCGTCCACACCGAGCCGGAGAGCCCGTAGTCGGAGTCGTTGGCGATGCGCACCGCCTCCGCCTCGTCGTCGTACGGCAGGAGACAGATGACCGGGCCGAAGATCTCCTCCCGGGCGATCCGCATGGAGTTGGCGACCTCGCCGAAGAGGGTGGGCTCGACGTACCAGCCCGTGGGCCGCCCCTCGGGACGGCCGCCGCCGGTCAGGACCTTGGCGCCCTCGCGCTGCCCGAGCGCGATGTAGTCCAGCGAGCGCTGCTGCTGGCGGCGGGCGACCAGCGGGCCGACCTCGGTGGCCGGATCGAGCGGGTCGCCGACGGTGAGCGCCGAGGCCGCCGCGGTGAACCGCTCGGCGATCTCGTCGTAGTGGCTGCGCGGGGCGAGAATCCGGGTCTGGGCCACACAGGCCTGACCGTTGATCATCCAGGCGAACGGCACGATGCCGGCCACCGCCGCGTCCAGGTCCGCGTCCGGCAGGATCACCGCGGCCGACTTGCCGCCGAGTTCCAGCGTGACCCGGCTGAGGTTGCGGGCCGCGACCTCCATGACCCGCTTACCGGCCGCCACCGAGCCGGTGAACGACACCTTGTCCACGCCCGGGTGCCCGACCAGGTACTCGCTCACCTCGCGGTCCGCCGGCAGGATCGACAGCACACCCGGCGGCAGCCCCGCCTCGGTCGCGATCTCCGCGAGCAGGTAGGCGTCCAGCGGGGTCTCCGGTGACACCTTCAGCACCACCGAGCAGCCGGCCAGCAGCGCGGGCGCGAGCTTGGCGGCGGCGGTGAACTGCGGGACGTTCCACGGCACCACGGCGGCCACCACCCCGGCCGGCTCCCGGCGCACCAGCAGCGGCCCCAGCACCCCGCTGCGCCGCTCCTCGAACGGGAAGTCGCGGGCCACCGTGAGCGCCGCGTCCCACACCAGCATCGCGGCCAGCGACTGCACCATGACGCCGGAGGTGAACGGGGTGCCGTTCTCCGCGCTGATGACCTTGGCGATCTCCTCGCTGCGGGCCGCGAAGGCGTCCTTGATCCGGGTCACCACCGCGATCCGGTCCGCCAGCGGGGCGTTCGCCCACACCCCGGACGCGAAGGACGTACGGGCCGCGGTCACCGCACGGTCGACATCGGCCCGCGCGGCGTGCGGGACCCGGCCGATGACCTGTTCGGTGTGGGGTGAGACGACCTCGATCGTGTCCCGGCCGGCCGGATCGGCCCACTCACCGCCTATGTAGAGCTTGCCGTGCTCGACGAGGTCGCTCATCGCTGCCGCCTCCCGCGGGTGGGCCGCCCGTCCGGCGTGCCCTGCCGGTTCCCTGTGGTTGCTGCTGTGCCTCGGAACGCGCTTGCTGACGGTGCTTCGGTGCGGATGCGGCGCAGCCCGCTGCACCGCATCAGGAACTGATACCAGTTCTAGTTGGAGGAGTCCACGGGGCCGCGCTCATCTCAACTCCCCTGAGCGCACGGGGAACTTCAAGCCATCCTGAAACCAGTTCTAGTTATAGTGAGGCCGGGTACCGGGTGTATGCCGCACCGGAAGGGGACCGGGATGACCGCGCAGGTGACCGACCACAAGGGCGGGGTGTGGAGCATCGCCGTCCCCATCCCGGACAACCCGCTCGGCCACACCCTCGTCCACCTCCTGGAGACCGACCGCGGCCCGGTGCTCGTCGACACCGGATGGGACGATCCGGACTCCTGGGACACCCTCGTCGCCGGCGTCACCGCCTGCGGGTTCGCCCTCACCGACCTGCACGGCGTCCTGATCACCCACCATCACCCCGACCACCACGGGCTGTCCGCGAAGGTCCGGGAGGCCTCCGGCGCCTGGATCGCGATGCACGCCGCCGACACCGCGGTGGTCCGCCGCACCCGCGAGGCCGAACCGGCCCAGTGGCTCGACTACCTGCTCGCCAGACTCACGGCGGCGGGCGCACCGGACGAGCATCTGGTACCCCTGCGGAAGGCGCGCGCCACCGGGGGCGGGCGGAAGCTGCCCGGACTGCGGGCCGCGCTGCCGGACCGCGGTATCGACCCCGGCGAACTGCTCGACCTGCCGGGCCGCCGGGTGCGCGCCATCTGGACGCCCGGCCACACCCCCGGCCATGTGTGTCTCCACCTGGAGGAGGCACACCCCTCGGCGCGGGCCCCCGGTTTCGGCCGACTGTTCTCCGGCGACCACCTCCTGCCCGGCATCACGCCGCACATCGGCCTGTACGAGGCCCCGGACAGTGCAGGGGCTCCGCCCGGCCCGCACGGCGCGGCGAACGCGGCGGAGGGCACCGACCCGCTCGGCGACTACCTCGACTCCCTCGAACGCGTCGGCCGGCTCGGCCCCGCCGAGGTGCTGCCCGCCCACCAGCACGCCTTCACCGACGCCGGGGGCCGGGTGCGCGCGCTGATCGCCCACCACCAGGAGCGGCTGGACCGGCTGCGGGCCCTGCTCCGGGAACCGCGCACCGTCTGGGAGCTCGCCGTGGCCATGGAGTGGAACCGGCCCTGGGAGCAGATCCCTTACGGGTCCCGCAACATCGCCGTCTCGGAGGCCGAGGCACATCTGCGCCGGCTGGTGAAGCTGGGGCACGCGGAGCCGGTGCCGGGGAGCGGTCCGGTGCGGTACCGGGCGGTGTGAGGGCGGGCGGGCCGGCCCGGCGTCTGGGGTGGCGTTCCGGGCGGCCTCCGCTCCGGTCCCCGGCTCGCGCCCTCAGGTGCGGCTCGTACGTGCGAGCGAGTGCCCTGCGGGTGCCGGTTAAGGTGTGCGGGACAACTTCATCCGTACCCGATCGGGGGAAGCCGGTGGAAATCCGGCGCTGACCCGCAACCGTGAGGACGGCCCGTCCGTACCGCGCCGGCTGGACCGGCAGGGACAGCCGTACGAGCCGGAGCACCCGAGGGGGCACGACCAAGGCTCCCGCCACCGGAAACGTCCGCCACTGGGACGGCCCGGTGCGCGGCACCGTCGAGGTATACGGAGCTGAGCCCGGTGCCACCGCGCCCGTGATCCCCAGGGATCGGTGCGCGGGCGGCCGGCCGAGCGTGGCTGCGTAGATCGCCGCGACCCGACCCGAGAGGCACCGACCCGATGGCCCCCATGGCTTCCATGGCTCACCAGGCCCCCCTGACGCACCCCGTCGCCCTCCTGGCGCGCCGCGCCGCCACGGCGCTGGCCGCCGCGGTGGTGCTGGGCGCGGCCGCTGCCCCCGCCGCGTATGCCGACGCCGCCCCGTCCGCGTCCCCGAAGAAGCTGCCGGACGGCCTGTACGGCAGCAAGGACCCCCAGTACGACGGGGTCTGGCGGCAGTCGCTGGCGCTGCTGGCGCAGGACACGGTGGGGCTGCGGCCCGCGGGGTCCGCCGTGCGCTGGCTGGTCGAGCAGCAGTGCGCCGACGGCTCGTTCAGCGCCTTCCGTGCCGACCCCGGCAAGGCCTGTGACGCCAAGACCATGCGGGACACCAACCAGACGGCCGCCGCGGTGCAGGCGCTGGCCGCACTCGGCGGGCAGAGCGACACCGTGCGCAAGGCCGTGGGCTGGCTGAAGTCGGTGCAGAACGACGACGGCGGCTGGAGCTCGGTGCCCGGCTCGGCCAGCGACGCCAACTCCACGTCCGTGGTCATCGGCGCGCTCGCGGCGGCGGGCGAGAAGCCGCGGTCCGTGACGTCGAAGAAGGGCGGCAAGTCCCCTGACGACGGGCTGCTCACCTTCCAGCTGGGCTGCGACGCGAAGGAGGGCGAGCGCGGCGCGTTCACCTTCCAGCTCAAGGGCGCCGCCCCGAACGCCGACGCCACCGCGGCCGCCGCGACCGGAGCGCTCGGCAAGGGCTTCGTCGTCGCGCCCGCCGACGGCCGGGCGAACACCCCGGTCAAGCCGCTGGACTGCAAGGACGCCGGCAAGAAGACGGGCAAGGGCGACCTGTCGCAGGCCGCTGAGGGCGGCGCCGCCTATCTCGTCGCGCAGCTCGACAAGAACGGGCAGCATCTGCTGTCCGCGATGCCGGGCGCCGAGAAGCAGCCCGACGTCGGCAACACCGCGGACGCCGTGGTGGCACTGGCGGCCGGTGGCCACGGTGCCGCCGCCGCGAAGCCGCTGAAGTGGCTGGAGAAGAACGCGGCGGACTGGGCCGGGCAGAGCGGGCCCGCCGCGTACGCGCAGCTGGTGCTGGCCGCGCACGCCACCGGTACCGACCCGCGGTCCTTCGGCGGCACCGACCTGGTGGCCGCGCTCAACGCCACCGGCCCCAAGCCGGCCGCCGCACCGGCGAAGGACGACAAGGACGGTGACTCCTCGGGCGGCGGCTCCGGCATCTGGTGGATCATCGGCGTCGGTCTCGCCATCGGTGCCGGCATCGGTTTCCTGCTGAGCGGCCGGAAGAAGAACCAGCTCTGATGCGCGGCACCAGGATGGCCGCGGCGCTGCTGCTGGCCGGTACGGTCACCGGCCTGGCCGCCGGGCCCGCGCAGGCGCAGGAGTACCGCTACTGGTCGTTCTGGGACGGCAAGGGCGGCTCCTGGGCGTACGCCACCCAGGGGCCGGCCACGCTGCGGCCGGCCGACGGCGCGGTCGCGGGCTTCCGCTTCACCGTCGGCGCCGACTCCGCGGGGGCCGGAAAGCCGCGCGCGGCCGCCGACTTCGAGGCGATCTGCCACGGCACCCCGGCCAAGGACGGCCGCAAGCGGATCGGCGTCGTCCTGGACTTCGGCACCGCGGCGGAGGCGCCCGGCGGCGAGCGGCCGCCGAAGGCCAGGACGGAGTGTGCGCGGGTGCCGGAGGACGCCTCGGCGGGCGAGGCGCTGGCGGCGGTCGCCCGGCCGCTGCGCTATGACGCCAACGCCCTGCTGTGCGCCATCGCCGGCTATCCGAAGGCGGGGTGCGCGGAGTCGGTGAGCGGGTCGAAGGGCTCCGGGTCCTCGGCCGCGCCGGCGGGGGCGGCGGACCGGGACGGCGGGAGCGGCGGAGACGGCGGGAGCGGTGACGGCGGGCCGTCCGCCGGGCTGCTCGGCGGGGTCGCGGCCGTGGCCGCCCTGGGTGCGGCGGCGGTGTGGCAGGCACGCCGCCGACGCGGATGAGCGCCCCGCGGGCGACCCGCACCACCGCGCTGCACGCCGGCGCCTGGTGGCTGTGGGCGCTGGGTCTGGCCACCGCCGCGTCCCGCACCACCAACCCGCTGCTGCTGGGGCTGCTGGTGGGCGTCGCCGGGTATGTCGTCGCGGCACGCCGTACGGACGCGCCATGGGCCCGCTCGTACGGCGCGTTCGTGAAGCTCGGACTGGTCGTGATCGTCATCCGGCTGGTGTTCGCCTTCTTCCTCGGCTCGCCGGTCCCCGGTACGCACACCCTGGTCACCCTCCCCGAAGTGCCCCTGCCGGACTGGGCGAAGGGCGTCCGGATCGGCGGGCGGGTCACCGCGGAGGGCATGCTCTTCGCCCTGTACGACGGGCTGAAACTGGCCGCACTCCTCATCTGTCTGGGCGCCGCCAACGCGCTCGCCAACCCCGCCCGGCTCCTGAAGTCCCTGCCCGGTGCGCTCTACGAGGCGGGCGTCGCGGTCGTCGTCGCGATGACCTTCGCCCCGAACCTGGTCGCCGACGTCCAGCGGCTGCGGGCCGCCCGCCGGCTGCGCGGGCGTCCCGACCGCGGGTTCACCGCGCTCCTCCAGGTCGGACTGCCGGTGCTGGAGGGCGCGCTGGAGCGCTCGGTGGCGCTGGCCGCGGCCATGGACGCGCGCGGCTACGGCCGCAGCGCCCAGGTGCCGCCCGCCGTGCGCCACACCACGTCCGTGCTCACCCTCGGCGGGCTGCTCGGTGTCTGCGCGGGAACCTACGGGCTGTTGGGCGACACCGGGGGCGGCTACGGGCTGCCGCTGCTGCTCGCCGGGCTGGCGGCGGCGCTCGCCGGGCTGTGGCTCGGTGGCCGCCGGTCGGTGCGCAGCCGCTACCGGCCCGAGCGGTGGGGCGCCCGCGCCTGGCTGGTCGCGGGCTCCGGGCTGGCCGTCGCCGCCTTGATGATCTGGGCGAACGACTACGCGCCCGCCGCCCTGCATCCCCCCGCCGTCCCGCTCACCGCCCCCGTCCTTCCGCTCTGGCCGGCCGTGTCCGTACTCGTGGGACTGCTGCCCGCGTTCGTCGCCCCGCTCCCGCCGGGCGCGGACCGTGCCGGGTCCGGTGGTGCGTCCCGCGGCGGTCCCCGTGCCTCTGATGTCGTTCCCCGTACGAAGGAGCCCACCCAGTGATCCGGTTCGAGCAGGTCTCGGTCACCTACGGCGATGCCGCGGCACCCGCCGTCCACGGCGTCGACCTGACCGTTCCCGAGGGCGAACTGTGTCTGCTGGTCGGCCCGTCGGGCGTCGGCAAGTCCACCGTCCTGAACGCCGTCTGCGGTCTCGTCCCGCACTTCACCGGCGGCACGCTGCACGGCCGGGTGACCGTCGACGGGCGTGACACCCGCACCCACAAGCCGCGCGAACTGGCCGATGTCGTCGGCACCGTGGGCCAGGACCCGCTGGCGCACTTCGTCACCGACACCGTCGAGGACGAACTCGCCTACGGCATGGAGTCGCTCGGCCTCGCCCCCGAGGTGATGCGCCGCCGGGTCGAGGAGACCCTCGACCTGCTGGGGCTGGCGGAGCTGCGGGACCGGGCGATCACCACGCTCTCCGGCGGCCAGATGCAGCGGGTGGCCATCGGGTCGGTCCTGACCACCCATCCCAAGGTGCTGGTCCTCGACGAGCCGACCTCCGCGCTCGATCCGGCCGCCGCCGAGGAGGTGCTCTCCGTCCTCCAGCGGCTGGTCCATGACCTCGGCACCACGGTCCTGCTGGCCGAACACCGCCTGGAGCGCGTGGTCCAGTACGCCGACCAGGTCATCCTCCTTCCCGCGCCGGGCGCGCCCCCGGTCATGGGCACCCCCGCCGACGTCATGGCCGTCTCCCCCGTCCACCCCCCGGTCGTGGCCCTCGGACGCCTCGCCCACTGGTCTCCCCTCCCGCTCTCCGTCCGCGACGCCCGCCGCAAGGCGGCTCCGCTGCGCGAGCTGCTGACGGCCGTACCGCCCCAGGCGCCGGGGACCGGCACGGGCGGTGCGCCGGTGGCGGCGTCGGTGTCGTCACCGGCGTCGGATGCTGCCGCGGAGGTCTCGGGGCTCGGGGTGCGCCGGGGGCGGGCCGAGGTGCTGCACGGGGTGGATCTGACCGTGCGGGCCGGTGAGACGCTCGCGCTGATGGGGCGCAACGGCGCGGGCAAGTCCACCCTGCTCACCACTCTCGTCGGTATGCATGAGCCGTCGTCCGGCACCGTGCGCGTCGGTGGCGCCGTCCCGCACCGCACCCGCCCCCGGGACCTTCTGCGGCATGTCGGCCTGGTCCCCCAGGAGCCGCGTGACCTCCTCTACGCGGACACCGTCGCCGCCGAGTGCACCGCCGCCGACCAGGACGCGGACGCGCCCTCCGGCAGCTGCCGGGAGCTGGTCGCCCGGTTGCTGCCGGATGTCCCGGACTCCGTTCACCCGCGTGATCTGTCCGAGGGCCAACGGCTCGCCCTCGCCCTCGCGGTCGTGCTGACCGCCCGTCCGCCGCTGCTCCTCCTCGACGAGCCCACCCGCGGCCTGGACTACTCCGCCAAGGCCCGTCTGATCGAGGTGCTGCGCACCCTGGCCGCCGAGGGCCACGCCATCGTCCTGGCCACCCACGACGTGGAACTCGCCGCCGAACTGGCGCACCGTGTCGTCATCCTCGCCGACGGCGAGATCGTCGCCGACGGCCCCACGGACGAGGTCGTGGTCTCCTCTCCTTCCTTCGCGCCGCAGGTCGCCAAGGTCCTCGCCCCGCTCCCCTGGCTGACGGTTCCGCAGGTGGCCCGCGCCCTGGAGGCCCTCGCATGACCGTGCCCGCACCCCGTCCGGAGGGCCCCGCGCCCGTCACCGGCACCGGCCGGCCCAACTCCGGCCGCTCCGACTCCGGCCGTCCCAACTCCGGCCGCCCCGGGTCCGGTCGCCAGGCCCGTGCCGTGCGGCTCGGGCCGCGCTCCGTCGCCGCGCTGGCGCTGATCTCGGCGATCGGCGTGATGGCGTTCGGCTGGCCGCTGCTCGCCGACTCCGCCTCCGGGCTGGCCCACTCCAAGGACGCGCCCTGGCTGTTCGCCGCGCTGCTGCCGATGCTGCTGGCCGTCGTCGTGGCGACGATCGCCGACACCGGTCTGGACGCCAAGGCCATCGCGATGCTCGGCGTCCTGGCCGCGGCCGGGGCCGCGATGCGCCCGCTGGGCGCGGGGACGGCGGGGATCGAGCCGATGTTCTTCCTGATGGTGCTGGCGGGGCGGGTCCTCGGGCCCGGGTTCGGCTTCGTACTGGGTTCCGTGGCGATGTTCGCGTCGGCACTGCTGACCGGTGGTGTCGGTCCCTGGATGCCGTTCCAGATGCTGACGATGGGGTGGGTGTCGATGGGCGCCGGGCTGCTGCCGGGGCCGGACCGGCTGCGGGGCCGCGGTGAACTCACCCTGCTCGCCGCCTACGGCGCCGTGTCCGCCGTCCTCTACGGCCTGGTCATGAACCTCCAGGGCTGGCCCTACATCGGCGGCCTGGCCTCAGGGGTCTCCTTCGTCCCCGGCGATCCGCTCGACCAGAACCTCGCCCGCTACCTCGCCTACTGCCTCGCCACCTCCCTCGGCTGGGACCTCCCCCGGGCCCTGGTCACCGTGGTGCTCACCTTCGTCCTCGGGGGCACCGTCCTCAGGGCCCTGCGCCGCGCCACCCGCCGCGCGGCCTTCGACGTCCCCGCCTCTTTCACCTCTGGCGCCTCGCGAGAGACCGCCCCGGGCTGAACGGGCCCAGCCCCCTCGGTGCCGTGCCGGCGGGCGAGGGGCAGTGCGCGGGCGAGGGATGGCGGAAGTGGGAGCGGATGAGGGCGCGGGAGAGGAGATCGAGGAGGGGTGCTGTCGCGGTGCTCGGTTCGTCGTCATGTGCTTGACGGTACGGAGATCGCGAGCCGCGCAGAATGCGGATTTCCGCACAACTCAGCTGTGGTTTTCCTCAGGTCGGGAAGAAGGCCAGAAGCCCCCGGGCCGACCACTCGCCGCCCCGCCCCGTCCCGCCTCCTACAACCGCTGAATGATCGTCCCCGTCGCCAGTGCCCCGCCCGCACACATGGTGATCAGGGCGAACTCCTTGTCCCGGCGTTCGAGTTCATGGAGTGCAGTGGTGATGAGGCGGGCGCCGGTGGCGCCGACCGGGTGGCCGAGGGCGATGGCGCCGCCGTTCACGTTCACCTTCTCCAGGTCCTGCTCGAAGACCTGGGCCCAGGACAGCACGACGGAGGCGAAGGCCTCGTTGATCTCGACGAGGTCGATGTCCTTGAGGGACATACCGGCCTTGCCGAGGACCGCGCGGGTGGCGTCGACCGGGCCGTCTAGATGGAAGTGCGGATCGGCGCCGACCAGCGCCTGGGCCACGATGCGGGCCCGCGGCCTGAGCTTGAGGGCGCGGGCCATCCGCTTGGAGGCCCACATCAGCGCGGCGGCGCCGTCGGATATCTGCGAGGAGTTGCCCGCCGTGTGGACGGCGGTGGGCATCACGGGCTTGAGGCCGCCCAGCGCCTCCATGCTGGTGTCGCGCAGGCCCTCGTCGCGGTCGACCAGCCGCCACATGCCCTGGCCCGCGGCCTGTTCGTCCTCCGTGGTGGGGACCTGGACGGCGAAGGTCTCCCGTTTGAAGCGCTCCTCGGCCCACGCGGCGGCCGCCCGCTCCTGGGAGATCAGGCCGAGCGAGTCGACGTTCTCCCGGGTCAGTCCCCGGTTGCGGGCGATGCGTTCGGCCGCTTCGAACTGGTTGGGCAGGTCGACGTTCCACTCGTCGGGCCAGGGCTTGCCGGGACCGTGCTTGGAGCCGCTGCCGAGCGGCACCCGGGACATCGCCTCGACGCCGCAGCCGATGCCGATGTCGATGACCCCGCCCGCGATCATGTTGGCGACCAGGTGGTTGGCCTGCTGGGAGGACCCGCACTGACAGTCGACGGTGGTCGCGGCGGTCTCGTACGGGAGGCCCATCGCCAGCCAGGCGTTGCGTGCCGGGTTCATGGACTGTTCACCCGCGTGGGTGACAGTGCCGCCGACGATCTGCTCGACACAGTCGGGCTGGATGCCCGTACGGGCGAGGAGTTCGCGGTAGGTCTCCCCCAGGAGGTAGGCGGGATGGAGGTTGGCGAGCGCGCCGCCGCGCTTGCCGATGGGGGTGCGTACTGCTTCGACGATGACGGGTTCCGCGGCCATGACTGACTCGTCCTCTCCTCGCGTCCGCGGATGTCCCGGCACCCACGGAAGAAGAACTAGTACGCGTTCTACTTCTACGCCACAGTCTTATGAGGCACCCCCTGAGGCGCAAGGGGCATGCAACCCTTGCCCCTGACCGGAGTCGCTCTGCCCCTTGCCACTTACAGGACTCGTCATTACCTTCACCGCGACCCGTAGCTGATGAACCGTCAGATGATTCGGATGGACCAGGAGCCGCCGATGCCATGTCCCGCGCTGCCCGACGGGTTCGACTTCACCGATCCCGACGTCTACCAGTCCCGCGTCCCGCTCCCTGAGTTCGCGCAGCTGCGGCGGACCGCGCCCGTGTGGTGGAACGCCCAGCCGCACGGCATCGCCGGTTTCGACGACGACGGGTACTGGGTCGTCACCCGTCACCAGGACGTCAAAGAGGTGTCCACCAGGCCCGAGATCTTCTCGGCGCACCTCAACACCTCGATTATCCGCTTCAACGCGGCCATGACCCGTGACCAAATCGACGTACAGAAACTCATCATGCTGAACATGGACCCGCCCGAGCACACGCGGGTCCGGCAGATCGTGCAGCGCGGTTTCACCCCCCGTTCGATCCGGGCCCTGGAGGACGCGCTGCGCCACCGGGCGGAACAGATCGTCGCCGGGGCGCGCCGGAAGGGCTCGGGGGACTTCGTCACCGATGTGGCCTGCGAACTCCCCCTCCAGGCCATCGCGGAACTCATCGGCATCCCCCAGGACGACCGGGCGCGCATCTTCGACTGGTCGAACAAGATGGTCGCCTACGACGATCCCGAACTGGCCATCACCGAAGAGGTCGGCCTCAACGCGGCCACGGAGCTGATCTCGTACGCGATGAACCTCGCCGCGGTGCGCAAGGAGTGCCCGGCCAAGGACATCGTCAGCCAGCTGGTGGCGGCGGAGCACGAAGGGAACCTCGGCTCCGACGAGTTCGGCTTCTTCGTGCTGCTGCTGGCGGTGGCCGGCAACGAGACCACCCGGAACGCGATCACCCACGGGATGCACGCCTTCCTCACCCATCCCGACCAGTGGGAGCTCTTCAAGCGCGAGCGCCCCCGGACGGCGGCCGAGGAGATCGTCCGGTGGGCCACCCCGGTGGTCTCCTTCCAGCGCACCGCCACCCAGGACACCGAGCTGGCCGGGGCGAAGATCAAGAAGGGCCAGCGGGTGGGGATCTTCTACTCCTCCGCCAACAACGACCCCGAGGTGTTCGACCGTCCCGAGGTTTTCGACATCACCCGGGACCCCAACCCGCATCTGGGCTTCGGGGGCGGCGGCCCGCACTTCTGCCTCGGCAAGTCCCTCGCCGTACTGGAGATCAACCTGATCTTCGGCGCCATCGCGGACGCCATGCCGGACATCTCCCTGGCGGGCGAGCCCCGCCGGCTCCGCTCGGCCTGGCTCAACGGCGTCAAGGAACTCCAGGTGCACTACGGCTGACAGCGGCGCCGCGCTCCAGGAGCACGGCGGCGGACACGGACCGGCACACGGGCGGGACGTCCACCCCGATCGGGCGGGTGGGCGTCCCGCCGGCGCGTGGGCCCAGGGGCGGCCGCGACGCTCCGGCGCCCGCCCGTAGTGCCCGCCGACCGGCCCTCCCGGTACACGCGAAGCCGTGCCGGGGAAAGCCGGACCAGCGGTATGTCCGAAAGCATTTCCTCCGTCAACCTTGCCAGCCGTCATGGGCAGACTTACATTCAACTCGCGAGTAACACCCGGCAGTTCGCCCTCCGTGCGCACCGCCCCGCACCGCCTGCGCCCGAGCCGCACACGCTCCCCCCATACGCTCACCCCCGGCTCCGCGCGCCTTCAGCACCCTGCGCGACCCTGCGCCCACGCATTCCCCCCACAGGTTTCGACAGCGCGCTCCACCGCTCTTCGAAGGGGACATAACACCATGAAGGACGCATACGGCAGACCGGTCACGGGACGCATCAGCTGGCGGAAGTTCGCCGTGCTGTCCGTCCCGGCGCTGGCCGGCACCGCCGCTCTGGGAATCGCCCTGGCCAACGGGGCGCTGGCGGCCTCGTTCGCCGTCTCGGGACAGCAGTTCAAGGTCTCCGCCGACAGTCTCAAGGGCGACGGCTTCGCCCAGTACGGCAGTGTGGACGCGAACGCCAGGGGAGATCTCCTGCCGGTCGCCGTCACCGCCATCAAGACCGCCCGGATGAACCATCTGTGCCAGTCGGTCGTCACCCACCTGCCCGTCGTCGGCGACATCTCGCTCAACCTCAGCGCCGGTACGGGCAGTACGCCCGTCGAGGCGACCGACCTCTACGTGGACGCCACCCAGCTCTCCGGCAACGCGTCCTTCCACCAGATCGAGATCGGCCGGGACGCCTCCACGCTCGACAAGGGGCCGGACGGCGCCCAGGGCATGCAGGACCTCTTCGCCCAGCAGGCCGATGACGTCACCATCAGCAAGCTCCGGCAGACGGCCTGGGCCACCAACGCGGGGACCTTCAAGCTGTCCGGGCTGAACATGAAGATCTCCAAGGGCAAGAAGGAATGCTTCTGACCTGGCGGCGCTGGCGGAGGGGACGGCCCTTCTGGGGCGGTCTGGCGACCGTCATCGCCGGCGCCGAGATCTGCGCCATCCCTCTGGCGCCGCTGAAGATCATGCTGCAACAGGGGATCGCCGGTATCCCGTCGGTGCTGATGGGGCTGGTGATGATCGTGATGGGGCTCTCGGCCTGGTTCGCGCCGCATTACCGGGGCCTGGCCGGCGTACTCACCGTGCTCTGCGCTGCGGCCGCGCTGGTGATGTCCAACCTCGGCGGCTTTCTGATCGGCACCGTCATCGGGATTCTCGGCGGCTCGATGATCTTTGCCTGGCAGCCGACCGCACCCGAAGCCCCCGAGGAGCCCGGAGCCGCCGCCACACCGGGCGGCAGCACGCCCGCACCCTGCGAGTCCTAGGCGCCCGCGCCCGCCCGCCGACCGCTGCCCCTGCCCGCTGCCCGCTACGCCCGTTCCGGCTGTCCCCTGTCCGCCCGTACACGCCACCCCACACCTCACGCGCGTACGGGGCGGACCGCTGCCCGCAGCACGCCCGCCGCACCGCTCCTCCGGCACCTCACCCCTCAGAAGGAGACCACGATGACGACGACCACGCGCCCCGCCCGCCGTACGCCCCGTCAGCGCGTCCTGCGCACCGCCGGAACCGGGGCCGTCGCGGCCCTCGGCCTGGCCCTCGCCATGACGAGCCCCGCGACGGCGCAGCCGGCGGGAACGCCGTCCGCCGCGGCGTCCACCACGGTGAGCCCCGCGGGGCACCACTTCACCGCCACGCTCAGCGGCAAGGCCACCTTCAAGGCCGGTGTCGTGACCGTCACCTGTACGACCTCGGTGTCCAGCGGTCAGGTCCCGGCCGCGCCCGGCAACCACAACCCGGCCGGTCCGGTGAGCAGTTCGACCACCCCGGCGACCTACAGCTCCTGCACGACGAGCATGCCGGGCGTCAGCGCGACCGTCACCACGACCGGCACCTGGGGCGTGGCCATGCAGAACGGGGCGCCGGTGACCGCCGGGCTGACCATCCCGACCGGCGGGTTCGTGCTCAAGACCAGCGGGCTGGCGTCCTGCACGGTGACCGCGGCCCCCACGTCGGCGGCGACGGTGAACGGCAGCTGGACCAACGGCGCGCCCTCCACCCTCGCCTTCACCAACGCGTCGGTGCCGGTGAAGGTGGTGGGCGGGTTCGGCTGCCCGACCAGTGCGACCACCTCGACGTTCAACGCCACCTACACCGTCCGGGACACCACCGATCCCACGTCCCAGATCACCGTCACCGGCTGAGCGGCGCCCGCGCCACGGGTGACGGCCGTGCCAGGTGCGCGGGCGTCACCCGGTCAGCGTGCGCTCATGCCGGCGGCCGCCATGGCCGCCAGCACCGCCACGGCCACCGTGCCGGCCAGGAACGCGGTGAGCAGCCGTCGGCGCAGCACCCGGTAGACGCCCTGGTATTCGGTCCGCAAGGAGGCGCTGCGGTGGGCGATGCGCTCCAGATAGGCCCGCGAGGTCTCGTGCTGGTCCTGGCAGTAACGCAGTTCGACCTCCCGCCGCTGGCTGTCGGTGAGCCAGGGCAGGCCGTCGCAGAAGGCTTTGGCGCGGGTGCGCGCCCGGTCCTTCTCCGCCTCCAGGAGGAGAAACCCCTCGATCTCGTTGACGGCCCGGTCCAGCTGCATTTCCGCGGCCCTGCGCAGGTCCCCGCCGGTCACCGTTCCCCCGGTATTCCGCATACCGTGGCCCATCCGCGTTCCCTCGCTCATGTGCGCGCTCCGATTCCCGGTGCGGCGGTCTCCTCGGCATCCGGCAGGGCAGCGATTCCGTGGGCGATCTCCGGGTGGTGCAGGTCGAACGCCGGGGATTCGGAGCGAATGCGGGGCAGGGCGCGGAAGTTGTGCCGGGGCGGCGGGCAGGACGTCGCCCATTCCAGCGAGCGGCCGTAGCCCCAGGGGTCGTCGGCCTCCACTTTTTCGCCGTACTTCGCGGTCTTCCAGACGTTGTAGAGGAACGGCAGGAGGGAGAGCCCGAGAAGGAAGGAGAAAATGCTGGAGACGGTGTTCAGGGTGGTGAATCCGTCGGCGGCGAGATAGTCGGGGATACGCCGCATCATGCCTTCCGCGCCGAGCCAGTGCTGGACGAGGAACGTGCCGTGGAAGCCGATGAACAGCGTCCAGAACGTGATCTTGCCGAGCCGCTCGTCCAGCATCTTGCCGGTGAACTTCGGCCACCAGAAATGGAAACCGGAGAACATCGCGAAGACGACGGTGCCGAAGACGACGTAGTGGAAGTGCGCCACCACGAAGTACGAGTCGGAGATGTGGAAATCCATCGGCGGCGAGGCCAGGATGACACCGGTCAGACCACCGAAGACGAAGGTGATCAGGAAGCCGATCGCCCACAGCATCGGCGTCTCGAAGGACAGCGAGCCCTTCCACATCGTGCCGATCCAGTTGAAGAACTTCACACCGGTCGGCACCGCGATCAGGAACGTCATGAAGGAGAAGAACGGCAACAGCACGCCGCCCGTCACATACATGTGGTGCGCCCACACCGTGACCGAGAGACCGGCGATCGAGATCGTCGCCGCGATCAGACCGATGTAACCGAACATCGGCTTCCGGGAGAACACCGGAATGACCTCGGAAATGATGCCGAAGAACGGCAGCGCGATGATGTACACCTCGGGATGGCCGAAGAACCAGAAGAGGTGCTGCCACAACAGGGCACCGCCGTTGGCGGCATCGAAGACATGCGCACCGAACTTCCGGTCCGCCTCCAGCGCGAACAGCGCCGCCGCCAGCACCGGGAACGCCAGCAGCACCAGCACACCGGTCAGCAGCACGTTCCAGGTGAAGATCGGCATCCGGAACATCGTCATGCCAGGCGCCCGCATGCAGATGATCGTCGTGATGAAGTTGACCGAACCGAGAATCGTGCCGAATCCCGAAAAGGCCAGGCCCATGATCCACATATCGCCGCCGATTCCCGGGGAATGCACCGAGTCGGAGAGCGGCGCATAGGCGAACCAGCCGAAATCGGCGGCCCCCTGAGGCGTCAGAAACCCGCCGACCGCGATCAGCGAGCCGAAGAGATAGAGCCAGTACGCGAGCATGTTCAGCCGGGGAAAGGCGACATCGGGCGCGCCGATCTGCAGCGGCATGATCCAGTTCGCGAATCCGGCGAACAGCGGCGTCGCGAACATCAGCAGCATGATCGTGCCGTGCATCGTGAACGCCTGGTTGAACTGCTCGTTCGACATGATCTGGTGGCCGGGACGGGCCAGTTCGGCGCGCATCACCAAGGCCATCAGTCCGCCGAGGCAGAAGAAGGCGAAGGCGGTGACCAGGTAGAGCGTGCCGATCGTCTTGTGGTCGGTGGTCGTCAGCCACCTCACGGGAAACTTCATGTCCGGTAGGTGTCCGCAGCCGCCGCGATCTTCACTGCCCGCGCGCCGAAAGGCCCGCCAAGGGGGGTGGCAAGTCTCACCCGAGAGGGTGTGAAGATCGGGGCCATGCCGGACACCAAGGGTTCATGAGCACGGACGACGCCTTCGCCGAGGCCTATCGCGCGCACTACTGGGCGGTCAGCCGCTTCGTGGCGCGGCGGCTGGACGGGCAGGCACACGAGGTCGAGGAAGTGGTGGCGGAGGTCTTCTCCATAGCCTGGAGACGCCGCGCCGAGCTTCCCGGGGCGCCGCTGCCCTGGCTGTACGGGGTGGCCCGGAACTGCCTGGCCAACACGGTGCGGGGGATGGGCCGTTACCGGCGGCTGCTGCACCGGCTCGGCAACCACGAGGCGGCGCACCGCCAGCAGACCGTGGACAGTCCGGACGCCGAGCGGCCCGGCTCCTGGGTGCACGAGGCGCTGGCCCGGCTCTCCGCCGCCGACCAGGAGGTGCTGCGGCTGACCGCCTGGGAGGAACTGACCGTCGAGGAGCTGGCGGTGACCCTCGGGTGCGGCCAGAGCGCGGCGGCCATGCGACTGCACCGGGCGCGCGGCCGGCTGCGCACCCAGATCGAGCGGATGCGTCCGCGCGGCACCGCCCCCTCCGACGCGCCTCCCCCACGGCCCGACGCACCCCCTTCGCCGCCGGTGCCCCGCCCGGCCGCTCCCCGTCCCCTCTCCCCCCAGCCCGTCACGACCCGCGCGGGAGGCCGCAGCCATGACTGAGGAACTGGAGCTGCTGCGCCAGGCCGACCCCGTCTCCGCCGACGAGGGGCCCTGGCGCGACCGCCCGCTGACCGCGCGGGCCGAGGCCGGGCTGGCGGCGCTGACGTCCGGTGCCGCACCGCCCGGCCGTCCGCGCCCGGTGCGCCGGCGCCGTCTGCTGATGGGCCTGGCCGCCGCGTCGTCGGCCGCGGCCGCCGCCCTAGTACTCACCTTCTCCGGCGCCACCACCAGCCCGGCCGTCGCCGCGCCCGCCGCCCTCCCGGTACGCGCCGGTGCGCCGTCCGTCTCACTGGACGTGCTCGCCCGCAGGGCCGAGGCCAAGGCGCGGGCGGCGAGTGCCCAGGACGGGCCGCGACGGGGCAGCCACCTGCAGAGCTGGTACATGAGCATGGAGTCGGGTCCGGACGCCGCGCCCCCCGTGACCGTGCCCGAGGAACGCATCACCAGCTGGAACGACGACGGCAGCGGCTCAGAACTGGTGGTGGCCACCGACCCGCGGCACCCGGGCCGTCCGGTGATCCACGACGACGACGGCGAGTGGCAGACCGTGAGCGACGGCAAGGTCCTGCACCGCAAGACCTACCCGGCGGGCTCGGAGGCCCTGCACAGCGGGCTGGCCGGCCGTACGAGGCCCGCGACGGACGCCGGGGCGCTGCGCGAACAGCTGTCGTGGCTGTACAGCGGGGCGGGCGGCACCCGTACGACGCCGGAGCTTCTGTCGGCGCTGTCCTCGTTCCGCCAGGAGTGGACGCCGGGGCCGCGGGAGACGGCCGCCGTCGTCCGGATGCTGGCCGGGGCGGACGGTCTGCGGCAGGCGGGGGTGGTCACCGACCGGCTGGGCCGGCGCGGGCAGGCGTATGTGTACGACGGTCCGGACGGCGCGACGAACTCCACCCGCCAGATGGTGATCCTCGATCCGCGGACCGGTGATCTCCTCGGCCTGGAGATCACCTTCACCAGGGACGAGCCGGAGTTCAGGATCAAGTCGGGGGAGGTCATGTCGTACGAGGCGTGGATGCCGTGAGGTGACGGCGGGCCGGGACGCCGGACCGGGCCGCTCCCGAGTGGCGGGGCGACCGGTCATGGCTGATCCTTGAGGGACGCGACGATCCACCTCGGCGCGGCGGTGCAGTGCGTCCGCCGCGCCGTTCCGCTGCCCGGCCGTCCACCCTCCGGCGCGTGGCACACCTCACAACCGGCCGATGGTTGCGGCAGAACTTCGCGATATGGATCACAGCGCGAGGTGCCACGAAGTCTTTCGCGAAAAGACGTTTGCCCAGCCAGGAGGGGGTATACGGCCGACTGCGCGGTCGTCCGCGCACTGTCCGTGATGATCCGGTCTGCCCCTATGGTCGACCTTTGCCCGTCGCGTCATGACGGGCCGTGCCCGCCTCCCACGGCGGGCGATGTCATGTTGTCGTCCAAGAGAGCGCAGGCGAGCGAGCACGTGCCGACGCAGTCCCCCGTCGCACCCGGTCATGATCATCCCGTCGGCAGTCGTGCCGACGCCGCATCCGGCCCCTCACAGGACCACGCGGCGGATTCCGCGCAGCACGCGCCGGCCGAGGTGACCGTCGTCGATCCCGCGATGGTCAAACGCGCGGTGTCGGCCGCGGCGCTCGGCAACGCGATGGAGTGGTTCGACTTCGGCGTGTACAGCTACATCGCGGTCACCCTCGGACATGTCTTCTTCCCGTCCGGGAACCCGACCGCGCAGTTGCTGTCGACGTTCGGGGCGTTCGCGGCGGCGTTCCTGGTACGTCCCATCGGCGGCATGGTTTTCGGGCCGCTGGGTGACCGGATCGGCCGTCAGAAGATCCTCGCGATCACCATGATCATGATGGCGGCGGGCACCTTCGCCATCGGCCTGATCCCGTCCTACGCCTCCATCGGCGTCGGCGCACCGATCCTGCTGCTCGTCGCCCGCCTGGTACAGGGCTTCTCCACCGGTGGCGAATACGGCGGCGCCTCCACCTTCATCGCCGAGTACGCGCCGGACAAGAAGCGCGGATTCCTGGGCAGCTGGCTGGAGTTCGGCACCCTGGCCGGTTACGTCGGCGGCGCCGGCCTGGTCACGCTGATGACCGCGCTGCTGTCCACCGAGGACCTCACCTCCTGGGGCTGGCGCATCCCGTTCCTGATCGCCGGACCGATGGGCATCATCGGCCTCTACCTGCGGATGCGGCTGGAGGAGACCCCGGCCTTCGCGCAGCTGGAGAAGGAGGCGCGGACGAAGGAGAAGGCGCGCCGCGAGGCCGAGAAGCGGATCGGCATCCGCGAGATGATCTTCGGTCAGTGGCGGGCGCTGCTGCTGTGCGTCGGGCTGGTCCTGGTCTTCAACGTCACGGACTACATGCTGCTGTCCTACATGCCGAGCTACCTGACCTCGGAGCTGAAGTACGACGAGACGCACGGGCTGCTGGTCGTGCTGGCGGTGATGGTCCTGATGATGGCCGTCCAGCCGTTCGCGGGCCGGCTCACCGACCGCTTCGGCCGCCGCCCCATCATCGGCGCGGGCTGCCTCGGCTTCCTGCTGCTGTCCGTCCCGGCGCTGCTGCTGATCCGGCAGGGTTCGCTGGCCGCCATCGCCCTGGGCATGGCCGCGCTGGGGCTGCTGCTGGTCACCTTCACCGCGGCGATGCCGTCCACACTGCCCGCGCTGTTCCCGACCAAGGTGCGCTACGGCTCGCTGTCGATCGGCTTCAACGTCTCCGTGTCGCTCTTCGGCGGTACGACGCCGCTGGTGGTCACCGCCCTGATCGGCGCGACCGGCAACAAGATGATGCCCGCCTACTACATGATGGCGGCGGCCGTGATCGGCGGTATCGCCGTCCTGCTGATGTCAGAGAGCGCCCGCAAGCCGCTCCCCGGCTCCCCGCCGGCCGTCGAGACCGAGGCCGAGGCGAAGGAGCTGCGGCGCGCGGCATGACGCGGAGCGGCGCGGCGGTCTGACCCACGCACCGCCCGCACCCGGACTCCCCGAGGGCCCGGCCGGACACTTCCGGCCGGGCCCTCGGCATGCCTGCCGGTCAGCGGCCTCCAGGAGCGCCGCGCAACCTCAACGGCCGCGGCTCCGGGCCCTGGACTGCGCCCCTCCGGCACCGTGCGGCACGATGGTCGACATGAGCATCGTGAAGATCAATGTACTGACCGTCCCCACCGAGCAGCGCGAGGTCCTGGAGAAGCGCTTCGCGGCGCGGGCCGGGACCGTGGACTCCTCGGACGGCTTCGAATGGTTCGAGCTGCTCCGCCCCGTAGAGGGCACCGACCAGTACCTCGTCTACACCCGGTGGCGGGACGAGGAGTCGTTCCAGGCCTGGATGGAGGGGCCGATGAAGGCCGCGCACCAGCAGGGCGGCGGCGCCGGGGGCGGGGAGCGGCCCAAGCCCGCGGCGTCCGGTTCCACGCTGTGGTCCTTCGAGGTGGTCCAGCAGGCCGCGCCGAAGCAGGGCTGACCGACGGCGGCGGCACCCGAAATGCGTTGCGCGGCCCGCCGGACCGGCCGCGACAATGGCGCCATGAGTGACGCCGCCACCCTCCGTCTCCCCTGGGCCGTCGCCGCCGAGCCGGCCGGTTCGGCGGCTGCCGCAGCGCTGCTGCGCGAGTACTACACCGAGGTCGCCGACCGCTACTTCGCGCTTCACGAGAACCGCCGCGCCACACCGCAGGAGATCGCGGAGGGCGTGGCGGAGTACCCCAGCGCCGAGCTGGCGCCGCCGGGCGGTGTGCTGCTGGTGGCGCGTTACGGCGGTGAGGTGGCGGGCTGTGCCGGGGTGCGGTTACTGGACGCGCGCACCGCGGAGCTGAAGCAGATGTTCGTGCGGGCCGCCGTGCGCGGGCGGGGCGGTGCGGGCGTGCTGCTGTCGGCCGCCGAGGAGGCCGCGGTGCGGCTCGGCGCCGGGTGGCTGCGGCTCGACACCCGGCGGGACCTGGTGGAGGCCGTCGCGCTCTACCGGCGGCACGGCTTCGGGGAGATCGAGCGCTATCACGACGATCCGTACGCGGAGGTCTTCTTCGAGAAGCGGCTGACCGGGGGCCGTTGACCGCCGGGGGCCGCCTCCTCCGGCCCCACCGCCCCGCGCGCCGTGCTCACTTCGCCAGGTCCGGCGGCTGCGGCGTGGGCGGATGGGTGCGGGGCAGCGGCCGCCGGGCGTCGCCGTTGTGCGGCTCCTCCGCGTCCGAGCCGCACAGCTCCGCCGTCAGCTCGTGGACGAGTTCGGTGAGGTCGGTGGGCCGGTCCCGGGTCCACCAGTCGCCCAGCATCTCCGCGAGCGACTGCTGACGGGCCGCCGAGAGCCGCGCCGCGGTGTCCCGTCCGCGGTCGGTGAGCAGCAGCAACAGCCCGTCGCGGGTGGCGAGTCCGCGTACCTCGATCTGGCGGACGCCCTCGGAGATCACTCCCAGCGGCACGGTGCTGCGTTCGGCGAGCAGCCCCGGTTCCACCGAGCCGTAGCGGTGGATGCGCAGGATCAGCCAGGCGGCGGCCGGTTTGAGGTCCAGTCCGGCCCCCGCGACGATCTTCTCGTAGATGTGTCTGCGGCCTTCCCGGCTGCCGAGGATGGACAGGGCGCGGGCGACCTCGTCGCGGGAGGACCGTTCGACGGGGTTGGAGGAGAGCACCTCGCTGGTGTCGGGCGCGGTGACGCTGCTACGCAGCGGCTCCTCCCTGAGGAACCAGGCCAGCGCGAAGGCCACCAGGACGACGGGGACGGCGTAGAGGAAGACGTCGGTGATGGAGACGGCGTAGGCGTCGAGGACGGCGGTGCGCTGTCCGGGCGGCAGCCGGTCGACGGTCCGCGGGTCCTCGGCGATCCGGGCGGGGTCGATACCGGGCGGCAGTCGCTGTCCGGCGAGGGCGTCGGCGATCCGGGGGCCGAGGTGGCCGGCGAAGACCGTGCCGAAGAGGGAGACGCCGAACGAGCCGCCGATGGAGCGGAAGAACGTGGCGCCGGAGGTGGCCACGCCCAGGTCCTGGTAGGGCACCGCGTTCTGCACGATGAGCACCAGCACCTGCATCACCAGGCCGAGCCCGAAGCCGAAGACGAAGAAGCAGGCGCTCATCTCGGCGAGGCCGCTGGAGCGGTCGAGATGGTGCAACAGCAGCAGCCCGAGCGCCACGACACCGGTGCCGGCGATCGGGAAGACCTTGTAGTGGCCGGTGCGGCTGACGATCTGCCCGGAGCCGGTGGAGGCCAGCAGCATGCCGAACACCATCGGCAGCATGTGCACCCCGGACACGGTCGGACTGACGCCCTGTACGACCTGCAGGAACGTCGGCAGATAGGTCATCGACCCGAACATCGCGAAGCCGACGACGAAGCCGATGACGGCGGTGAGCGAGAAGGTGCGCAGCCGGAACAGGCGCAGCGGCAGCACGGGTTCGGCGGCCCGGCGCTCGATGAACAGGAAGGCGCCCAGCAGGACGACACCGAGCGCGCCGCACCCCACGACCTGCCAGGAGGCCCACGGGTAGGTGACGCCGCCGAACGAGGTCATCAGCACGAAGCAGGCGGCCACCGCGGCGATCGTGGCGGTGCCCAGGTAGTCGATCCGGTGCGGGGTGCGGCGGCGCGGGATGTGCAGCACGGCGGCGATGACGGCGAGCGCGACGATGCCGACGGGAACGTTGATGTAGAAGACCCAGCGCCAGCTGAGGTGGTCCACGAACAGCCCACCGAGCAGCGGGCCGAGGACACTGCTGGCGCCGAAGACGCCACCGAACAGACCCTGGTACCTGCCCCGTTCGCGGGGCGGCACGATGTCGCCGACGATCGCCATGGACAGCACGATCAGCCCGCCGCCACCCAGCCCCTGGAGGGCCCGGAAGGCGATCAGCTCACCCATGTTCTGCGCGATGCCGCACAGCACCGAGCCGATCAGGAAGATCACGATGGCGGTCTGGAAGAGCTTCTTGCGGCCGTACAGGTCACCGAGCTTGCCCCACAGGGGCGTCGCGGCCGTCGAGGCCAGGAGGTAGGCGGTGACGACCCAGGAGAGGTGGTTGAGGCCGCCGAGGTCACTGACGATGGTGGGCAGCGCGGTGGCGACGATGGTCTGGTCGAGTGCGGCGATGAGCAGGCCGAGCAGCAGCGCGCCGATCGCGACGAGGACCGTCCGCCGGGACCGGTCCTCGCCGGGGACGGGCGGCGCACCGGTGTCCTGCGCCATGAGCCTCTCCTCCGTTCCGGAGCGTCCCGTGCGGTGCCGGGCCCGGGTCGTCCCGTACGGAGCCGGGCCGTCCGTCCCGTCCCCGGGCCGCCGCCGGCCACGCTGCCGTTGTGCCCCTCCTTCGGACTTCTTCCATCCTGGGCGGTTCCACCGGATATGGCCCGCCGAGTGGTGCGCCCCGGCAGGGGCCTCGGGGCATGCCGGGGCGGATGTCGTCGCGCGCCCGCGGGGACCGGGCGACGTCTGGACAATCCCTGCCGGTTCGATGCCCCCGGGGAGGGCAACACCCGTGACGGCACAGCCCTGTCCGCACTGCCGCGCCCCCGTACGCGGCGACGGCCGGCCCGGCTGCCTGTGCGTGGCGGCCGAGGCGGACGACTTTGATCCGCTGCACGTTCGGCCGTACGTGTCACTGCCCGACGGGGACGGGGAGGAGCCCGACGGCACCGGCTCCGGCGGGCGCGAGCGGCTGGAGGACTCGCCCGGGCGTCCCCGGAGTCCCGGACGGAGGAGCCCTGAGCGCGGCCGGCGGGGCTCTGACCAGGCTGGTTGTCGTCAGGCGCCACGTTTTGTATCGTGAAGAAACAAAGTGGTTCCGCCCGCACTCCCTGACCGGCGGGCGGGACCGCTCTGTTTCTTCCGGGGTGCCCTGCGCACCGTCCGTCCGTAGCGCCCAGGAGCCCGCCGATGACGGCCGTCACCACGCTCACCGCCCGCGCCCTGCTGCTGGACATGGACAGCACGCTGGTGAACTCCGAGGCCGTCGTCGAGCGCTGCTGGCGCCGCTGGGCCGCCGAACACGGGCTGGACGGCGACGAGATCCTCCAGGTCGTGCACGGCCGGCAGGGCTGGGCCACCATGGCCGCGCTGCTCCCGGAGCGCCCGGTGGAGCTCAACCTCGCGGACAACCGCCGGATGCTGGCGCAGGAGACCGCCGACATGGACGGCGTGGTGCCGGTCCCCGGCGCACCCGCCTTCCTGGCCGCTCTCGCCGCCCTCCCGCACGCCCTGGTGACCTCCGCGGACGTCGCGCTCTCCGACGCCCGGATGGGCGCGGCCGGGCTGCCGATGCCGGAGGTGCGGATCACGGCGGAGAGCGTGAGCGCCAGCAAGCCCGACCCGGAGGGCTTCCTCAAGGGCGCCGCCGAGCTGGGCTTCGCCCCCGAGGACTGCCTGGTGTTCGAGGACTCCGAGGCGGGCATAGAAGCGGGCCGGGCGGCCGGGATGCGGGTGGTCGGCGTCGGTGACCGGGCCGCCGCGTTCGCGCCCACCGTGCAGGTCCCCGACCTCACCCGGGTCCGCGTCGAGGCGCTGGCGGACGGCGGCATCGCGGTCCACATCGAGGGCTGAGCACCGCACCCGCACCGCACGGCCCGAAGGAGCCGCGCCCCACGGGCCCCGAAGGAGCCGCGCGTCCCACGGACCCGAAGGGACCGCACCGCACACCCCGAACGGGCCGCACCACACACCCCGAACGGGCCGCACCGCACGCCCCCGAAGGGACCGCGCCGCACCCTTCCTCCCCTCTCCACCCGCCCACCCCCCGAAGGGGGGTGGGCGGCGGGGAAAAAACTGCTACCCCGCGATCGCCTCGTACAGGCTGAAGCCCGCCAGCAGCAGCATCACGCCCGCCGCGATCTTGGTGATGAGCCGGAGCGGCACGTACTTCATCAGCGTGCGGCCGCCCACGATGCCCAGGCCGGCCACCGCCCACAGCGCCAGGACGGCGCCGACGCCGACCGAGAGCGGGTCGTCGTAACGGGCCGCGAGGTTGGCGGTCATGATCTGGGTCAGATCGCCGAACTCGGCGACCAGGATCATCATGAAGCCCGCCCCGGAGACCTTCCAGAAACTCTGGTCGGCGGGCTTGCGCACCTCTTCCTCGTCGTCCCCCTTCCGGAACAGCAGCACGGCGGCGCCCGCCAGGAAGAGGACCCCGACCACGCCCTGTACCAGGCGGTGCGGGAGCAGGGTCAGCACGCTGCCCGCGGCGATGGCCAGGGCGACATGCACCAGGAAGGCGGCGGCGACACCGGCGAAGACATAGGAGGCGCGGTAGCGGGTACCGAGCATCAGCCCGGCGAGGGCGGTCTTGTCGGGCAGTTCGGCGAGGAAGACGACGCCGAAGACGACGGCGGCGACGGTGAAGCTGAACACGGGGTGGGATACCTCGATCGGTCGGGCCGCACCAAAGGGGCCCGGGAAAGGGGTCGCTTCGGCACGGCAGCGTCAGACACTGCGGCCGAAGGTCTCGCTGGCGCCGTACGACTACGTACTGCGCTCCGGGCGCCGGCTCGCCACGTCGTCACAGCGCGCGGAACGCGCTCCACCGGGGGTGGTGGTCGGGCGACGGGAGGGCATTATGTCGACGGTCCGGCAGAGAGCTACTCCCCTTCTGCTGCCGTCAAGGGTACGCGGTGCAGCCTTCCGCGCGCGACCAGCTCCAGCACCACCGCACAGGCCGTCGCCTGCACCGCCAGCAGGGCCACCAGCACGAACAGCTGCACCGCACCGGCCTGTACGGGCGAGGCCCCGCCCAGCAACATGCCGACGAACGCGCCGGGGAGTGTGACCAACCCCACGGTCCGGGTCTGGTCCAGCCCCGGCAGCAGCGCGTCCGACGCGGCCGGGCGGGCGACCTCCATCCGTGCGTCGCGGTCCGGCAGCCCCAGCGCGAGGCCCGCCTCGAACTCGCCGCGCCGGGTCTCCAGCTCGTCCAGCGCCCGCCGCCCGCCCAGCACGGTGGCGGTCAGCGCGCCGCCGATCAGGATGCCGGTGACGGGGATCAGGGTGAGGCCGCGTGGGGGCACCAGGCCGGTGAGCAGCAGCAGCCCGACGACCGGGACGACCGCGACGGCGATCGGTGCGGCGGCCCACCACCAGCTGCGGTTCTGCGTGATCCGGCGCCCTGCGGTCCGTACCGCCACCGCGAACATCAGCAGGAGGAAGCCCAGCAGCCGGGGCAGGGCGTGCACCACCCAGCCGATGAGGTAGGAGACGGCCGCGAGTTGGGCGGCGGCGCGCAGCCCGGCGACGGCGACGGCCCGGGAGTGGCCGAGGCGGGCCAGTGCGACGACGGCCACGGCGGCGGCCAGGAGGACGGCGAGGACGACCCCGAGAGTGGCGTTGACCGGCAGCAGCACGCGCTCACTGTAGGGGCGCCCGGGGCGCGGACACGTCCGGAGCGCCACAACCGGAGCGCCGTTGTGCATTTATGGCGCCCCGTCAGCCCTTGAACTGACGTGGGCATGTCGTCACTCTGTTACCTGGTGCCCATCTCACGGAAACCCCACAGCGACACCATGAGCCGTGCACCGCACGTCAACTTCCCCCCACATCACGGGAGTTTCGATGAAAAAGGTCTACGCGCGTCGAGTTTCCGTCGCCGCGGGTTCGGCCGCGGCCCTGGTCTGCACACTGGCGCTCAGCGGCCAGTCCGCCCAGGCGGCACCGCCCAGCCCGCCGGACGCCGCCACCGCCCGCAAGTACCTCGCCGAGATCAAGGAACAGGCCGAGGGCCCGCAGGACGGCTACAGCCGTGACAAGTTCCCGCACTGGATCGACCAGGGCAAGGAGTGCAACACCCGCGAGGTGGTGCTCAAGCGTGACGGCACGGACGTGAAGCAGGACGGCAGCTGCGCGGCGGTCAGCGGCAAGTGGGTCTCGGCCTACGACGGCAAGACCTGGACCGAGCCTGCCGACCTCGACATCGACCACGTCATCCCGCTGTCCGAGGCCTGGAAGTCGGGCGCCGCGAAGTGGACCACCGAGCGCCGCAAGGACCTGGCCAACGACCTCACCCACTCCCAGCTGATCGCCGTCACCGACAACCTCAACCAGGAGAAGGGCGACAAGGACCCGGCGAAGTGGCTGCCGCCGAAGACCTCGTACCAGTGCGAGTACGCCCGGATGTGGGTGTCGGTGAAGCATGAGTACGGCATGACCGCCGACTCTGCCGAGAAGGCCGCGCTGAAGAAGATCCTCGACGGCTGCTGAGCCCCGCTCCCCCGGGCCGCCGCCCCGCGCCCGCCGGCCGGAACCCCGCCGTCCGGCGGGCGCGCCGTCACCCCACCCCCCGTCGCGCCCGTTGTGCTCCTATCCTCTGACCACGACGAGGGGAGGCACCCGATGACCGGACTGCGCCTGGGGCCGCTGCTGCGGTATGCCGACGCGGACAGCGCGACGGTGTGGGTGGAGACCGACCGGCCGTGCGTGGTGCACGTCCGCTGCGAGGACGGCGCGGCCGGCGCACAGCACACCTGGCAGGTCGCCGGGCACCACTACGCGCTGGTCCCGGTGACCGGTCTGACGCCCGGCAGCGAGACGGCCTACCGGGTCCTGCTCGACGACGAGCAGGAGGTCTGGCCGCTGCCGGGCAGCCGCTTCCCCGCGAGCACCATCCGCACCCTCCCCGCCTCCCCGCAGGAGCCGCTGCAGTTCGCCTTCGGCTCCTGCCGCTGGTCCGCGACGCCCTCGAAAGCGGCGCACGACCCGGTCGGCCCGGACGCCCTGGACACCCTCGCGGCCACCCTGGCCGCCGGCTCCGGGCGGCGGCGCCCCGACGTACTGCTCCTGCTGGGCGACCAGGTCTACGCCGACCAGACCTCGGAGGCGACCGCGCAGGTGCTGGCCGGCCGCCGCGACCTCACCGAGCCGCCGTGGAAGCAGGTCGCCGACTTCGAGGAGTACACCTACCTCTACTACGAGTCCTGGCTCGACCCCGAGGTCCGCTGGCTGCTGTCCACGGTCCCCAGCTGCATGATCTTCGACGACCACGACGTCATCGACGACTGGAACACCTCGGCGTCCTGGCTGGCCCGGATGCGCGCGACCCCCTGGTGGCGTGAGCGGATACTCGGCGGTCTGATGTCGTACTGGGTGCACCAGCACCTGGGCAATCTCTCGCCCGCCGAACTGGCCGCCGACGAGCTGTACGCGCGGGTGCGGTCGGTACCGGACGCCACGGACCTGGTGCGGGAGTTCGCGGCCCACGCGGACAACGAGCCGGCGCACGCCCGCTGGAGCTACCGCCGCGACTTCGGCCGGGTGCGGCTGGTCATGATCGACACCCGGGCCACCCGCGTCCTGGACGAGGGCCGTCGCGCGATGCTCGACAAGACGGAGGGCGAATGGCTGCGGCATGCGGTGCTGGACGGCCGCGACGGCTACGACCATCTGCTGCTCGGCAGTTCGCTGCCCTGGCTGCTGCCGCATCTCATCCATGCCGGGGAGGGCTGGAACGCCGCGCTGTGCGCCGGTGAACGGGGCCCGCGCTGGGCCCGCCGCAGCGAGTTCCTGCGCCAGCGCGCCGACCTGGAGCACTGGGCGGCGTTCCCCGGCTCGTTCACCGCGCTCACCGAGCTGATCGCCGAGGCCGGGTCCGGTGACCGGGCCCCGGCGACGGTCTGTGTGCTGTCCGGGGACGTGCACCACGCGTACGTCGCCGAGCCGCACTGGCGCGGCGCCGGTCCACACCCCGCGAGCCGGGTGCTCCAGCTGACCTGCTCCCCCGTCCACAACAGCATTCCCGGCTCGCTGCGGGGCGGTTTCCGCTTCGGCTGGAGCCGGTCCGGCCGGTGGCTGGGCAAGCTGCTGGCGCGGCACGGGCGGCTGCCCCGGCCGGCGGTGAAGTGGCGGCGCACGGGCGGTCCCTGGTTCGGCAACCAGCTGATGACGCTGACGCTGGCGGGCCGTGCGGCGCGGCTCGCCCTGGACCAGACCCGCCGGGAGAAGCACGGCGGCGTCCGGCTCGTCACGGTCTGGCGTGCGGCGTTGACCGATGCACGGGTTGGCGGGGAAAGCGGTGGTAAGGGCGGTCCGGCAGCGGACCCCGGACGGACCGCGTCCGGCTGAGGCGGGCGCCCCGGCACCCGTGAACCTCCGGACGGGCAGCGGAAGCCAGGATTCCGATCTGCGGTTTCCAGCGTATTTTTTGCGCACCCGGGTGCTCCACGACCGGGCCGGGCGGTGATGATGGGGCGCACCTTCGTCGCCCGCCTTCCCGGGCGGCCGGGCCCGCCGGGCCGGCCGTCCGCCGCCCCAGGGAGAGCCCCTCTTGGCCGCCGACCACATCGCCGACCGCCGCCCCCGGCCCGCCCTCGCCCTCGTCGGGGCCGGGCCGCGCGGGACGAGCGTGCTGGAGCGGATCTGCGCCTCGGCCGCCGAACTGGCCCCGGGATCGCGGCTGACCGTCCATGTCATCGACCCCGCCCCGCCGGGCGCGGGCCAGGTGTGGCGCACCGCCCAGCCGCCCGAACTCCTGATGAACACCGTGGCCTCACAGGTCACCCTGTTCACCGACGACAGCGTCGCGTGCGCCGGCCCGATACGCACCGGGCCGAGCCTCCATGACTGGGAGGGGTGCGAGGTCGGCCCGGACGACTATCCGGGGCGCGCGCTCTACGGGCGTTATCTGGAGTGGTTCTTCCGCCGCACGGTGCGCACCGCGCCCGAGGAGGTCACAGTCGTGACGCACCCGGCCCGCGCGGTGCGGCTGGCCGAGGCCATCGACGGCACGCAGTCCCTGACCCTCGACGACGGCCGGACGCTGCACGGCCTGGGGGCGGTGGTTCTCGCCCAGGGCCATCTGCCGGCCGTCGGGGACGCGGAGCAGCGGCGCCTGGCCGACTACGCCGCCGGGCACGGGCTGCACTACCTGCCGCCCGCCAACCCCGCCGATCTCTCCGCCGCCCTGGAGGCGCTGGCGCCGGGCCGTCCGGTACTGCTGCGCGGTCTGGGCCTCAACTTCTTCGATCACATGGCGCTGCTGACGACGGCCCGGGGCGGCCGGTTCGTCCGCGGCTCCGACGGGGCGCTGACGTATCTGCCGTCCGGCCGCGAACCCCGGCTGTACGCGGGCTCCCGGCGCGGCGTTCCGTACCACGCGCGCGGTGACAACGCGAAGGGCGCACACGGCCGTCATCTGCCGCTGCTGCTCACCGCGGACGTGATAGCGGCGTTCCGTAAACGCGCGGACGCCGGTGAACTGCCCGACTTCCTGGCGGAGGTCTGGCCCCTGGTGGCCAAGGAGGTGGAGTCGGTCCACTACGAGGCGCTGCTGGCGCGGCGGGGTGCGGGCGGCGCGGCGGACCCCCTCTTCCGGGAGCGTTTCCGGCGGCGCTTCCTGGACAGCGCGCACCGCAGCCCCGAAGAGGCCGCCGTCCTGGACGCGTTCGGGATCGCACCGGCCGAGCGCTGGGACTGGGAACGGGTCTCCCGGCCGCACGGGGAGCGGTCGTTCGCCGGCCGTGCCGCCTTCCGGGACTGGCTGCTGGACCATCTGCGGGCGGATGTCGCGCACGCCCGCCAGGACAACGTGTCCGACCCGGTCAAGGCGGCGCTGGACGTGCTGCGGGACCTGCGCAACGAGCTGCGGCAGATCGTCGACCACGGCGGGCTGGCCGGCGCGTCCCGCCGCGACCACGTGGACAGCTGGTACACCCCGCTCAACGCCTTCCTGTCCATCGGGCCGCCGCGGCGCCGGATCGAGGAGATGGCCGCGCTGATCGAGGCCGGGGTGCTGGAGGTGGTCGGCCCCCGGATGACGGTGAGGCCCGGCGCGGCCGACGGCGGCGCGCCCGGTTTCACGGCGCACTCACCGGACGTGCCGGGCTCGGCGGTGACGGCGACGGCGCTGATCGAGGCGCGGCTGCCGGAGCCGGATGTCCGGCGTACCGCGGACCCGTTGCTGGCCCGGCTGCTGGCCGAGGGCGGCGGCCGGCCGCACACCGTGGACGGCTACGAGACGGGCGGGCTCGATGTGTCGCCGAGCCCGTACCACCTCATCGGGGCCGACGGGCGGCGCCATCCGCGGCGGTTCGCGGTCGGGGTGCCGACGGAGGGCGTGCACTGGGTGACGGCGGCCGGGGCGCGTCCCGGGGTGGGATCGGTCACCTTGGCCGACACGGACGCGGTGGCGCGGGCGGCGCTGCGGGCGGCGGCCCAGGGCACGGCCCCGGGTGCGCACGGGGGCGTGGGGGCGGGCACGGCCCCGGCGAACGGCGTGGTTCCGGCGGCAGGTGCGGTTTCGGCGATGGGTGCGCCTTCTTCCGGCCAAAGGTAGCGTTTGGCCAGAGGTTGAACTTGCAAGTACAGATTAGGCCTCCCTAACCTGTCCCCTTCACGGTTCCCTCGTCCCCAGAAACCGTAGGAGTCCCCACATGTCCGCACCGCTCACGACGTCCCTCCAGAGATCCACGCCGCACGCGCTCGCGCTCTTCCGCATCGTCATCGGCCTGCTCTTCGCCTGCCACGGCGCGTCCTCGCTCTTCGGTGTCCTCGGCGGCGCCATGGGCCAGGGCGGCACCGTCCCCGCCGGCAGCTGGCCGGGCTGGTACGCCGCCGTGATCCAGCTGGCCGGCGGCCTGCTGGTGATGTTCGGCCTGGGCACCCGCGCCGCCGCGTTCATCAGCTCCGGCTCGATGGCGTTCGCGTACTTCACCGCGCACCAGGGCTCGGCGCTCTGGCCCATACAGAACGGCGGGGAGGCCTCCGCGATGTACTGCTGGGCGTTCCTGCTGCTCGTCTTCGCCGGCCCCGGCTCGTGGGCGCTCGACCGGGTGTTCTTCGGCGACCGCGGCCAGGAGGCGGTCCCGGTCGTCGAGCGGCAGCCCTCCGCCGCCTGACACCCCCGCTGCCCGGCGGAGCCCGGGACCTCCCGGCTCCGCCTCCACGGCCCGTACGGCACCTCGCCGTACGGGCCGTGCCGCGTCCAGGGGCGCCGGACTCCCCGGACGACGACGACCGGACACGCCCTTTCCCGCGCGCAGGCCATATCGCCCGCACTGCGCATTTCACCCATACGCAGCGAAGGGTGCACAGCATCCCTTCCCTCGCATCCCACCCCCACCCTTTCGGCCACCCTGCCAGGCGTACGCTGTATGGCTGTAGAGCCGCCCCTGCCGCACCGAGCGACGTCGCGGCGGGGTTCGGACCGGGGAGAAGGACGTTGTTGGAAAGCCTGGGGTCCCTCAGCGGCACCCCTTGGGTGTATGTGATCGTCAGCCTCTCGATCGTTCTCGATGTGTTCGTCCCGATCCTGCCCAGCGGGGTCCTGGTGATCGCCGCGGCCACGACGGCGGCCGGCAGCGGCCCGGCGGCGGACGCGGTCGGCGCCGTCGAGGCCACCGCCGCCGGCACCGGTAACCACCTGGCCGAAATGTGCTCCCTGATGGTCTGTGCGGCCACCGCCTCCGTGCTCGGCGACATGGTCGCCTACCGGCTCGCCCGGCGCGGCGGCGACCGCTTCGACCGCGCCATCGGCCGCTCCCGCCGGCTGACCACGGCGCAACAGCGGCTCGGTACGGCGCTGACGCGGGGCGGCGGCGGCATCGTCGTCCTGGCCCGCTTCGCCCCGGCCGGGCGCTCCGTGGTCAGCCTGGGCGCCGGCGTCGCGCACCGTACGGTCCGCGAGTTCCTCCCGTGGTCCGCACTGGCCGGTGTGGCCTGGGCGGCCTACAGCGTGAGCCTCGGCTACTTCGGCGGGCACTGGCTCGGCGCCTCCTGGATGAGCACCGCCCTCTCCGTCGTCGCCCTGTTCGCCGCCGGATCGGCCGCCGTCTTCCTGATGCGCCGCCCGGACCGGCACCCCGCGCACTGACCGGCCGGACACGGACCGGCCGGACACGGACGTTCGCGGAGGACCGTCCGGCGGACGCCGACGGCCCGTTGGCGACCGGGCGTTGGTGACCGCCTGTTGGCGACCGCCCGTTGTGGCGGCGGAGCGGAAAAACCCTGGCCGTTCACCGGAGCCGGTGCGACGATGACGGACATGAGCGGTATCCACGCATCCCATGACCCGCAGGGGACCGGCGACAGCGGCGCGGGGGACCCGGCCGGGCCCGCCGTCGCCTGGCGCCCCCGCCCCGAGACCGCCGCGGACACCGCGGCCGTCCGCCGGATCAACCTCGCCGCCTTCGAGACGCCCGAGGAGGCCGACCTCGTCGACGCCCTGCGCCGCGACCCGTCGGCCTGGCTGCCGGGCCTGTCCTATGTGGCCGACGCCCCGGACGGCATCCCGGCGGCTCATGCGCTGCTGACCCGCTGTCATGTCGACGAGGTCCCCGCCGTGGCGCTCGCGCCGTGCGCGGTGCTGCCCGCGCACCAGAAGTCCGGTGCGGGCGGTGCGGTGATCCGGGCGCTCCTGGAGGCGGCGCGGGCCGCGGGTGAGCGGACCGCGATCGTGCTCGGCCATCCGCCGTATTACCCGCGCTTCGGCTTCACCCCGGCCGCCTCCGGGTTCGGCATCCTGCCGCCGCAGCCCTGGCCGGACGAGGCCTTCCTCGCACTGTCCCTGGACGGCTCCACACCCCCGCGCGGCACGGTGCGCTACGCCCGCGCCTTCGGCATCGACTGACCTCGGGCGTGCCCGCCGCCCGCCGGCGGGCACGGTGAGCGGCCGGGGGCCACACCGACACCGAGTAAAGTCGACGGTCACACCACCCGCCCACCGTCTCCTGCGAGCGCAGCACCGCTCCCCCGGCGCAGCACCGCTCCCCCGGCGCCGGACCGGCGCCGCCTCACGGGCGGCTCCCCTGGGAGGGCTCCCACCACACATACGAGGCACACTGCGGTGAACCACCCGCCGGTCGTCGAATGGACCGAGGCCGACCAGCCCCGCTCCGCCCGTTGGCGCTCCGAGAACGACGCCCCGCCGCCGCGCCGTATCGTCATCGCGGACGACCGGACGAAGGCCGACGACGCCTACAAGCTCGCCTGCGAGGGCACGGCGCTGTTGTGGCGCGGCGATTTCCACAACGCCCGTCAGCTGCTGACGGCGATGGCCCGCCGTATCGACCGCCGCCCGCGCAAGAACCCGCCCACCGATGTCACCCAGGCCTTCCATGTGCACCGGGCCGCGCAGAATCACCGGGCCCGCATCCTGGGCATGCTGCTGGTCCCCCTCGACGACACCTTCGCCGTCCCGCTGCACCGCGCCCCCGACGTCCGCGAGGCCTGCACCCGGGCGTATGGCCCCGGTGAGCCCGCCCGGGGCGAGGCGTCCGGCGCGACGGCCGGCCCGGACCCGACCGCCGCCCTCGTCTCGCTGCGCGAGCTCCTTGCCCTGATCGGCGCGAATGAGTGGCGCAGGAAGGGCGTCGAGATCCCGGCGCTCGGCGGCGACCGCATCCATCCGCACTACGGCGTCTTCTCCCCGGCCCGCGGCGAATACGTCGACCTGGTGGCGGAGGCACCGCTGCCCACCGAGGAGCTGGCCTTCGACATCGGCACCGGCACCGGCGTGCTGGCCGCGGTGCTCGCCCGGCGCGGAGTGCGCCGGGTCGTGGCCACCGACCAGGACCCGCGCGCGCTGGCCTGCGCCCGCGAGAACACCGAACGTCTGGGCGTCGCCGGGCAGGTGGAGGTTGTCGAGGCCGATCTGTTCCCGGCCGGCCGCGCCCCGCTGGTCGTCTGCAACCCGCCGTGGGTGCCCGCGAAACCGACCTCCCCCGTGGAGCACGCGGTCTACGACCCGGGCAACCGGATGCTGTACGGCTTCCTGAACGGCCTCGCGGACCATCTGACCCCGGAGGGCGAGGGCTGGCTGATCCTCTCCGATTTCGCGGAGCACCTCGGCCTGCGTCCGCACACCGTGCTCGTCGAGGCCTTCGCCGCGGCCGGTCTCACGGTCCTGGACCGGCTCGACATCACCCCGCGCCATCCGCGCGCCCGCGACACCTCCGACCCGCTCCACGTGGCCCGCGCGGCCGAGGTCACGTCCCTGTGGCGCCTGGGCCTCGCGAACCGGCCCGCGTCCGCCCGCGGTTGAACGGTCCCCGGCCGGCCACCCCATACGGCCGGGGAGCGCCGGCCCGGGCCCGTCCGGCCGAGGGGCCGCCGATCGGGCACGATGGACGCACCATGCATCCCCGGCACCTCCTCTCCCGCGCCCGGCGGCTCGCCGATTCCGCGACTCCCGGCCGGCGCCGGCTGCTCGGTATCACCGGCCCGCCCGGCGCCGGCAAGTCCACCCTCGCCGCCCACCTCGTGGCGGAGCTGGCCGGGCGGGCGGCGCTCGTCCCGATGGACGGCTTCCACCTCGCCGGGGCTGAGTTGAGCCGCCTGGGCCGGACGGACCGCAAGGGCGCACCGGACACCTTCGATCCGGCCGGGTACGCGGCGCTGCTGGCCCGCCTGCGCACGCCGGAGCCGGACGGCGCCGTCTACGCCCCGGCGTTCGACCGCCGTATCGAGGAGCCGGTGGCCGGCAGCATCGCCGTGGCACCGCACCTCCCGCTCGTCGTGACCGAGGGCAACTACCTCCTCCTCGACGCCGGCCCCTGGGCGCGGGTCCGGGCGCTGCTCGACGAGGTCTGGTACGTGGACCTGGACACCCCGGAGCGGCTCCGGCGGCTGATCGACCGCCATGAGCACTTCGGGCGCCCGCGCGCCGACGCCGAACGGTTCGTCCACACCTCCGACGAGGCCAATGCCCGCGTCGTGGCGGCCACTCGCGACCGCGCCGACCTCGTCCTCACCTTCACCCCCGACGAGGCCCCGCCGCCGACGGGCTGCTGACCTCCCGCCGCCCGCCGGCGAGCAGCCCGACCACCGACAGCGCGCCCCACCCCACGGACACCGCCACCGCCGCGAGCTTCCGGTCGCGGCCGGGCAGCGTCGCACCGAGCAGGACCGCGTCCCCGAAGTCCGCCGCGATCCGCACATACGCGGCGGTACGCAGCGCCGGGCCTTCCGGAGCCGTCGCCAGCGCCAGCCCGCTCACCGCGTCCCGCCAGGCCAGCGGACGCAGGGAGAGGCGCGTCGCCCACGCGGTCCGCCCCTCCTCGTCGACCAGCCCCGAGGGCCGCGCCAGCAGATCGGGCACCGCGGCCACCGCCGCCCCGTACACCGCCGTGGCGACCCCGACCGCACGCAACAGACCGACCTTCATCCGCCGTCCACCTTCCTCGCCCACCGACCGTCCGACACTGACCACAGCTGACCACACACGCCTCATCCCTCCCCTCCGCCTCCTCAACTCCATTCCGCGGCAGACCTCTTCCCAAACGACATCAGCGGTGTCATCATGACATCACGAGTGTCATCGAGAAGGGGGCGGAGATGGGCGCCGAGAGGGATACCGAGCGGGACACCGACCGGGGGGCCAAGCGGGATGCCGAGCAGGACGCCGAGAGGGATGCCGGCGCCGGAGAAGCTGCGGCCGCCGAGGATCTGCTGTACGGCGTCATCCGGCGCCTGTGGCCGCTGCACCGCACGGTCGTGCGCGCGGTGGAGCGCGAGCTGGCGGACACCGGCCTGACCGCCGGCGAACACGCACTGCTGGACGCGCTGCACACCGAAGGCCCGCGCACCGTCCCGCAGTTGGCGCGCGGAATGGGGCTCGACCGCCAGCCGGTACAGCGCCGGGTGAACCACGCGGCGGAGCTGGGCCTGGTCGTCACGGCCCCGAACCCCGCCCACCGCCGCTCCTCACTGATCCGGCTCACCGCCGAGGGCACGGCGGCGATACGCGGCATCCAGCAGTTCGAGGCGACGGAGCTGCGGCGACGGCTGGCCGACCTGCCCGCCGCCGACGTCCGCACCGCGCTGCACGTACTCGACCGGCTCGGCGAGGAATTCCGGCACCTGGCGAACGGCTCGCACGTTCCACGGGAGGAAACCGACAGTCAGGGCAGCCAGGACAGTCGTGATAGTCGTATCAATGAAGGCAGTAACGACGGTAACGGCAGTATCGGTAACGACGGCACGCCGGACGGCCGCGGCGGCAGACCCGCCCCGGCCCCTCTCATGCACGAAGGACGGTCAGGGGAATGACGCGGAGAATCACCGCCTGGTCCGAGATCGACAACGGCATCGTGCCGGTCGACGAGGGCGAGCTGTTCTACGAGACGGCCGGCTCGGGCCCCGCGGTGGTGCTGCTGCACGGCGGCATGCTCGACCAGCACATGTGGGACGAGCAGTTCACCTGGCTGGTCAACTCCGGCCTGCGCGCGATCCGTTACGACTTCCGCGGGCACGGCCTGTCCTCGACCGTGACCGGGGACTACGCCAACCACGACGACCTGTGCGCCCTGCTGGACGCGCTCGACGTCCCCAGCGCCGTCCTCGTCGGCCTCTCCCACGGCGCACGGGTCGCGCTCGACACCGCCCTCGCCCATCCCGGCCAGGTGACGGCCCTCGCGCTGGCCTCCCCGGGGATCAGCGGCCGGGCCTTCAGCGACCCCTTCGTGCTGGAGCACATCAAGGAGCAGGTGGCGGCGATCGGCACACCGGACGGCGCGGAGTGGTATGTCGAGCACTTCCTGCGGATGTGGGTGGACGGGCCGCATCGTGAGCCGTCCGCGGTGCACCCGGGGTTCCGCGAACGGATGCGCGCCTCGGCCGCGGCCAATGTGGAGGTCCATGCCGACGGCACGGGTGCCGGGATACCGCTGGAGGTCGGCGCCGCCGACCGCCTCGGCGAGATCCGGGTACCGACGGTCGTGCTCGACGGTGATCTCGACAGCAAGGACATCTCCGCCAACGCCCACGCGATAGCCCTGACCGTCCCGGGCGCCCGAAGAGTCCGCATACCGGGGGCGGCCCATATGGTCAATCTGGAGAACACCCCGCTCTTCGATCACGAACTGCACGCCTTCCTGTCGTCCCTGGACTACTGACCCACGGCGCGCCACTCCCCGTGGGCGGCTGCGAACCCCCACGCCCCTCGTGCCGCCGGGGTGGCCGCTAGAGTGGCCGGGCCGTGGTGCTCGGGAATCCGGTGACGGACCGTGTGGTCCCAGTCCGGAGCGGCCCTCGCCACTGTGATCGGGAAGTTTCCACCCCTTCCGCGGGCGCCTGACGCGTCCGCGGCGCCACTGACCGCAGCCTGCGGCCGGGAAGGCGGGGTGGAGACGGGCACCCTCCCCCAGGCTGCAAAGGGACAGGGTGGCAACCCCAAGCCAGGAGACCGGCCACGGCATCTCACGAAGTGATCCACGAGGTGCTGGAGCGTGACCGTCCGGATGGCCCTGTCCACCAATACTCCCAAGTCCCCTGCCCCCGCCGCGTTCCGCTGGCGCCGGCAGGACACCCTCCGCACCGCGGGCCTGATGGCCGTCATAGCCGGGCTGCACGTCGTCGCCTTCGGCGTGCTCTTCCTGCTCGTGGTCCCGAACCACTACGCCGTCGGCAGCCAGGTCTTCGGCGTCGGGCTCGGCGTCACCGCGTACACCCTCGGCATGCGGCACGCCTTCGACGCCGACCACATCGCCGCGATCGACAACACCACCCGCAAGCTGATGGCCGACGGCAAGCGTCCGGTCTCGGTCGGCTTCTGGTTCGCCCTCGGCCACTCCAGCGTGGTCGTGGCGATGGCGGCCCTGGTGGCCGGCGGCGCCCAGCTCGCCGGCACCCTGCTCAACGACGAGTCCCGTACGCACCAGATTTTGGGCACGGTCGGCACCACGGTCTCGGGCACGTTCCTCTACCTCATCGCCGCCCTCAACCTCGTCGCGCTGGCCGGGATCTGGCGGGTCTTCCGCGGGCTGCGCGACGGCCGCTACGACGAGGCCGAGCTGGAGCAGCGCCTCGACGCGCGCGGCTTCATGAACCGCTTCCTGGGGCGGTTCACCCGCTCCATCTCCCGGCCCGGCCAGATGTTCCCGCTCGGCTTCCTCTTCGGGCTCGGCTTCGACACCGCGACCGAGGTGACCCTGATGGTGATGGCGGGCAGCGGCGCCGCGGCGGGCCTGCCCTGGTACGCGATCCTGTGCCTGCCGCTGCTGTTCGCCGCCGGCATGAGCCTGTTCGACACCCTGGACGGCACCTTCATGAACTTCGCCTACCAGTGGGCGTTCGCCAACCCGGTGCGCAAGGTCTACTACAACCTCACCATCACCGGTCTGTCGATCGCCGTCGCCTTCTTCATCGGCACCATCGAGCTGGTGACCGTGCTGCACGACAAGCTCGGCCTCAACGACGCGCTGACCGGCTGGATTTCGGGCCTCGACCTCGACAACGTCGGATTCATCATCGTCGGCCTGTTCGTGGTGGTGTGGGCCGCGGCACTGGCCTACTGGCGGCTGGCCGGCGTCGAACAGCGCTGGGCCGAGCGGGCGGAGCGGGCCGGTGAGACGACCGAGCCGGCGGAACGGACCGCGCCGGGCGCCTGAGGCGGGCCCAGCCCCTGAGGCGGAGCGGGCCGCGCGCAGCGCCTGAGGCAGAGCCCCACCCCGGCCCCACCGACTCCACCGGCCCCGCCTCCTCGGCGTCCGGCCCGGCCCGGCGTTCTCACGTGGCGGAGCCGGCCGCGGCGCCCGTCTCCCGGTCCGGCCCCCAGCGCTCCAGCGCCGCTTCCAGATCGAGGGGCAGCAGCCGGTCCGGCAGGTCCGGGCCCGGCCAGTCCTCCCGCGGCACCCGCCACATCACCTCGAACTCGTTGCCGTCCGGGTCCTTGGCGTACAGCGACTTGGCGACGAGATGGTCGCTGGAACCCACCAGGGCGCCCCGCTCGGTGAGCCGGGTCCGGGCCTCGACGAGTGCGCGGAGCGTGCCGACCTCCCAGGCCAGGTGATACAGCCCGACCTGCCCGGCCTCCGGCCCCGGCGCGTCCGGCGCCACCGCGAACAGCCCCAGATCGTGGTCGTTGAGCGACCCGGGGGCGCTGAGAAAAGCGGCCCGCCCCGGCACCTCGACGTCCACCGTCAGCCCGAGGGCGTCGGTGTAGAAGGCCACCGACCGTGCTACATCGCGGACGTTGAGCACCGCGTGGTTCAGACGTCGTACGGACATGGAGCCCTTCTCCCGTCTCCCGGCCGCGACACCGCCGTGGCGCCGCCGCCTTCCCTGCCTCTGCTGTACCCCGCACGCCCCGCCCCTGCCCAGGGCCGGCCGGCCCGTTATGCGGCCCGACGGACGTCCTGTCCGTGCCCCCCCGGTGCGCGCGGAGCGAGGCGGCCGCCCCCGGGGCCCGTGGTCACTTCCGGACCAGCAGCACCCCGCCGGCCAGCACCACCCCCACCAGCAGCGCGAGCACTCCGTGCAGCGGCCGGACGGACCGCAGACCGGGCAGCAGGCGGTCGACGGCGTAGCGGCCGGGCCCGGTCAGCGTCAGGGCCGCCGCACCGGCCGTCAGCAGCAGCTCGTACTCCACCCCCTTGGGCGCGAAGAAGCCGCCGCCCCACTTCACGGCCAGCGCGTTGACCATCGTGCCGACGACCGCTGCCCCGGCCAGCGGCGTGAGCAGCCCGGCCACCAGCCCGAGCCCGCCGAGCGTCTCGCTCAGACCGGCGACGACGGCCATCGTCCGGCCCGCCGGATAGCCGCTCATCGTGAAGAACTGCCCGGTCCCGTCCAGCCCCGGCCCGCCGAACCAGCCGAACAGCTTCTGGGCCCCATGAGCCGCCATGGTCAGCCCGAGCGCGAGGCGCAGCAGCAGGAGCCCGGCGTCGTAGCCGTGCGGAGCGGCGTCACGGCGGGCGGGGAGGTCGATACGGGAGGACACGAGAGTGCCGAGGGGAGACGTCATGCAGGAGCCGCTCTTTCGCATATCGGGGCCGGCCACGCGAGGCCGCGAACAACTACTTGAAACTTCAAGTCACTCTCTCGACGATACACAGCACCCCCACCACGAACAACAGCGCACACCTCCCGGGGGCGCCGGCGCGATGGCGACACCTGCACCCCCATCGCGGCAAAGATCGGGCCGCCGACTCCCCTCACCTGCATGCGAGTTACCTGCAGGGGACGCAGGGGACACGACCGGCACCCCCCGCCGCGCGCTCAGGCTTCAGCCGGGATGCGCCACAGCGGAGCCTGATACTGCTCCGGCCGACAACTGAGCAACAGCGCCCTGAGCTGCTGGCGTTGGCCGCCGCCGAGACCACAGCCTTCGGCGAGCCGCCGGAATGTGGTGTGGGTAATTCCGCGCGCCCGCGCACCGGCCTCGAATTCATCGAGCCGCCGGAGCGCGAATTCCGGGGTGAACTCCCCCGCGGGCTGCCGGCCGGCCCGGCCGGCGTGGTGCCGTTCGTCGTCGATTTCCGAGAAGCCGCAGATCTCGCGGCTGTACCGCTCGACCTGGTGCAGGTTCTCCGTCGCGAGGACGGCGCCGGCGAGCCGGTTGCGGTCGAGGGCTGCGTCGAGGTCCGCCTCGTACACGACGGGACTCTCGTCGGTGAGCGGCACCGGCACGCCGCCACCTCCCCCTTCGCACCGGCCGCGCACGCCACGCGCGGCGGCGGCCAGCATCGCCGTGGCCTCGGAGGGATGCCACTCCAGAACCGGGCCGACCGGGGCGACATGCCCGGCGTCGAGGGTCAGAACCACCGGCCCCAGCCGGTCACGCAGGACATCGGCGGGGAGTTCGCCGTCGAGGCCGGGTCCCGCGACCAGAAGCCGTACGGGGAAGTTGAGTTCGCAGCACGCCGCGAGGGTGAGGGCATCGGCGAGCGGGCTGCGGAGCGTGGGTTCGCCGCCTCGGGCGAGGATGTCACCGCCGACATCCAGGAGGTCGACGGACTCCGGCTCCACGTATTGGACGAGCTCCTCCAGCTGGCGCACCATGCCCTCGGCGCCATGATGCGGATCGATGAGCGCGAAGCTCTGCGGAAGCTCAGCGGCCAGCCCCGGGAGCGTCGAACCGGCGGGAGCGATCGCCGCCGCGTCGGCGGGGACCGTCCAGACACTGCGGGTGAGCGCGCGAAGCCCGGTGAAGTTGGCCGGCCCTCTGGGCCCCGGGACGGGATCGGTCACCATCCGGTCCCACGCGTAGGTGAACACCACCGCCGGCGTCCCGCCACCGTAGAGGGCGCCGTCCAGCATCGCAGCGGCGACAGCATCACCGCCTCCGCCCGCTGCCACGATCACGCGCGTCATACAGGCCAGCGTACGAGTACGTGGGCATACGGGACAGAACCGGCGGTCGAAGCGGGACCCGCGCCTGACGCCCGCCACCTCACCTCGCCGCGCCACAGAAAATGATCAAGGCCCAGGAATCCGAATTCACCTCGGATGACCTGGGCCTTTGTCGTTTCACGCAAGGAGTGGGCACAACAGGATTCGAACCTGTGACATCTGCTTTGTAAGAGCAGCGCTCTACCGCTGAGCTATGCGCCCTTGCCGAGCCGACAGACTACCTTGCCTCTGGGCCTGAACTGCAAACCAGTGCGCGAAGTGCGAACTTACCGGCCGGTGTGTTCGTTTCCGGTGAGTGGGAGAATGACATTCGGTCCTGGGGCGATCCGATCGGGAGAGGGAAGTGACGGCGACAGAGACTCAGCCGCATGAGCAGCGAGAACGCCGTCGCGCCCGTGGGGGCCCGGTCCGCGATGTGGTGGCGCTCATGTTGCTGCCGTTGCCGCTGGTGGCGGCGATGGTGCCGTTGTCGTTCGCGGGCGGGGGGACCCGTCGCTGGTTCGGGCGCGGGGAGGGCCAGCGGGCCGATGCGCAGGCCGCGAAGGATGCCGCCGCGGCGGCGTTCTACGAGCTGGACACCGCCCACCGTGATCTGCGGATCTCGATAGAGACGATCACCGCCGTCGACACCTCGCCGCCCGCGCGGAAGGCCGCAGAGGAGTACGAGGGCTTCGGCCGACGGATCGACGAGGTCAGCCAGGGGTACATCACCGCGGTCGACTCCCACGATCTGGACCGTGACGACCTCGACGGTGCCGCGGTGGCGCGGGCGCGGGCCGATCTGACCCAGGCGAAGCAGGAGCTGGAGCGGGTCAAGGGCGAGCTGGACCGGTTCGCGCAGGGGCTGACCCCGCTGCTGCAGTCCGCCGAGACGCAGCTGGCGCGGCTGGCGCCGGCCGTGGAGCGGGCCCGGCAGGGGCTGCTGGCGGCGAGCAACGCGCTGGACGCGGTCCGTGCGCAGGGCCTGCGGGCCGATGATCTCGCGGCCCGGCTGGCGGCGCTCGCACCGGAGCTGACCAAGCTCAATCAGGGCGCGGGGCAGCACGGCGTGCAGGAGACGATCCGGCGCGCCGACGACATGCTGCGCCAGGCCGAGGGCGTACGGGCCGAGGCCGAGCGGCTGCCGGGGAAGGCCGCGGAGATCGACAAGCGGCTGGTGTCGCTGCGGACCCGGGCGCAGGCGATCACGACGCGCGCCGGCAAGGTCGACCCGGTCCTCAGCGAGCTGCGGCGGCGGTACAGCGCGGCGTGCTGGCAGGACCTCCAGCAGGTGCCGGAGCAGGCCACGCAGTCCGTCCAGCAGGCCGAGGCCAAGCTGCGGGAGGCGCAGCAGGCGCGGGACGAGCAGCGCTGGGCGGATGCCACGAGCCGGCTGGCGACCGCACGGGCGCTGCTGGACACCACCGATGAGGCGGTGTCGGCGGCCGGTGACCGGCTGCGGCGGCTCGACGCGGTGTCGTTCGACCGGGAGAAGGAGGTCGAGCGGACCCGTTTCGCCGTACGGGACGCGCAGCGGCTGGCGATGACCGGGCGCAGCACCCCCGATCCGCGGCACGCCGGCCCCCTGGACGAGGCGGTGGCGCGGCTGGACCGGGCGGTCGCGGGCCTGGAGGGGCGCCATCCGGACTGGTGGCACTTCCTGATGGAGACCGAGGCGGTACGGGAGACGGCGGCCCGGGTGGTGCAGGAGATCCGGGACGCCAGGGGCGGGACCGGCGGCTGAGACCGCAGCTGCGGGGCGGCTCCGGGGGGTGACGTGCGGCGGCCCGGCCGGGGTGCGGCCCGAAGCGTGGCCGGGTCGGTCCGGGGCGCCCGGCCGGGAATCCTGCGGCGCCGTGGGAGCCCCTTCGTGCTGCCGCGTCGCTGGGTGCGATGGCGTGAACTGGCACCTGGGCGGATGCTGGAGGGAAGTACGGCCCAGTCGGCACCTGCGCGAAGGAGGCCGGACATGGCAACTGGGGCTACTGGCCAGACCCTGCACGGGCCCGCGAACCCGTTCCACCGGGCGAAGAAGAAGCACCGCACACGGCTCGACGAGCATCTGCCCGTGGACCACCGGCTCAGCAGGGTCTACCGCATCGGCGCCGGGCTGATGGGCCTGGTACTGATCGCGTTCGGCATCCTCGGGCTGACCCACCACATCGGCTACTTCGACACCGGCGGCGACACCGTGGCCGGGCTCAACACCAACGGCACGCTGAGCGTGCTCTCGATCGTCGTCGGAGCCATCCTCGTCGCCGGCATGGTGATCGGCGGGAACTTCGCCTCGACCCTCAACATCGTGCTCGGCGGCCTCTTCCTCCTGAGCGGATTCGTGAACCTGGCGCTGCTGGACACCGGCGCGAACTTCCTCGCCTTCCAGATCCAGAACGTCCTGTTCAGCTTCCTGGTCGGGCTGATGCTGCTGGTCTTCGGGATGTACGGGCGGGTCAGCGGCGGCCTCCCCCACGACAATCCGTACTGGCGCGCCCGGCATCCGGAGGAGGCCGAGCAGTTCGACCGCGGACAGTTGCAGCCCGTCTCCGGTATGACGGCCGCGCGGCAGGCGGCGCGGGTCAAGATGCAGGGCGCCTCCCATGCCGGGCGCGGTTCGTTCGGCGCCGGGACCAGCGGGAGCCGGAGGCGCACCACCCTCGACGCCGGCACCCGCACCGGTGGCGACAGCAAGCAGCCCTGAGCCGGGGCGGACCAGGGCGCGTCGGGGCCAGAAACGTCAGGGCGTACCGAGGTGGGAATGGGGTGCTCGGTACGCCCTGACGGCTGGGTAAGGGCGGGGAGCAGGGAGCAGCACGATGAGCGGTTCGGGGCACGCCGCCGCCTCCTCGGGGCACGGGGCCCACCATGCGGCGGTCGAGAGGCTCGCCCAGCGGATCTTGAAGGGGACGTTCGGGGAGGGCGAGAGCCTCGCGGTCCCCGAGGTGATGGCGGAGCTGGACGTGAGCCAGACCGTGCTGCGGGAGGCGGTCAAGGTGCTGACCGCCAAGGGCCTCCTCGGGAGCGACCGCAAGCGTGGCACCTTCGTCCGCCCCCGGGAGGACTGGAACCTCCTGGACACGGACGTACTGCGGTGGAAGCTGGCGGCCGGTGTCTCGTCCGACTTCTTCGCCGACGTGCTCGAACTGCGCCGTTCCATCGAGCCCGCGGCGGCCGGGCTCGCCGCGGAGCGCCGGACCGATGAGGATCTGGCGGCCCTGGACGCCGCGTTGAGCGCGATGGCCGCGGCCGAGGACGACCCGGTGCTGCTCGTACGCGCCGACGCGTCCTTCCACACGGCGATGCTGATCGCCTCGAACAACCGCTTCTACGCGCAGATGCACCGGGTGATCGTGCCGGTGCTGGTCCAGCGCGACCGGGCGGTGCTGGCCGCGGCCGGCACCTTCGAGGACCCTCATGCGCTGCATGCCACGGTCGTCGAGGCGGTACGGAACCGGGATGTCGACGGGGCGTACATGGCGATGCTCGAACTGCTCGATGTGTCCGCGCGGGAGCATCCGTAGGGGTGGCCGGGCGGCCTGGCGGGCCGGGAATCCGTGGGGGCCGGAGTAAGTGGGCGGCCACGTTCCGGGTTCGGTGCTGGGAGTTCGGTGTCGGTTCGGGTGACGGAGTGGGTGGGCAGGACCTCGCGCACGAGCCCGGTACACGGGTGGCCGGGGACGCCCGGTCGGTACGGCCGGACGCCGAAAGGACGGACCGTCCATGCATGCCCTCCGTGACGCGGTCACCGCGCAGACCGAGGCGGGTTTCACCGCCGTCAAGATGAACGGCTGCGGCAGGATGACGCCGGTGGCGACCCGCGCCGAAGTACGCGGATGACTGCTGCGCGCCGAGACCGCGCGCGAAGTCCTCGGCGACGAACGGGACTTCGGCCTGGACTTCCACGGCCTGGTCTCACCCGCCAACGCCCGCAGGCTCCTCCCCCTGCCGGCCGACTACGCACCGATGTTCGTCGAGGAGCCCGTCCTCTGCGACTACATGGATGCCCTCCCCGGTCTCGTGAACGCCTCTTCCATCCCCTCGCACTCGGTGAACGTCTCTTCACCCGGCGAGAGTTCCCGGCTCCTCAGCAAGCCGGGATGGCGATCCTCCAGCCCGGCATCTCCGAGCTGCGCCGGATCGCTGCGCTCGCGGAGGTGTACGGGGCGCAGCTCGCCCCGCACTGCCCCCTCGGCCCGGTCGCCCTGGCCGCCGGCCTCCAAGTCGCCTTCACCACCCCGAACTTCCTCGTCCCGGAACAGTCCATCGGCATCCACTACCACCAGGGCGCCGAGCTGCTGGGCCATGTCGCGGACCCGGAGCCGTTCCGCTTCCACGGCGGCTCGCTGCTGCGGACCGAGCGCCCCGGCCTCGGCGTGGAGGTGGACGAGGCCGCCGTACGGGCGGCGGATCAGCGGGGGCACGTGTGGCGGAACCCGGTATGGCGCCATGAGGACGGGGCGTTCGCCGAGTGGTAACGGGTCCCGTGCTCCACACCCCTCACGCCCGCCCATCCGGCCCGGAATAATCAGAGGTGTTACCCGTGCGCCCGAACGGCCCGGTCGCGCAGTACGCACGCGGCGGGGAGCAGGAGAAAGCAGGAACGCCATGGACTTCAGCACAGCGCTCCGGACCGAACGGCTGGTCGCCATCATCCGGGGCAGGGATGCGGAGGCATCCTTCCGTACGGTCATGGCGCTCGCGGAGGCGGACCTTCCGCTGATCGAGGTCTCGCTCAGCGGACACGACGCCCTGACCGTCATCCAGCGGGCCCGTGCCGAGCTGGGCGATGCGGCCTGGCTCGGCGCCGGCACCGTCCTGACCGCCGCTGACGCCCGGCGCGCCGCCGAGGCCGGGGCCAACCTCATCGTCACACCCGGGCTGGGCCCCGGTCTGGAGGAGTCCGTACGGCAGGGGCTCCCGACGCTCGCCGGCGTGCTCACACCGTCCGAGGTGATCGCCGCCGACGCGCTGGGCGTCTCGGCCCTGAAGCTGTTCCCGGCGTCCGTCGGCGGGCCCGCGTACCTGCAGGCGCTCCGCGGCCCCTTCCCCGAGCCGGCGTTCGTGCCGGTCGGCGGGGTGGACGCGGCCACCGCACCGGCGTACTTCGCCGCCGGGGCAGTGGCGGTGGGCGTCGGCACCCCGCTGATCGGGGACGCGGCGGACGGCGGCGACCTGGACGGGCTGCGCAAGCGCGCGGCGGAGTTCAAGGCAGCGTGCGCACAGTGACGGGGCAGCCGACTGCCTCGCGCGGCACGGACCGGCAAGGCGCCGCCGATGCCCGTCCCGGGGCGGCGCCCGGCCGGCCGCTGCTCCCGGGACGGCCCGGCCGCCCGGACGTCCTCACCTTCGGCGAGACGATGGTCGCCCTACGGGGCAGCGGCCCGCTGAAGCTCGGCGGCACGATGAACGTCTCCGTCGCCGGGGCGGAGAGCAATGTCGCGATCGGCCTGGCCCGGCTCGGGCACGAGGTCCGCTGGGCGGGCGCGGTCGGCGACGACGAGGCCGGACAGCTGGTGCTGCGTACGCTGCGTGCCGAGGGCGTCGAGGTGTCCGGCGCCACGGCCGATCCCGGCGCCCCGACCGGGCTGCTCCTCTTCGAGCCGCGGCTGCCCGAGGTCACCCGGGTGCACTACTACCGCGCGGGATCGGCCGGCTCCCGGCTCACCCCCGAGGTGATCCAGCGCGCCTTCGCCGCCGCCCCGCCCCGCGTCCTGCACCTGACGGGCATCACCCCGGCTCTGAGCCCCACGGCCCGCTCGGCAGCCGGGCGCGCCCTCCAACTGGCGCGGGAGCACGGCACTCTGGTCTGCCTCGATGTCAACTTCCGCGCCCGCCTGTGGACCGCCGAAGAGGCCGCCGAGGTACTTCGCGAGTGGCTTCCCGCCGTGGACGTCCTGATCGCCTCCGACGACGAGCTGCCCTTGTGTCTGCCCGGAGGAGGCGGCGGCCGGGACGGGGGCCAGGGCCGGGAGGGCTCGCCAGGTGGGGGCGAGGGGAGCCAGGGGGCTGAAGGAGCGGAGGGGGCTGAGGTGCAAGAAGGGCCCATGGCGGCCGGCGCCCGTGCATGGGGCGATGCCGTGCCCCTGCCGTCCGAGGAAGGCGCGGGCGCCCCCGCGGCCCGCGTGGCGACGCAGGCCGGGCTCCTGCTGGACCAGGGCATCGGCGAGGTCGTGGTCAAACTCGGGGCGGCGGGGGCGACGGCCTTCACCGACAGCGGCGCCCTGCACCGGCCCGCCACACCCGTACGGGCTGTGGATGCCGTGGGCGCCGGCGATGCCTTCGTGGCGGGCTATCTGTCGGCGCTGCTGGACGGTGAGGGGCTAGCCGGACGGCTGGAGCGCGCCGTCACCACCGGAGCGTTCGCGGTCGCGTCGCCGGGCGACTGGGAGGGCGCGCCGACCCGCTCGGAGCTGGGCATGCTGGGCGCGCCACCCGGCACCGTCGTGCGCTGATCGGCGCCGCGGCTAACCTGTGCCCATGCCTCGTTACGAATACCGGTGCCGCCCCTGCGACTCCACCTTCGAGCTGAACCGGCCGATGGCCGAGTCCTCCGCCCCGGCCGCGTGCCCCGAGGGCCACGAGGACACCGTGAAGCTGCTCTCCACGGTCGCCGTGGGCGGCTCCGCCACCGCCCCCGCCCGCGCCCCGAGCGGTGGCGGTGGCGGCGGCGGTTGCTGTGGAGGCGGCTGCTGCGGCTAGTGCTTGCCGGGCGACACCACGTCACGGAGCCGGGCCAGGGCGGGTGGCCATCGGCCGGTCCGGGGGCCGGTGGCCGGTCCGGGGGCCGGTGGCCGGTGGCCGGTCCGGGGTGGCCGGTGAACGCTACTGCTTGCGCGCCAGCGTCACGCCGTCCGCCACGGTGAGGATCACCGCCTCCATACGGGGGTCCGCCAGCACATGGTCGTTGAACGCCCTGATGGCCAGGGCGGACCCGGTGGCCGCCGGGTCGGCGACCTCCCCGTGGTACAGGACGTTGTCCGCGATGATCAGGCCACCCGGCCGCAGCCGGGGCACCAACTCCTCCCAGTAGGCGATGTAGCCGCCCTTGTCCGCGTCGAGATAGGCAAGGTCGATATGCGGCTCGGCGGGCATCGACCGCAGCGTTTCCAGCGCGGGTGCGATACGGAGGTCGATACGGTCCGCGACCCCGGCCTTGGCCCAGGACTCCCGGCCGTAGGCGGTCCACTCCTCGGACACGTCGCAGGCGATCAGCGTGCCGCCCTCGGGCAGCGCCTGAGCCATGGAGAGCGTCGAGAAGCCGGTGAACGTCCCGACCTCGACGACATGCCGAGCGCCGGTCAGCCGGACCAGGAACGCCAGCAGCGGCCCCTGTTCCTCCGCCGACTGCATCCCCGCCGCTTCGGGGAACTGTTGGTGCGTGAGCTCCACGATGTCCCGCTGCGCGGCGTTCAGCGGCGGATTGTGGGCGAGGACGTAGGCGTACATCTCCGCTGTGATCGGCGTGCTCTTGGACTCAGCCACTGGCTCTCCTCTTGGTCAAGGATCGTGGTCCCGGCGGATCACCGGGCAGTGCGGCCAACCGCCTCGGCGACACTAGTCGAGCCCGTCGCCCACCGTTCGCAGATATCCCGGTCCCCCGACGAGCCGTCACTCGGACGTTGCCCCTGGGGTGCCCAGCGGCGGGGGCCTCCCCACACGACGCTGCCACTCCGGGTGGCCCCTGTCCCCGTCGCCTTCCCCCTCTCCTGTCCTCTCGCCGCACCGGTCACCTCCCGGTCCGGCCTCGTACGCGCGCCCTTGTGCGGCCGCCTTGTTGTGACCGGTCTCGTGTACCGGACCTCGTGCCATGGCCCTCAAGTCCCCAGGTACCGCAATACCGCCAGGACCCGGCGGGAGTATCCGGATGTGCCGGTCAGGCCGAGTTTCTCGAAGATCGCATTGATGTGCTTCTCCACGGCACTCTGCGAGATGTGCAGCCGGACCGCGATGGCCGCGTTGGTGTGGCCCTGCGCCATCTCCCGGAGCACCTCCTGTTCGCGTGTGGTCAGTGTGCCCAGCGGGTCCGAGCGGCTGCTGCGCATCAGCAGCTGCCGTACGACCTCGGAGTCGAAGGCGGCCTGACCGGCACTCACCCGTTCCAGCGCGTCCAGGAACTCGTCCACCTGGACCACCCGGTCCTTGAGCAGATAGCCCACCCCCTCACTGTCATCGGTCAGCAGCTCCGTCGCATAGCGGCGCTCGACATACTGCGAGAGCACCAGCACTCCGATGCCGGGCCAGCGTTCCCGGATCTGCACTGCGGCGCGCAGCCCCTCATCGGTGTGCGTGGGCGGCATCCGGACGTCCACGACGACCGCGTCCGGCCTCTTCTCCTGCCTCTCCGCCTGCTCCAGCACGGCGATCAGCTGCTCGGCGTCGCCGACCGCGGCCGCCACCTCGTGCCCCTCCTCGGCGAGGAGGCGTACCAGGCCCTCGCGCAGCAGGGTCGAATCGTCGGCCAGTACTACGCGCACGGCAGCTCCGCGGTGATGAGGGTCGGTCCGCCGGCCGGGCTGTCCACCCGGAACCGGCCGTCGAGGGCGGCGACCCGGCGGGCCAGGCCGAACAGGCCACTGCCGGTGGAATCCGCGCCGCCCGGTCCGTCGTCCTCGATGCGCACGAGCACGGCGTCCTCGCCAGGGGCGACGCGGACCGATATCCGTCCGGCACCGGAGTGCTTGACGGCGTTGGTGACCGCTTCGGAGACCACGAAATAGGCGACCGTCGCCAGGGCGGTCTCGGGTTCGGTGACGAGGTCGTAGTCGAGGTGTACGGGGATGGCCGAGCGTTCGGCCACCGTTTCCAAAGCGGCGCGCAGCCCCGCTTCGTCCAGCACCGTCGGGTAGACTCGCCAGGCCACTTCGCGCAGCTCGGTCAGGGCCCGGCCGCTCTCTTCATGTGCCTGGCGCAGGAGTTGTTCCGCCCGCTGCGCGTCCTGACTGCGCAGCGCGCGGCCGAGCAGCATTCCCAGGGCCACCAGCCGCTGCTGCACACCGTCGTGCAGATCGCGTTCGATACGGCGGCGCTCATCGTTGACCGCGGCGATCACGCCGGCGCGGCTGGCGGCCAGTTGCTCGATGCGGCGCTCCAGCGCTTCGTGATGGCTGGGGCCGAGGTAGTACCGCGCGAGCCTGGTCTCCAGCCCGGCGACCCCGAAGGTGCCCTGCAGGCTGAGGAACAGGAGGAAGAGGCCTCCGAGGCTCGAAAGCACGACGGTGCCGGGATGACGGACGTCGGTGAGCGGCAGGATGAAGATCCAGGAGATGCCGTACGCCGTTCCGATCAGCGCCGTGCCCAGCACGAGTGCGCCCAGCAGGCCCAATCCCCAGCGCAGGGAGAGATATTGCAGGGCGCGATGGTCCGCGTACGCGTCCGACGTGTCGGCCGCGACATAGCTGCAGAGGCGGCGTCGATGGGTCTCGGTCAGGGCTCGTGCGGTGGCGAGGACGGGTTTGAGGACCGCGCGGCGGCCACGCGGCCAGGCGATCACGCACAGCAGGGAGAGGCCGGAGAGCACGACGAAGGGGAGTTCGGCCGCCGCGATCGCGGCACCGAGCACCAGACCTGTCGCGAGACGCAATCCGCGCCGTGCAATTCCTAACATGATCAAAACGCTAGCCGCACCGCGCGTCCGCGCACACTGCGGAAAACCGCAATCTTTCGTGCGGTGTACCGCAATGTGCCGCGAGGCGAGAATTCATAGCGTTGAAAACATGATCGAGAGCATCGAAAGCACCGCACCCGGCTGGATCACCGACCTCATGGACACGCTCGGCGCGCCCGGCGCGGGTGTGGCCATCGCTGCGGAGAACCTCTTCCCGCCGCTGCCGAGCGAGGTGATCCTGCCGCTCGCGGGCTTCGCCGCCGCCCGCGGCAGCATGCCTCTGCTGTCCGCGCTCGCGTGGACCACCCTCGGCTCCGTGACCGGCGCCCTGGCACTGTACGGCGCGGGCGCGTTGCTCGGGCGTGAGCGTACGGTCGCGATCGCGTCGAAGCTGCCGCTGGTCAAGGTCCCGGACATCGAGAAGACGGAGCGCTGGTTCCGGCGGCACGGGACGAAGGCGGTGTTCTTCGGCCGGATGATTCCCCTCTTCCGCAGCTTCGTCTCCATACCCGCCGGAATCGAGCGCATGCCGATACCGGTCTTTCTCGCCCTGACCACACTCGGCAGCCTCATCTGGAACGCGGTCTTCGTCTTCGCGGGCTATCTGCTCGGCGACAACTGGGAGGAGGTGACAGGGTATGTGGACGTCTATTCGAAGGTGGTCCTCGCGGCAACTGCGCTGGCGGTGGGGCTCTTTGTCGCTCTCCGGGTCAGCCGGCGTGGCTCGGGGGAATGGCGGCGCGGATGAAGGCCCGCACGATCTCCTCGCCCGCGGCGACACCCCGCTCGTCGAGCGCGGTGACGTGGGAAGCCTGCCAGCCGGAGTCCGCCAGCTCGCCGTGTCCGGGCCGCCATCCGCGGTCCGCGGCCAGGAGCAGATCGGCGTCGAGGAGGGAGTCACCGGCCGCGAGGATCTCGGACGCCCCGGTGCGGCGCGCCACCTCCGCCACGGCCGCACTCTTCGTCAGCGGCTGCGGCACGGCATAGATCTTGCGGCCCTGCAGCGAGACGGTCCAGCCGCGCTCGTGCGCCCAGCCGGTGAGGTCCTTCACCCAGGTGTCCGGCAGCAGCGGCCGCTCCACGACGAGATAGGCGAAGAGGTCCTCCGCGACCCGCTCCTTGAGCAGCCAGGCCGGGTCGGCGGTACGGACGAGGTGCGCGCGGATCTCGTCCAGGGGCGCGCACTGCTCGGCGAGCCGCTCGGCGACGGTGCGCTGCCAGCCCGGGTCCGGCTCTCCGTGGACGAGCAGCTGGCCACCGTTGGCGCAGATGGCGAACTCCGGTGCCGGTCCGGGGAGATGAATGCGGTGGTACTGCTCGCGGGTGCGGGTGGTGGCCGGCACGAAGGTGGTCTTGCCGGCCAGTTCGGCGAGCAGGCCGGCGGCCGTCTCCGTCATGTAGGAGAGCGGCTTGCGCTCGTAGGTCTCCACACACAGGAGCCGGGGCGCCTCGGCGTCGGGCATGGTGAGGCCCAGGGCCGCCGCCGAATAGATCAGGGTGCGGTCGAGGTCGCTGGCGACCAAGAGAGGGGCAGCGCGCAGCGCTTCCGGGGAGGGGTGGTGGGCGAGGGGCCGGCTGCTCATCAGGAGGCCACCGCCTTGCCGTCGGCACCCGTCGCTCCGCGAGTGAAGCGGGGGTGGATCAACCCCACACAGGTGTAGGGCAGTTCGTCGACCTCTTCGACGGGCACGCCCCGTTGTTCGGCCAGGAGGCGCACATGATCGAGGTCGGTACCGGCACCCCGCCGGGCCAGGATCTTCCAGGGGACCCGCCGCAGCAGTACCCGGGTGGTCTCCCCGACACCGGGCTTCACGAGGTTCACATCGTGGATGCCGTAATCCTCGCTGATCCGCTCGACGGCCGCCCAGCCTTCCCAGGTGGGGGCCCGGTCGGCGGCGGCCAGGGCCTTCACCTCGTCGGCGACGTCCGCGGCGACCTCGTCGAAGCGCGCGGTGATCGCGTCGAGGAAGGCACGCGACACGTCGGTCGGGGCCAGATCGCGGTAGAACTTCGCGCCGTGGAAGTCGTCCGGGCCCACGAGGTCGTCGCGCAGGACGGTGCGCGATATCAGGCCGGAGACGGTGGAGTTGAGGCAGGCGGACGGAATGAGGAAGTCGTCGCGGGTGCCATAGGTCTCGACGCAGCCGCCGGGGTCGGCGAGCACGGCGATCCTCGGGTCGAAGCCCGGGAAGTCCTCCAGGGCCTGGGCGAGTTCGCGGGTGATGGCTCCCTTGCCGGTCCAGCCGTCCACGAAGACGACATCCGCCGGGTCGTGATGGGCGGCCAGCCACCGGAGCGCCGTGGTGTCGATGCCCCGGCCGCGGACGATCGAGACCGCGTAGTGCGGCAGCTCCAGACCGTGCGCACGCTGCGCCCAGCGGCGCATCAGCACCCCGACGGGTGTGCCCGCCCGGGCCAGCGAGACCAGCACGGGGCGGGGGCCGCGTTCGGCGAGCACGGACTCGGTGACGGTCCCGACCGCCCGCGCGATCCGGCTCGCGGAGGTCTCCAGCGCCTGGTGGAACAGCGCCTGGTACGCCTCGCTCGGCTGGTACTCGACGGGCAGCGACTCCGCGTAGTGGGCGCCGCCGCGCTGAATCGCCTCCTCGCGTTCCTCGGTCGGCGCTTCCAGGGTGACGCCGGAGAGATCCTGCAGCAGCCAGCCGACCTCGTCGGCGGTGTAGGAGGAGAAGGCGGGGCCGCGCAGCGGCTCGGGGAGGGACATGGGTCCGGCCTGTGGTTGCGGGGCGTGGGAGGGGATGACGGCGAGCAGCAGGCGGTCGGTGTGCCGGGCGAGCCGGCTCAGCAGACCGTCGGCGGCGTGCAGTTCGGGGAGGTCGCCGTGCGAGTCCACGACGGCCACGATGGCGTCGAAGCGGCGTTCCGGGGCGGTGCCGGCGGCGACGTTGTAGGCGTACCGCTCCCCCGGACCGTCGGCGGGATCGTCGTGGGCGGGGAAGGAGAGCCGGGTCCGTATCGCGTAACCGGGGTCGTCGACGGCGAGCACCGGCGACCGGGTGGTGGTGGAGAAGAAGACACCCGCACCTCCGGCCGGCGCGGACTGCTGGCCGCCCCCTTCCCGGGCGACGTGAGCGTCCAGGGCCTCCGCTATCCGCAGCGGCGCGTACATCAACTCCTCGTTGCCGAGGACGAGAACGCGGCGGGCGCCCTCCAGGCGCTGCGCGAGACGGGCCGCCATGCCCGGCAGCCCGGCCTCCAGCCGCTCCCGGTGCGCCGGGGTGAAGCCGTGCCGGCCGCCGTCCGGCAGCCCCGCGGGCCAGCCGAGGTCGACCCGTATGACGTCCGCGCCGTCACCGCCGGACGCCGGGGCGGCCCCCGGGCCCTGTGCCGCGGCGGCCTCCTGTGCGGCGACGAGTTCCTGGCCGCGGCTCAGCACGTCCTCGGGCAGACGTACGCCGCCCGCGGCCAGCGCGACGAGGTCGACGCGGGCGCCCAGTTCCGCCGCGAACTTCTCCAGACGGCTGCGGTCCGCGTCGGAGCGCATGTCGACCAGGGCGACGACCACGTACCGCTCGCGCGGGAAGCGCGCATGCAGCGCCTTGATGGTGTTCAGGACGGTCCTGCCGGTGGAGAACTCGTCATCGACGAGCACCAGCGGCCCGTCTCCGGCGAGCAGTTCCCGGTCCTCGGGGAGCAGCAGGTGGGAGGTGGCGTGGCTGTGCTCCTCCTCGAACCCGCCCACCTGTGCCACACCCGCGACGGGGCGGCGGGTGGAGTGCAGATACGGCGCGAGGGCGAGGCCGTCGGCCACCGAATGCCCCAGGCCGGTGGCGGTCTCGGCGTACCCCAGGACGACGGAGCGGGCGGCGGCCTCGTCACCCAGCAGCTCCCGCACCCGGCGCCCCAGCCCGAGGCCGGCGCCATGGACCACGCCCGGCCGCTGCGGCACATGCTTGCCCAGCACGTTCGACACGAGCAGATGGGCCCGCTTGGGATTGCGCCGCAGCGCCAGCCCGAGCAGTTCCGGCAGCTCGTCCCCGCCGCTCAGCGAGACCCCGAGCCGGCCGGCGACCCATTCCCCTGTCCAGACCACGCGTTCCGTCTCCTCCGTCGTACCGTGCATATCGATCACCGCAGATCAGGTCTGCGGCACGCTCGCTGTCAGCAGCTCCACGAATCCGACGCCCTCCCGGGCGACCCCGAAGGCCTCGGCCCGCAGCAGGGTCCTCTCGGCCCAGGCGCGATGCGGCTTCACCTCGTTCATCTTGTTCGTGTACGAGGAGCGCAGCACACCGCCGTCGCCCCGCTCGGGACGCAGGATGTCGAGCGCATCACTGAACTCCTCGTGGCTGACGACCGACAGTGCGTGCACCGGCGCGACATGCGAGGGGTGGATGCAGGTCTTGCCCTGGAGGCCGTTGGCGCGGTCGAGTTCGATCTCGCGCAGCAGGCCGTCCATGTCGTGCTCGATCAGGGCGGTCCGCAGGTCCTCGGCGCGTCCGAGGAACGGGCTGCGCCGCAGCTGCGGCTTGAACATCCGCTCGTGCTGCCGGAAGTACTCCCACACCGGCCCGGTGACGGTGAAGCCCGTTCCGTCGGCCCGGCCGAGCACATTCACCACGTCGGCGATCACGGAGGCGACGATCTGGACGTCGTACGCCGTCATATCGGGCGGTCTGCGCAGCCCATAGGCGGAGCAGAAGTCCGTGACGCCGAGCCGCAGGGCCAGCACCCGGTCCCGGTATTTGTCGACGGTCCTGGCGATGCCCTGAAGGGTCTCGGCGCGGCTCTCCAGGTGCAGCAGCTCGGGGGACTCCAGCACCGGCATCGCGAAGAGCCGGCGCGAGCAGACGGACTCGGCCGTCGTCAGCGCCTCCAGGAACGGGATGCCACGCTCCTCGGCGAATTTCGGAAGTACAAATCCAGACAGTCTGTGGACGGCGGAGCCCATCCGGCGCACCAGGTCCGGAATCTGACCGGGGGCACGGACGCGGACGAACAGCAGCGGGACACCGGTTCCGGCGGCCGCCGCCTCATCGAGGAGGCCGAGCTGCCGCACGAGATTCCCCTCGCCGGCCTCGACGTCCGCGTCACTTATGGAGTCCTCCAGGCACAGCACCATGGACATCACGCCACGCCCGGCCTGTTTGATCACGTCGGCGGCGAGGTGCGGGCGGGTGGCGGGGCTGTAGAGCGTGGCGCCCAGGGCGACCGCGAGCGTGCGCGCCGGAGAATCGGCGGTGAACTCCACCGGCTCCTGATGGAACAACGTCCTCCGGACATCGGGCGCAAGATGCCCAAAATGCCGCATATATCTCCCCGTCTACCTGCGGGTCTCGGGCACCCCCGCTGCGCCTCGCTGTCTCGATCCAGCCGGTAATCGTACGTGCGCGGGGGTGTGGTTAGTTCCCGCGTGCGTGAAAATCACGTAACCCCCACGAGTCACCCAGGAGTCCCCGGAAAAGCCCGCTGCAGTCCACCGGGCCCCCGCGTTGTCCCTGCGACCTCAGGGAAGGCAGGATTACGGCATGACGCACGCGATGCCGAAAGGGTCGAACGTACCCCTCGATGCCACGGCTGTCCGGGCCGTCCTGCGCTGGACGGCCGGCACAGGTGTTCCCGATGTCGACGCCTCGGCCCTGCTGGTGGGGCCCGACGGAAGCGTGCGCTCCGACGAGGACTTCGTCTTCTACAACCAACCACGCCACCCCAGCGGCCTGGTTCGGCATCTCCCCAAGAGCCAGGCCGGTGACCAGCTGACCGACACCATCGAGGCGGATCTGGCGGCGCTGGAACCGTCGGTGGACCGGGTCGTGCTGGCCGCGTCCTCGGACGGCGGCGCTTTCGCGGGCGTCACGGATCTGCAGGTCCGGCTGTACGACGCGGCGGCGAGCGACGGTGAGCCGCTCGCGGTCTTCGACGTGGTGCCGGAGACCGGCGATGAGACGGCCCTGATCTGCGGGGAGTTGTACCGCCGCGCGGAGTCCTGGAAGTTCCGTGCGCTGGGGCAGGGCTACGAGACCGGACTGGTCGGCCTGGCGACCGAGTTCGGGATCTCGGTGGACGAGAACGATCCGGACACCGCACAGACCGACGCGTCGGCCACGGAGGCCACGGTGGCCTCGCCCGGCCCGGAGCCCGCGACCACCGACGAGCCGTCCCCGCAGGCCGATCCCGGCCCCACCGCCTCCGGCCCTTCCGGCGCCCCGCCCGCCGCCGGCCCGGCGAACGGCCCCGCCGATTCCCCCGTGACCCCGCCGCCCAGCACCTGGCCGGAAGAGGCCTCGGGCCCGCCCTCCGCGGCCGACCCGCAGACCTACCCGGCGTCGGACCCCGATGCCGTCACCCAGCACGTGGCCGACGCTCCGCCGGAGCAGGCCCCGCCCACGCCGCAGCCCGCCGCCGCGGCGGCCTCCGCGGCACCCCCGCCCACGAGCGGCGGCTACGGCTACCCGCAGAACGTTCCACCACCGCCGGCCCAGCCCCCGGCCCAGCCCGCCTACGGCTACCCGGGGCCGCCGCCCCAGTACCAGCCCCCGCAGCAGCCGCCGGCCCCGTACGGCGCCCCGCAGCCCCAGCCGCACCCGGCCTCGACGTACGGCTACCCGGTGCAGCAGCCCTTCGTGCCGGACCCGTCCTTTGTCCTGCCGCCCCAGGGACCACAGTTCCAGCGCCGGTAACGGATCACCGGCGGGTGCCCTGACCACCACGGCACCGCCCCGCGGCGCCCACCCCGTACAACACCGGGTGGTGCGCCGCACCGGGCGGCTCACACCTTGGACTTGTAGCCCCGCCCCCACTGGAGCCCCCAGCCGTACAGCCGGTCGAGCTCCGCCTGGAAGCCGTAGACGTACTTCACCTCGCGGCGCACCGTCAGCTCGCCCTTGACGTTCTCCAGCATGAAGACGGCGCAGGAGCGCGCCTGGGGCGCCCGCTCGTCCAGCTTGACCTCCACCCGCGGTCCGCTGCTCGGATAGAGCGTCACGACCGCATGCGTACGGTCGAAGGCCGGCGTCCCGTCATAGATGTAGACGAAGATCAGCATGCGCTTGATCTCGTCGCGGTGGTCCAGGTTGATGTAGAGCGTCTCACCGGACCCCGAACCGAAGCGGTCGTCACCGCTGAGCTTGACGAAGGGCGGCCCGTTGAGGTCCCCCAGGAAGTTGCCCAGCGGCTGTGCCACGCCCCGGGTCCCGTCCTTGAGCTCGTACAGACAGGCCAGGTCCAGGTCGACGTTGACCACGGCCGGCCCCTGCGCCTGTACGACTTCGGGCTTGAACAGCTTGCCCGGATGCCGCAGCAGGCCGCCCTTGCCCCCGTTCCGCTCATGCAGGTCCGACGTCCTCATCTGCCAGTGCAGATTGACCCGCAGATGCCCGGAGGCGGCCCCCTGCTTAGTCAGTGAGACGACCGGATTCCGCTTCGTCAGCTCGACGACGTACGACGCGCCTCCGCTGTCGAAGTCCCTCTTCTGCGCACCACCGCGCCACAGGTTCCCCAGGAACGACACCTTGCCCACCCCATCGCTCGGCCCCAACTACCAACGGGGCGGCCCGAGGTCTGCACCTCAGGCCGCCCCGCAGAGAGCGTTCCTCAATCAGCGTCGCGTCACACTCCGGACGCGACTTCCGCCTTGTCGTCCGAGGTGTCCCCGGTCCTGCCCTCGCGCCGGTTCCGGGCCACGGAGGAGGCGAACGAGAGGGCGATCAGCACGATGCCGACCAGGCCCGTGATGACCTCGTTGATCTCGTACTTGATCGTGATCAGCAGGATGACGGCCAGCGCGCCGATCGCGTAGTGGGCGCCGTGCTCCAGGTAGACGTAGTCGTCCAGGGTCCCCTTGCGGACCAGGAAGACCGTCAGCGACCGGATGTACATCGCGCCGATGCCCAGGCCCAGCGCCATCATGAAGATGTCGTTGGTGATCGCGAAGGCACCGATGACGCCGTCGAAGGAGAAGGACGCGTCGATGACCTCGAGGTAGAGGAACAGGAAGAACGCGGCCTTGCCGGCCAGGCCCGCGGCCGAGACGTTGCCCTTCGTGGCGGGCGCCGCCGCGGCCTCGGCGGCCTCCGCGTCCGCGTCCTCTTCCTCGTCCTCCAGCTTGCCTTCGAAGTAGCCGGAGATACCGCCCACGACGAGGTAGGTGATGAGGCCCGCGACACCGGACAGCAGGACCGTGGCGCTCTTGTCACCGCCGCCGTGCCCGACGCTGGTGGCCACCGTCATCGCGGTCACCAGCAGGACGGCCAGCGCGATGATGATCGACAGGGTGTCCAGCTTGCCCATCTTGGCCATGGGCTTTTCGATCCAGGACAGCCACTTGTAATCGCGCTCCTCGAATATGAAGTCGAGGAAGATCATCAGCAGGAAGATCCCGCCGAAGGCCGCGATGGCCGGATGGGCGCTGGTGACCAGTTCCTGGTATTGCGCCTTGTCATTGATGGCGAGGCTGACCGCCTCGATCGGCCCCAGCTTCGCGGTGATCGCGACAATGACGACCGGGAACACCAGCCGCATGCCGAACACGGCGATCAGGATGCCGAGCGTGAGGAAGATCTTCTGCCAGAAGGCGTTCATCTTGCGCAGGATGCCCGCGTTGATGACGGCGTTGTCGAACGAGACGGAGATCTCCAGGACGGACAGGATTCCGACAATCGCCAGCCCCTGCCACCCCCAGAGCACGCCCGCCAAGGCGAGGCCGAGCGCCGTGACGGCGAACGACCAGCCAAAGGTTTTCAGGAGCACTGCCTACCCAATCCCTCGCTGTGTGGGTCCCCCGCGCGCAGCGCGCGGCGCTTTACGAAACGTTGACCCCGAAGTCTAGAGCGATGCCCCGGAGACCCGACGCGTACCCCTGTCCTACTGCCCGGAACTTCCATTCGCCCTTGTAGCGGTACACCTCGCCGAAGATCATCGCGGTTTCGCCGGAGGCGTCCTCGCTGAGGTCGTAGCGGGCGAGTTCGCTGCCGTCGGCCTGGTTGACGATGCGGATAAAGGCATTGCTGACCTGGCCGAAGCTCTGCCCGCGCAGATCGGCGTCATGAATGGAGACCGGAAAGACGATCTTGTCGACCTGCTCGGGCACCTGGGAAAGATCGATCAGAACCGACTCGTCGTCGCCCTCACCCTCGCCGGTGAGGTTGTCCCCGGTGTGCTCGACGGAGCCCTCCGGGCTCTTGAGGTTGTTGTAGAAGACGAAGTACTCGTCCCCCAGCACCCGACCCGACTGGCACAGCAGTGCACTGGCGTCCAGGTCGAAGGGCGCGCCGGTCGTGGACCGCGCGTCCCAGCCGAGGCCCACCATGATCTGTGTCAGATTCGGAGCGGCCTTGGACAGGGAGACATTGCCCCCCTTGGCAAGCGTGACGCTCATCGTTCGCTTCCTCCCCGGTGTCGGTGCGGACCCGCCCGGCCCGCCCCCTCGTTCACGCGCGTCCGGCGCCGCACTCCCCGGGCAGGGACGTACGGCGCCGGACGCGGTCGTTCTGGGCTCGGGCGGCCGCCGCTATGGCACCGCCCGGCCGGTTGCCGACGATCGGACCTCGAATCCGGCCGGTCAGACGTTGACGCCGAAGTCCTGCGCGATGCCGCGCAGGCCGGAGGCGTAGCCCTGGCCGATGGCCCGGAACTTCCACTCCGCGCCGTTGCGGTACAGCTCGCCGAAGACCATGGCGGTCTCGGTCGAGGCGTCCTCGCTCAGGTCATAGCGCGCCAGCTCGTTGTTGTCGGCCTGGTTGACCACCCGGATGAAGGCGTTGCGGACCTGGCCGAAGCTCTGCTGGCGGGTCTCGGCGTCGTAGATCGACACCGGGAAGACGATCTTGGAGACATCGGCCGGCACGGAGGCCAGGTTCACCTTGATCTGCTCGTCGTCGCCCTCGCCCTCACCGGTGATGTTGTCACCGGTGTGCTCGACCGAACCGTCCGGGCTCTTCAGGTTGTTGAAGAACACGAAGTTCTGGTCGTTGCCCACCTTGCCCTGGTCGTTCGTCAGCAGGGCGCTGGCGTCCAGGTCGAAGTCCGTACCGGTGGTGGTACGCGCGTCCCAGCCCAGACCGACGATGACGGCGGTCAGATTGGGGGCTTCCTTCGTCAGCGAGACGTTGCCGCCCTTGCTGAGGCTGACTCCCACGAGTCCTCCCATAGATTCGAGGGGTACCTGCGCCCCCATCGTGCATGGCATCGGATCAACGAATTGATCCTAGTGACCGGTTCCCACCGATTGCAGATATCGCACCTGGATCATGCGGATGTCGGCCCGGTGGGCGCAGCGGTACCCGGGAGTGCGCCGGCTCAGAGGGTGCCGAGCGCCTTGAGGTAGTCGTTCAGGTCGCGGGCGTCGGGCAGGCCGTTGACGACCGTCCAGCGCACCACGCCCTCCTTGTCGATGATGAACGTGCCGCGCACCGCGCAGCCCTTCTCCTCGTCGAAGACGCCGTACGCCCGCGAGGCCTCGCCGTGCGGCCAGAAGTCGGACAGCAGCGGGTACTCCAGGCCCTCCTGCTCGGCGAAGACGCGCAGCGAGAACGGGGAGTCGTTGGAGACGGCCAGCAGCTGGACGTCGTCGTTGACGAACTTCGGCAGCTCGTCACGGAGCGCGCAGAGCTCGCCGGTGCACACCCCGGTGAAGGCGAAGGGGTAGAAGAGGAGGACGACGGCCTTCTCGCCGCGGAAGTCGGAGAGCTTGACCAGTTCGCCGTGCTGGTTCTTCAGCTCGAAATCCGGAGCCTTCGTGCCGACCTCGATCGCCATGGGGTGCTTCCCTTCCGCTCACTCTCAACAGGACGCGACCAACCCTACGCGCCGGGGTGCACGTCCGGGGAACCCGTCCTGAACAGGGCCGAGCCCCCTCCGGAACAGGCGGAGGGGGCTCGGTGGCGAACGTCGGGTCGGTGTGGCTCAGCGCTTGCCGGACTTGGGGGTGACCAGGCGGCTGCCGGTCCAGTCCTTGGCCGCGTTGATGCTCTTGGTCTGGGACAGACCCGCGGTCTGCGCGGCCTCATTGATGTCGCTCGGCTCGACGTAGCCCTCACGGCCGGTCTTCGGGGTCAGCAGCCAGATCTGCCCGCCCTCGTCGATCAGGCCGATGGCGTCCACCAGCGCGTCCGTGAGGTCGCCGTCCTCGTCGCGGAACCACAGCACCACGACGTCACAGACGTCGTCGTAGTCCTCGTCGACGAGATCCTGGCCGATCACGGTCTCAATGCCTTCGCGGAGATCCTGATCGACGTCGTCGTCGTAACCGATCTCCTGGACCACCTGTCCGGGCTCGAACCCCAGCCTGGCGGCAGGGTTGGTCCGCTCCTCCGCGTGGTCCGCGGTCGCGCTCACGGATTGCCTCCTGTCATGTTTCGGAAATGCTCGGGGACCCCGCGCGTGCGCGGAGCATTGGGCGTAGTCCACACGGGCCGGGCGGATCGCGCAAGTACCCAGCGGTCCAGACCGCCGAAACGGTGACGTTTGGCGGCGTCTCGCCGCAACCGCGACCCCGCCGGGACAGGCTGAAGTGATTCACGACACAGCTTTCTGCAGGGTTTATCGGGCATCTGCGCACGACTGGTCCCTTCGGGGGGCGGCCGTGGCTCGCGGACCTGATTTCGGGGTCCGCACGTCCGTACGCGAAGCACTTTCGACATGGGCGTATGGTTGCGATTTGGCCGACGCGAGAAATCGGCCTTTTCAGCGCCATCTCTCTACGGATGGGTTACCCATCAGTAGAGGTGACGTATCCCTGTGGCTCGGTACACGATGGAAGACGGCGCGACACCAAGGCAGAGACAGCATTCGTCCCGTGCGCAGCAGCAATCCCTTGCAGGGCACGACACGAACCGAACACGAAGGAACAGCGTGGCTTCCGGATCAGATCGAAACCCGATCATCATTGGCGGCCTTCCCAGCCAGGTCCCGGACTTCGATCCCGAAGAGACCCAGGAATGGCTCGACTCGCTCGACGCGGCCGTCGACGAGCGCGGCCGGGAACGTGCCCGCTACCTCATGCTCCGCCTGATCGAGCGTGCCCGCGAGAAGCGTGTGGCCGTGCCCGAGATGCGCAGCACGGACTACGTCAACACCATCGCGACCAAGGACGAGCCGTTCTTCCCGGGCAACGAGGAGATCGAGCGCAAGGTCCTCAACGCGACCCGGTGGAACGCCGCCGTGATGGTCTCGCGGGCCCAGCGTCCGGGCATCGGCGTCGGCGGGCACATCGCCACCTTCGCCTCCTCCGCCTCCCTCTACGACGTGGGCTTCAACCACTTCTTCCGGGGCAAGGACGAGGGCGACGGCGGCGACCAGATCTTCTTCCAGGGCCACGCCTCTCCCGGTGTCTACGCCCGTGCCTACCTCCTGGACCGGCTGGGCGAGAACCAGCTCGACGCCTTCCGCCAGGAGAAGTCCAAGGCCCCCGACGGTCTGTCCAGCTACCCGCACCCGCGGCTGATGCCGGACTTCTGGGAGTTCCCGACCGTCTCGATGGGTCTCGGCCCGCTCGGCGCGATCTACCAGGCGCGGATGAACCGCTACATGGAGGCGCGCGGTATCGCCGACACCTCCAAGTCGCACGTCTGGGCGTACCTCGGCGACGGTGAGATGGACGAGCCCGAGTCGCTCGGCCAGCTGTCCATCGCCGCGCGCGAGGGCCTGGACAACCTGACCTTCGTCGTGAACTGCAACCTGCAGCGCCTCGACGGCCCGGTCCGCGGCAACGGCAAGATCATGCAGGAGCTGGAGTCGCAGTTCCGCGGCGCCGGCTGGAACGTCATCAAGCTGGTGTGGGACCGCAGCTGGGACCCGCTGCTCGCGCAGGACCGCGACGGCATCCTGGTCAACAAGCTCAACACCACCCCCGACGGCCAGTTCCAGACGTACGCCACCGAGACCGGTGCGTACATCCGTGACCACTTCTTCGGTGACGACCACCGCCTGCGCGCGATGGTCGAGAACATGACCGACGACCAGATCCTGCACCTGGGACGTGGCGGTCACGACCACAAGAAGATCTACGCGGCGTACGCGGCGGCCAAGGCGCACAAGGGCCAGCCGACGGTGATCCTCGCCCAGACCGTCAAGGGCTGGACGCTCGGTCCGAACTTCGAGGGCCGCAACGCGACCCACCAGATGAAGAAGCTGACCGTCGAGGACCTCAAGGGCTTCCGTGACCGGCTGCACCTGCCGATCCCGGACAAGGACCTGGAGGACGGCGTACCGCCGTACTACCACCCGGGCCGGAACTCCGAAGAGATCCAGTACATGCACGACCGCCGCAAGGGCCTGGGCGGTTATGTGCCCACCCGTGTCGTGCGCGCCGAGCCGCTGAAGCTGCCGGACGACAAGGCCTACGCGGGCGCCAAGAAGGGCTCGGGGCAGCAGAAGATCGCCACGACCATGGCGTTCGTCCGCATCCTGAAGGACCTCATGCGGGACAAGGAGATCGGCAAGCGCTTCGTGCCGATCGCGCCCGACGAGTACCGCACCTTCGGTATGGACGCGTTCTTCCCGTCGGCCAAGATCTACAACCCGCTGGGCCAGCAGTACGAGTCGGTCGACCGCGAACTGCTCCTGGCCTACAAGGAGTCGCCGACCGGCCAGATGCTGCACGACGGCATCACCGAGGCGGGCTGCACGGCCTCGCTGATCGCGGCGGGTTCCGCCTATGCGACGCACGGTGAGCCGCTGATCCCGGTCTACGTCTTCTACTCGATGTTCGGGTTCCAGCGCACCGGTGACCAGTTCTGGCAGATGGCCGACCAGCTCGCCCGTGGCTTCGTGCTCGGCGCGACCGCCGGCCGCACCACGCTGACCGGTGAGGGCCTGCAGCACGCGGACGGCCACTCGCAGCTGCTCGCCTCGACCAACCCGGCCTGTGTCTCCTACGACCCGGCCTACGGCTACGAGATCGCGCACATCGTCAAGGACGGTCTGCGCCGGATGTACGGCGAGAACGCCGAGGACATCTTCTACTACCTCACCGTCTACAACGAGCCGACCCAGCACCCCGCGGAGCCGGCCGGGGCCGACGTCGAGGGCATCCTCAAGGGTCTGCACCGGGTCAAGCCCGGCGAGAAGGGCGAGCACAGCGCCCAGATCCTCGCCTCGGGTGTCGCGGTGCCGTGGGCGGTCGAGGCCCAGCAGATCCTCGCGGACGAGTGGAACGTCAAGGCCGATGTCTGGTCGGCGACGTCCTGGAACGAGCTGCGCCGCGACGCGGTGGACGCCGAGGAGCACAACCTGCTCCACCCGGAGGAGGAGCAGCGCGTCCCGTACGTGACGCAGAAGCTCCAGGGGGCCGAGGGCCCGAAGGTCGCGGTCTCGGACTGGATGCGGGCCGTTCCGGACCAGATCGCCCGCTGGGTTCCCGGCACGTACCAGTCGCTGGGTGCCGACGGCTTCGGCTTCGCCGACACCCGTGGCGCGGCCCGTCGCTTCTTCCACATCGACGCGCAGTCCATCGTCCTCGGCGTGCTCACCGAGCTCGCCAAGGAGGGCAAGGTCGACCGGTCGCTGCTGAAGCAGGCGATCGACCGCTACCAGCTCCTGGACGTGGCGGCCGCCGACGCGGGTGAGGCCGGCGGCGACGCCTGACCTCCCCGCGGCCTGCCGCCGCACCGCTTCCGCCGCGCCCCCCGACCCGCGTCTCCCGCCGGTCGGGGGGCGCGGTGCTGTGCGGCGGGGGCCACGGGCACGCGGTGGCGGGTCCGTGGGCGGCCGGGTCAGCGTTCCCACACCTTGAACGCCCTGACCCGGTACGGGGACCGGGGCACCCAGCTGCCGCCGCCCGGGTAGGTGTCGAACTCGGCGGTCTCGGCGCATTCCCCGCTCTGGTAGGTGGTGACCGGCCGGCCCGTGCGGTTGGCGAGGGCGGCGGCGCCGCTCCCCTCGGGCAGCGGGACACAGCTCTCGATGTCGGTGCCGGACAGTTCGTAGGTCCGCCGGGCGCCGCCGAAGCCGGCCTTCGGCCAGAGACAGAGCTGGCCCGCGTCGCAGGCTCCGGACGCGGCGGTGCGGCCGCCGGCCGCGTGTGCGGCCGGGGTGCCGAGGCTGGGCGGGACGGCGAGGGCGGTGATCAGGACGGCCAGGAGGCCGGTGAGGAACACGGTGGTCCGGGAAGTACGCAGGCGCATGGGAATCTCCCCCGTGGAGTACGACGCTGAGGTCCCGCCGCGGGCCGGTCGCCCGCGGCGGTTCGTCATCGAGCTTCGCGAGGGCGGGGCGCGGCTGCCAAGCCCGTGGCGGCACTGCCACCCGGATCAGGTATGTGGACAGTCGGCGGCGCCGGGGCCGGGCGGCCGGTGCGCGAGGTTGACGCGGGCCGGGACGGCGCGGGCGGGCTGCGGAAACCGTTCCTCCCGGTGCCCGCCGGGTGCGGTGTCCGCGGGCGGCGCGCCATGGCCGTAGGAGAGGCGGCCGGGTTCCCGGCCCGGCTCATCCGGATGAGGGATTCGGCCCGCCGGGCCGGACCAACCGCCGCAAGGGACAAGCGAGATGGGCCCGGCGAGGGGCCGGGGCGGGTGGTTGACGGCGGAGCACGGTCCGTACGACCGATGGGTGGGGTGCGGTGACGCCGTGCTGGGGGCGACGCACGACGGCGCGCGGCCGGACGAGGGGACCTCGTGCAGCCGCGCGCCGGGCGCTGCGGGCAGGGGGGCCGGCCGGTCGTACGGCGCTCCGCGGGGCGGGTGCCGTACGGCCGGGGGCGCCGGTCAGATGTGGCCGACGCCGGCGCCCGCCTCGGCGTTCTCGCCGCGCTTGGTGAAGATCGCGACGACCGCCGCGACGACCGCCACCCCGCAGGCGACCGTGAAGGCCTCGCCCATGCCGGAGACGAAGGTGTCATGGGCGGCGGAGGTGACCTTCTGGGCGATCTCCGGCGGGGTGCCCTTCGGGACCGGGGAGAAGCCGGCCGAGACGGCGTCGGAGAGCTGGGACGCCTGCGCGGGCGGGACCGGCGGGAGGCCGGCCGACCGCCAGTTGTCCGGGAGGTCGCTGTCGACGCGGGAGGCCATCACCGCGCCGAGCACGGCCGTACCGAGGCTGCCGCCGACCTGCATCGCGGCCTGCTGGAGACCGCCGGCGACGCCGGAGAGCTCCAGCGGGGCGTTGCCGACGATGACCTCGGTGGCGCCGACCATGACGGGCGCGAGGCCCAGGCCGAGCAGCGCGAACCAGACGGACATCGGGCCGGTGCCGGTGTCGGTGTCGAGGCCGGACATCCCGTACATGGCGACGGCGGTGAGGACCATGCCGCCGACCAGCGGGATGCGCGGGCCGAACTTGGTGATCAGGGCGCCGGCGAGCGGCGAGCCGACGATCATCATGCCGGTGAGCGGCAGCAGGTGGAGTCCGCTGTCGACGGGCGTCATGCCGTGCACGTTCTGCAGGTAGAACGTCACGAAGAACAGGCCGCCCATGAAGGCGAAGGCCATCAGCACCATCAGGATCGTGCCGGCGGTCAGCGGCAGCGAGCGGAACATCCGCAGCGGGATGAGCGGTTCGCGGACCTTGCTCTCCAGGAGGGCGAAGAGGGCGAAGAGCACCACGGAGGCGATCAGGAAGCCCCAGGTCTTCATGCTGTCCCAGTGCCACTCCCCGGCCTTGATCAGCGGCCAGATGAGGCAGAACATCGCGCTGGAGAGCAGCACGATGCCCGGGATGTCGAACGAGCGGGGGGCGTTCTCCGCGCGGTGGTCCTTGAGGATCACCAGGCCGAGGACCAGGGCCAGCACACCGACCGGGACGTTGATGAAGAACACGGACTGCCAGTTGACGTGCTCGACCAGCAGTCCGCCGACTATCGGGCCGCCGGCGGTGGAGGCGCCGATGACCATGCCCCAGATACCGATCGCCATGTTGAGCTTCTCGGCCGGGAAGGTGGCGCGCAGCAGCCCCAGCGCGGCGGGCATCAGCAGCGCGCCGAACAGGCCCTGGAGCACCCGGAAGGTGATCACCAGCGCGACCTCGTGGGAGAAGCCGATGGCGGCGGAGGCGGCGGCGAAGCCGAGGATTCCGATCAGGAAGGTCTGGCGGTGGCCGAAGCGGTCACCGAGCTTGCCCGCCGTGATCAGCGCGATGGCCAGGGCGAGCATGTAGCCGTTGGTGATCCACTGCACGTCGGCGAGGGAGGCGCCGAGGTCCTGCTTGATGGCCGGGTTGGCGATGGCGACGATCGTGCCGTCCAGGGCGACCATCATCACGCCGATGGCGACGGAGAAGAGGGTCAGCCACGGGTGACCGCGCAGCCCCTTGGGGGCGTCCGGTACGGGAACGTCCGGCGCGGCTTCGGCGACCGGGGTGTGAGAACTCATACCGGGAGGCTAATGTCAGCCACTGACAATTGACAAAGGGATTCATGAGTCGGTAACTGTCATCTCGCTCACAGGTAACCTGAGCAGCGAGAACACCACGGAAAGGCGGCTCAGGATGGCGACCCCGACGCCGCAGACAGCCCTCGCGGGCCTGCGGGAACGCAAGAAGCGGCGCACCCGCGACGCCCTGATCCGCGCGGCGCTGGAACTGTTCACGGAGCAGGGGTACGAGGCGACGACGATCGACGAGATCGCGGAGGCGGTGAACGTCTCCCAGCGGACGTACTTCCGCTACTTCGCGAACAAGGAGGACGTCGCCTTCGCCGTCCAGGAGATGGTCGAGGCCCGCTTCGTCGAGGAACTGCTCGCGCGGCCCGCGGCGGAGGCGCCGCTGACCGCCCTGCGCACCGCCGTGACGACGGCCTGGGACGACATCGCCGGCACCATCGAGTCGGTGATCCCGGTGGAGCTGTACATCCGCTCGTTCCGGATGATCGAGTCGACGCCCGCGCTGATCGCCGCACATCTGCGGCGGTCCTCCGGGCTGGAGGAGGAGATAGCGCGGCTGATCGCCCGGCGCGAGGGGCTGGACGTGGACACCGACCCCCGGCCGCGGGTGCTGGTCGCCGCGTTCGGCGGGGTGATGCGGGTGGCCGGCCAGGTGTGGGGCGAGGGCCAGGAGTGCAGCGTGGCCTCGATCCGGGAGATGACCCAGTCCTACATGGACCACATCGGGCCGGCGATGGAGGACGACTGGGGGACGCGCTGACCCCAGGTCCGCGCCTCACCCGGCCCGGCGGAGCGGCTCGCTCCGGTCCGGCCGTCACACGGGCACCCCTGCCGCGAAATCGCCACCCTGCGTGACGAAAGCACACCGCTAAGCGATCATGAAGGGCGCCGACTGAGATCGAGCCTGCACGGCTGAGCACCGGAAACCGATGACAGGTGTCCGTTTTGGTCGAAATACCCACCGCGAAACGTGATATCACTCACGGTCACAGCGGACGCCCCGTCACGTCTCCTAGGGTGGCTCGCGGTGAATTCGTTCTCGGGCCTCGGCCCCTCCTCCGGTTTCCTTCAGTCCACGGCCTGGCGTGCCGCTCTCGCTCTGGCGGTGGTCTTCGTCATGCTCGCCATAACCGGCTGGACGGCGGTCAGAGGCACCAAGGAGGACGCCAACCCCTTGGCCACCGCCAGGACGTCCTGGCAGCACGCCACCTTCCTCGGACGCCCGCTGCCCGACCCCCAGGGGCCGCCGGCCGCGCTCCGGGCCTTCTTCGCCAAGCTCAGCCGGGCCGAGAAGCAGCAGCTCACCGCCCGCTACCCGCTGGTCGTCGGCAACATGGGCGGCGCCCCCGTGAAGCTGCGCTACCACGCCAACCGGATGGCCATCGACGACGCCCGCCGGATCGAGAAGCGCCGGATGAGCGACCAGCGGCTCACGCCCGTCGGCCGCCAGGAGGCGGGCCGGCTGATGCACCGCCTCGCATCGATGATGTCGCCCGGCCGGCAGATCCTGGCGTTCGATCCGGCCGGCGGCGGCCGGGCCGCCGAGGTCTTCGGCAACCTCCCCGCGGCCCAGCGGGTCTCCGTCGTGGTGCCCGGCGTGGACACCAACCTGTCGACGTTCGAGCGCACCGCGCGGGCCACCAGCGCCCCGGTCGGTATGGGCCGCGCCCTCTACGGCGCCGAGCGGTCGGCCCGGCCGAGCGCCCGTACGGCCGTGATCGCCTGGGCCGACTACACCTCGCCGTCCGGCGTCGGTGTCGAGGCCGCCACCGGGAAGCTCGCCGCGGACGGCGCGGACCGGCTGCGCGCCCTGGTCGACTCGCTGCCCTCCTCCGACGCCGTCTCGCTGTTCTGCCACAGCTACGGCTCCGTGGTGTGCGGTGTCGCGGCCCGGGACCTGCCGTCCAACGTCGAGGACATCGCGGTGGCCGGGAGCCCCGGCATGCGCGCCAACAGCCGCTCGGGGCTCGGCACCCAGGCCCGGATCTGGGCGATGCGGGACGCCGACGACTGGATTCAGGACATCCCGAACCTGGAGGTCGGCGGGCTCGGGCACGGCGCCGACCCGGTCGACCCGTCCTTCGGCTCGCGCATCCTGTCGGCCGACGGCGCCGTCGGGCACGCCGGATACTTCGCGCCGGGCACCGGCAGCCTGCGCAACTTCGCGCTCGTCGGGGTCGGCGCGGCGCACACCGTCGACTGCGCGTCCGACGACCCGCAGTGCGGCACCCGTCCGGTCTGAGGACCGCGGGACCACAGGTCGGCGGGCCCGGCCCGGCGCCCGGGGACGGGCCGGGCCCGCCCACCGCGCCCGCCCGCCGCGACGCCCACGGGACGCCAGGCGGCGCAGGTGACCGGAGTGACGGGCACCGCTTCGACGCGCGCTCCCGAGGCACCCGGAAGGGGGACGGGCGGGCGACCGCCCGCATACGATGAGCCGCATGGGTGATGTGCTGGCCGGTTTTCATGCCGTCTGGGAGTTCGACACGGACTCCGTACTCATCCGCTTCGAACGGGGGATACGCAGGCCGAAGCTGCTCCAGGCGCTCGGTGAGCGACGCATTCCGTACGAGGCGCTGAGCTCCGTGGAGGTGACCGAGGGCAGACGTGGCACGGTGGTGCTGCACGCCGTGCCCCGACATGGTGCCGATCCCCTGATGGAGGCGGCGAACGGGCAGCTCAAGGAGGACTCCGACCCCTATCGGCTGGTGCTGCCGGCCGAGCGCGAGACGCTGGCCGAGTACTACGCCGACGAGCTGCGCACGGCGCTCGGCCCCGACGCCAAGGAGCCCGCCGACCGCCATCTGGTGGCCGCGCCGGAGCCCCCGCTGCACTTCAAGGCGTATGACGGCAAGGCGTCCTTCGACGGGCGCGCGGTCGCCTTCCGGTGGTTCTGGACGGGCGCCTCCTCGGCCAAGTGGAAGTGCGGCGACCAGACCTTCTCCGTCGGCGAGTTGGCCGGGGTCGAATGGCGGTCGCCGGAGATCCTCAACGGCTATCTGCGGCTGCTGGAGCGCGGGGCGCGCGAGCCCGGGACGGGCGAGGCGGACCAGGACCCGGCCGCCGTGGTGTTCGGGCTGGGCTACGGACCCGTGCACGAGTCGCTGCCCTTCGCGGCCTCGGTGCTGCAGGCCGTACGCGCCGCCGAGTCGGCGCAGGAGACGGCGGACGGTGCGCCGGTACGCCACCGGACCGGCGAGACGCGCCGCGATCCGGCGGACATCGCGGACCGGATACGGCACCTCGGCGAGCTGCACGGTGCCGGGCTGCTGACCGACGACGAATTCAGCACGAAGAAGGCCGAGTTGCTCGCGGAACTCTGAAGCGCCCGCCGGGTTCACGCGGACCGGGGCGGGAGCGCGGGCCGTCGACCGGGCCGGGACTCATACCGTGGTACGGGGTGAAAGCCCGGCCCCAGGTATGACGCACCCGCCCGCGCCCTCCGCTTAGATAGAGGCGCGATGAGTGGACGAGCTGCCGAACCCGAACACGAGCCGGCGCACGGCCCCGTGCGTGAGACGGCCGGTCAACAGGCGCTGCGCGCCGCACGGCAGGCGCTGCGCCTCCTGGCCGTGGAACTCGGCACCCCGACCGAGCCCGGCACCCCGCTGCTGGGCAGCGTCCGCAGTCCCTGGCTGCGCCGGCTGCCCTACGTCCTCGCCTTCGGGTTCGCGGTCTCCCTGCTGCCGACGACCATCACCGTGCTCAGCAACGACTACGGCCTCACCGGCCGGCTGGCCGGCGCGCTCGCCACCGCGCAGACCGTGCCGCTGCTGCTCGCGGTGACCCGGCCGCTGCAGGCCTGGTGGGTAATCTTCGCGGCGGATGTCGTCGGTGCCGTGGCACTGACCGGTGCCGACGGGGTCGTGGGGCGCGCCTGGCCCTGGCCGCCGATGGAGATCGTCGGCTATCTCGCGCTGATGCTGGCGCTGTCGCTGCGCGAGCGCCGCCGCACCCTGACCGCCGTCTGGCTGACGACCGGTGTGGCGGGCCTGCTCTCCGAACCGTTCAGCCCCGACGGCGGCGACAACACCTGGGTGCTGCTGTTCGTCCTCACCGGTGTGGTGCTGATGATGGGCGCCACGCTGCGCGAACGCGGCGACGCCCAGCGCAAGTTGATCGAGCAGGAGACCATCAGCGAGGCCGAGCGCGCGCACCGGACGCTGCTGGAGGAGCGCGCCCGGATCGCCCGTGAGCTGCATGACGTCGTCGCCCACCACATGTCGGTGATCACCGTCCAGGCGGCCAGCGCCCCCTACCGCATCAGCGGGATGCCCCGGGAGGCCGAGGACGAGTTCGGTGCGATCGCGGCGACCGCCCGGGAGTCGCTGGCGGAGATGCGCCGGCTGCTCGGGGTGCTGCGCAGCGAGGAGGCGGAGCAGCACAGCGGCCCGGAGAAGACCCCGCAGCCCGGGATCGGCATGCTGCCGAAGCTGGTCGAGGGGACCGTACGGGCGGGTGTGCCGGTCGAGTTGGCGCTGCCGGAGGAGCCGGTGGCGCTGGAGCCGGCGGTGGATCTGTCCGCGTACCGCATCGTGCAGGAGGCGCTGGCCAATGTGGTGCGGCACGCCCCGGGGGCACCGACCCGGGTGTCGGTGACGCCGGCCGCGGACGGTGCGCGGCTGACCGTGCTGGTCGTCAACTCCCCGCCGTCCGCGCCGTCCGCGCCGCTGGAGACCGGCGGCACCGGCCACGGCCTGGTCGGGATGCGCGAGCGGGTCCGGCTGGTGGACGGTTCGCTCGACACCGGGCCGCTGCCCGACGGCGGATTCCGGGTCGCCGCCCAGCTCCCCCTCGCCCCACCGCCCTCCCCGGCCTCATCCCTCTCCGTAAAGGACTCCCCCTCCGTATGACCACGCGCGTGATCATCGTCGACGACCAGGCCATGGTGCGTGCGGGCTTCGCCGCGCTGCTCGCCGCGCAGAGCGACATCGATGTGGTGGGCGACGCCCCGGACGGGGTGCAGGGCGTGGCGCTGAGCCGCCGGACGCACCCCGATGTGGTGCTGATGGACGTGCGGATGCCGGAGATGGACGGCCTGGAGGCGGCCCGTCAGCTGCTCGAACCGCCCGCCGGGGTCACCCACCGTCCGAAGGTGCTGATGCTGACCACCTTCGACGTCGACGACTATGTCTACGAGGCGCTGCGCGCCGGGGCGTCCGGCTTTCTCCTCAAGGACGCGCCGCCGGCCGATCTGATCTCCGCGGTCCGGGTCGTGGCGGCCGGTGAGGCGCTGCTCGCGCCGTCCGTGACCCGGCGGCTGATCGCCGACTTCGCCCGCTCGGGGCCGGTGGCCCGCAAGGGCCGCCCCTCGCTGCGGCTGAACGGGCTGACTCCGCGCGAGACGGAGGTCCTGGAGCTGATCGCCCGCGGGCTGTCCAACCAGGAGATCGCCGATGCCCTGATCGTCGCCGAGCAGACGGTGAAGACCCATGTCAGCCGGGTGCTCGCCAAGTTGGCGCTGCGGGACCGCGCGCAGGCCGTGATCTTCGCGTACGAGTCGGGGCTGGTCTCGCCCGGCGAGCGGTAGCGCCCGGCTCCCCGGGTGTCTCTCCTCCGGGAGGAGGAGCGCGGCCCGGGCCCCCTACCCCCGTAGCCCCCGGGAGTCGGTTCCCCGGGGTGACGCCTCGTCATATCCCCTCTTCCTAGGTTTCCCTCCGGCGCATCCACGGGAGAGGGAGACCCCACCATGTCCAGGCTGTGCACCATCGCCCGCGGCAGACGGCCGCGCACCGGCGCCGCCCTGGCGGCCGTGGCGGCGCGCACGCCCCCGGACCGCGACCGCGCGCTCGACGGTCTGCGGGCGCTGGCGCTGCTCGCCGTCCCCACCGGCCACTGGCTGGTGGGCGGCTTCACCCTCGACGCCGGGGGCGCACTGCACAACGCCAGTCTGCTGACCGCCGTCGGCCAACTCGCCCCGGCCAGCTGGGTCCTGCAGCTGCTCGGCCTCTTTTTCCTGGTCGGCGGGCACGCGTCGGTGCTGTCCCTGCGGCGCGCCACCGAACGGGGCGAGTCCACCGGGACCTGGCTGCGCGGCCGGCTGGTGCGGCTGGGCCGTCCGGTGCTGGGGGTGACGGCCGTATGGGCGCTGCTGCTGCCCCTCCTGTACGGACTGGGCGTGCCCGAGGCGACGCTGCGGACCGGGGCGACGCTGGTGATCCAGCCGCTGTGGTTCGTCGGCGTCTACGCGGTGATCACCGCGCTGACGCCGTACTGCCGTCGCGCCGCGCGGTGGCTGGGCGTCTGGGCCGCGGCCCCTCTGGCGGTGTCGGTGGCCGTGGTGGACTTCCTGCGCTACGGGCCGTACGCCGACGCCGTGCCGCCGTGGCTGAGCCTGCTCAACCTGCTGCCCGGCTGGATGTTCGCCTATCAGCTCGGCGTCTCCTGGGGCGAGCGGCGGCTCGGCCGACGGGCCGCCTGGTCGCTGCTGCTGGGCGGCGCCGCGGTGTTCGCCACGCTGCTGCTGTGCTTCCACTACCCGGCGAGCATGGTCGGCGTTCCCGGGCAGCACCGGACGAACTCCCACCCGCCGTCGCTGCTGGTCCTGGCGCTGGCCGCCGCCCAGTCCGGCGCCGCGGTGCTGCTCCGTGACCGGCTCGCCCGGCTGCTGCGCCGGCCGGCGCTGTGGGCGCCGGTGGCGCTCGTCAACCTCTCCGCGCTGACGGTCCTGTGCTGGCACCAGACGGCGATGCTCTCGCTGGCCGTACCGGCGTCCTTCCTGGGGCAGGTCCCCGGGCTGACGACGGCCCCGGACGCCCTCGGCTGGCTGCCGCTCCGGCTCGCCTGGCTGCCGGTCTTCGCCGTCGCGCTGCTCCTCATCGGCCGCACCACCCGCCGCTTCGAAGCCCCCTGGACCGGCGCCACCCGCCTCCGCCGCACCGCTGCGGCGCTCCTGGCCACCGGCTTCGGGGCCTTCGCGCTGGGGCTGGCCTAGTAGGGGCCGGGAGTCCCTGCCCCAACTAGGCCGTCCCCGACGGCACTACTCCCGTCCCGCCGAGGTGAGCGTCATGTCCGCGTACCGCTCCCCCGCGACCTGCCCGGCGATCGGCTCCAGCCGGGCCAGGTCCTGGTCGGTCAGCCGGAGGCGGGTCGCCCCGGTGTTCTCCTCGATCCGGCTGCGCTTACGGGTGCCGGGGATCGGGACGACGGCCAGGCCGCGTGCCGTGGCCTGATGGTGCAGCCAGGCCAGCGCGATCTGGCCGGGCGTGGCGCCATGGGCGTCGGCGATCGCGCGGACCGGCTCCAGGAGCGCGGCGTTGGCGGCCGCGTTGTCGCCGGTGAAGCGGGGCTGCGTGCGCCGGAAGTCGTCCGCGGCCAGCTCCTTGTCGGCGCTGACGAACGCACCGGTCAGGAAGCCCCGGCCGAGCGGGGAGTACGGCACGAGGCCGACGCCCAGCTCGGCCGCGGTCTGCACCACCCCGCCCTCGATGTCCCGGCTGAACAGCGACCACTCGGACTGCACCGCCGCGATCGGGTGCACGGCCTGCGCCGCGCGCAGTTCGCTGCCGGTCACCTCGCTCAGCCCCAGGTGCTTGACCTTGCCCTCGGCGACGAGTTCGGCCATGGCGCCGACCGATTCCTCGACGGGGACGTTCACATCACGCCGGTGCATGTAGTACAGGTCGATCTCGTCGACGCCCAGGCGCTTCAGGCTGCTCTCGACGGCCTGGCGGATGTACGGCCGGTCGTTGCGGATGACGCGCTTGTACGGGTCGTCCGGGTGGTCCGGGTCGGGCGAGATGGCGAACTTGGTGGCCAGCACGACCTCGTCGCGGTGGGCCCGGATGAAGGGGCCGATGAACTTCTCGTTCTCCCCCATGCCGTACATGTCGGCGGTGTCGAAGAGCGTCACGCCCAGTTCCCTGGCCCGCTCCAGCGTGGCCAGCGCCTCGTCGGCGTCCGTCGGGCCGTAGGCGAAGCTCATGCCCATACAGCCCAGACCCTGCACCCCGACCCGCGGTCCGCCGGTGCCCAGCTCGACCGTCTCGATCTTCTCGCTACCCATGGAGACCTCAGAACCTCTCGGACGCCCGCCGGGCGTCGGCATAGATGTCGATCTTGTAGTCGAGTACGTCCAGCGTGCTCTGCAGCTCGGCTATCCGCTGCCGTACGTCCTCGCGGTGCGCGGTCAGCAGCTGCTCCCGCTCGGCGAAGGTGCACTCCCCGGCCCGCACCAGCTCGGCGTAGCGGACCATGTCCGCGACCGGCATACCGGTCAGCCGCAGCTTGGCCACCAGGCCCAGCCAGTCCAGATCGCGGTTGGTGAAGCGCCGCTGCCCGGTGTGGGTGCGGTCCACGTGCGGCATCAGGCCGATGCGCTCGTACCAGCGCAGGGTGTGGGCGCTGAGGCCGGTGTGCTCCGCGACCTCGCTGATCGTGTACCGGTCGCGGCCCGCCGGCCGTGGATGCGGGGGCGCGGCGCGGCAGTCGTGCACCGCCGCCGGCAGCTCCCTGACCGCGGTCGCGCCGCTCGCCGCCGGTCCGCTCTGCATCACCGTCATGCCCCGTCTCCCCTGTCGCGCCGGATGTCTGCCGGCGGTGTCGCCGGATGCCTCTCGACGGCTTCAACGCTAGAGACTTCGAGTGCACTCCAGGCAAGCGCCGATCAAGGGAAGACTTGACCGGATTTTGGGGCGCCGGGGCCGGACCGGGGGATCGGGGCCCCGGCCGGGCGCTCGGGGGCAGGCCCTAAGCTCGTGGGCATGCAGAGCCTGCGGATGATCGAGAACTGGCCGGTACCGACCGCTGCGGCCGCCGTCGTGCGCGCCGACGGATCGGTGGCCGGCGCGTACGGCCCCCTGGAGCAGCGCTTTCCGCTGGCGTCCGTGACCAAGCCGCTCGCCGCGTACGCCGCGCTGCTGGCCGTCGAGGAGGGAGCCGTCGAGCTGGACGAACCGGCCGGGCCCGAGGGGTCCACGGTGCGCCATCTCCTCTCCCACACCTCGGGGCTGGCCTTCGACGAGCCGCGCCCGATGGCCGCGCCGGGCACCCGCCGGATCTACTCCAACGCCGGTTTCGAGGCGCTGGGCGACCACATAGCAAAGGCGACCGACATCCCCTTCGCGCAGTACCTGCACGAGGCGGTGCTCGCGCCGCTCGGGATGACCGCGACGGAGCTGCCCGGTTCGCCCGCCAAGGACGGGGTCTCCACGGTCGCCGACCTGATCCGTTTCGCGGCCGAGCTGCAGGCGCCGCGGCTGCTCGCGCCGGAGACGCTGACGGCGGCGACCCAGGTCGTCTTCCCCGGTCTGACCGGTGTGCTGCCGGGCTACGGGCACCAGAAGCCCAACGACTGGGGGCTGGGCTTCGAGATCCGTGACGGCAAGTCCCCGCACTGGACGGGCGCCTCGTCCTCGCCCCGCACCTTCGGGCACTTCGGACAGTCCGGGACGTTCCTGTGGGTGGACCCGGACGCCCGCGCGGCCTGTGTGGCGCTCGCCGACCGGGCCTTCGGGCCATGGGCGGTCGAGGCCTGGCCGCCGCTGACCGATGCGGTACTGGCCGAGCTGGCACAGACGGCCTGACCCGGCGGGGACGGGCCGGACGGCACCAGGCCGCACCGGCCGCCCGCCCCGCACCGCACCGGCTCACCCGTACGCCGGTTCCGGCCCCATCTCCCACACCAGGCACTCCGCCGCCGCCAGCCCCCGCAGCTCCAGCCCCGCCGCGTCGGTGATCCGCGCCGCGTCACCGGCCTCCAGCCGCTCCTCGCCGAGCCGTACGGCACCGCGCACCACCTGCACATACGCCCGTGCGGCATCCGGGACCGCGGTCCGTTCGCCGTCGGCGAGGCGGCGCACGTGCAGCAGGGCACCGGCCCGCGGCACCGCGTACGGGGTGCCGTCGGCGATCCCCCGCACCACCTCGTACGACGGCTCCCCGCCGGCGTCCCGCGGTGCCAGCCACATCTGGACGAAGCACAGCGGCCGGTCGCCGTCGTTGCGCTCCACGTGCCGGACGCCGCCGGCCGCGCTGAGCCGCTGGAGATCGCCCGGGCGGACGGTGGTCTCGTGCCCGGCCGAGTCGCGGTGGGTCAGCTCCCCCTCGACCACCCAGGTCACGATCTCCGTGTCGCGGTGCGGGTGCTCGTCGAATCCGGCGCCCGCCGCCAGCCGCTCCTCGTTGCAGGCGATCAGCGCGCCGAACCGCAGATTCTCCGGGTCGAAATGCGGCCCGAAGGAGAACGCGTGCAGCGACGCGATCCCGGCCTCCGCGTCCCCGCCCGGATACCGTTCATGGCCTCTCCGCACCTGAATCATGGGCCCACGGTAGCCCCGCCCCCGCACCTCCCCGCCCCGATAGTGCAGGCTTGTCCCGTGTCTGAACCCGCATCGCGCGACGCGCACCCGCACTCCGCGACCCTCCGGCGCCTGGAGAACTCGTCCGGCAAGCTGGCGGCCGCCGCCATCGCCCGCATGGACGCCACGCTGCCGTGGTACCGCGCGATGCCCCCGGAGAACCGTTCCTGGATCGGCCTGGTGGCGCAGGCCGGTATCGCCGCGTTCACCGAGTGGTTCCGGCATCCGGAGACCCCGCAGGCGATCAGTACCGACGTCTTCGGCACGGCGCCGCGCGAACTGACCCGGGCGATCACCCTGCGGCAGACCGTGGAGATGGTGCGCACCACCATCGAGGTCATGGAGTCCGCGATCGACGAGGTCGCGGCGCCGGGCGATGAGTCCGTGCTGCGCGAGGCGCTGCTGGTCTACGCCCGGGAGATCGCCTTCGCCACCGCCCAGGTCTACGCCCAGGCCGCCGAGGCCCGCGGCGCCTGGGACGCCCGGCTGGAGTCGCTGGTGGTCAACGCGGTGCTGTCGGGCGAGGCCGACGAGGGCGCGGTCTCCCGCGCCGCGGCGCTGGGCTGGAACTCCCCCGAGCATGTGTGCGTGGTGCTGGGCACCGCGCCGGACGGGGACAGCGAACTGACCGTGGAGGCCATCCGGCGCGCCGCCCGGCACGCCAAGCTCCAGGTGCTGACCGGTGTGCTGGGCTCCCGCCTGGTGGTGATCGCGGGCGGCTCGGACAACCCGCTGAAGGCCGCGAAGGCACTGATCGGGCCGTATGCCGCCGGTCCCGTGGTGGCCGGTCCGGTGGTCGCCGACCTGCTGGCCGCGACCCGCTCGGCGCAGGCCGCGGCCGCCGGGCTGCGGGCCTGTGCCGCCTGGCCGGACGCCCCGCGGCCGGTGCTCGCGGACGATCTGCTGCCGGAGCGCGCGATGGCCTCGGACCCGGTCGCGCGCGAGCAGCTGGTGGAGGAGATCTACAGACCGCTGGAGGAGGCCGGGTCGGCGCTGCTGGAGACACTGAGCGTCTATCTGGAGCAGGCGAGCAGTCTGGAGGGGGCCGCCAGGATGCTCTTCGTGCACCCCAACACCGTGCGCTATCGGCTTCGACGTGTGACCGACGTCACCGGCTGGTCACCCTCCGATGTGCGCTCGGCGTTCACCCTCCGTATCGCGCTGATCCTGGGGCGTCTGGCTGACGGTGAGGCACAACCCTAGACTTTTGTCGGACACCAACAATTCCCCCGATGGTTCTTCGTCCCTGTCCCCACGGGCGGGCGGAACCACCCACAAGAGAGAGTGTGAGGGTGCTCGTACTCGTCGCTCCCGGCCAAGGCGCTCAGACGCCCGGCTTCCTGACTCCCTGGCTCGACCTTCCCGGTGTCGAGGACCGGCTCCGTGCCTGGTCGGACGCCATCGACCTGGACCTGGTCCACTACGGCACCAAGGCGGACGAGGAGGAGATCCGCGACACCTCGGTGGCGCAGCCGCTGCTGGTGGCCTCCGCCCTGCTCTCCGCCAGGCAGCTGTTCCCGCAGGCCGACGCCGTCGCCGCACAGGCCGGCGCGGTGGCCGGCCACAGCGTCGGTGAGCTGGCCGCCGCTGCGCTGGCCGGCACGCTGTCCGACGAGGACGCGATGGTGCTGGTGCGCCGGCGCGGTCTGGCGATGGCCGAGGCCGCCGCCGTCACCGAGACCGGTATGGCCGCGCTGCTGGGCGGCGACGAGGCCGTCGTCATCCCGCATCTGGAGCAGCTGGGCCTGACTGCGGCGAACGTGAACGGCGCCGGCCAGATCGTCGCCGCGGGCACCGCCGAGCAGATCGCCGCGCTGGTCGAGAACAAGCCGGAGGGCACTCGCCGGGTCGTACCGCTGAAGGTGGCCGGCGCGTTCCATACTCACCACATGGCTCCCGCCGTCTCCGCCCTGGAATCCGCGACCGCCCAGCTGCCGGTCGCCGATCCGTACACCCGCTACGTCTCCAACAAGGACGGCGCGCTGGTCTCCTCCGGCCAGGAGCTGGTGCAGCGGCTGGTGGGCCAGGTGGCCAACCCCGTGCGCTGGGACCTGTGCATGGAGACCTTCAAGGAGCTGGGGGTCACCACCCTCATCGAGGCGGCCCCCGGCGGCACGCTCACCGGCCTGGCCAAGCGCGCACTGCCCGGCGTGCGGACCCTCGCCCTCAAGACGCCCGACGACCTCGACGCGGCCCGCACGCTGATCGCCGAGCAATCCGCACCGGCCGAATAGGAGTCCGCAGCGCATGACCTCGAAGATCAAGCCCTCGAAGGGCGCCCCGTACGCGCGGATCATGGGCGTCGGCGGCTACCGCCCGACCCGTGTCGTGCCGAACGAGGAGATCCTCAAGCACATCGACTCGTCCGACGAGTGGATTCGTTCGCGGTCCGGTATCGCGACCCGCCACTGGGCGGGCCCCGAGGAGACCGTGGCGACCATGTCGGTCGAGGCGTCCGGCAAGGCCATCGCCGACGCGGGGATCACGCCCGAGCAGATCGGCGCCGTGATCGTCTCCACCGTCTCGCACTTCAAGCAGACCCCGGCGGTCGCGACGGAGATCGCGCACCGGATCGGCGCCGGCAAGCCGGCCGCGTTCGACATCTCGGCGGGCTGTGCGGGCTTCGGCTACGGCCTGACCCTGGCCAAGGGTCTGGTGACCGAGGGCTCGGCGGAGTACGTGCTGGTCCTCGGTGTGGAGCGGCTCTCGGACCTGACCGACCTGGAGGACCGTGCGACGGCTTTCCTCTTCGGTGACGGGGCCGGCGCGGTGATCGTCGGTCCGGCCGACGAGCCCGCCATCGGCCCGACGGTCTGGGGGTCGGAGGGCGACAAGTCCGAGACCATCAAGCAGACCCTCGGCTGGGACGTCTACCGCCCCACCCCGGTGCCCGGAGGGGACGCCCCCGAGGGCCGTCCGGCTCCGGAGGAGATCCGCTACCCGGCCATCACCCAGGAGGGCCAGGCGGTCTTCCGGTGGGCGGTGTTCGAGATGGCGAAGGTCGCCCAGCAGGCGCTGGACGCGGCCGGCATCAGCCCGGACGACCTGGACGTCTTCATTCCGCACCAGGCCAACATGCGGATCATCGACTCGATGGTGAAGACTCTGAAGCTGCCGGAGAGCGTGACGGTCGCCCGCGACGTGGAGACCACCGGCAACACCTCGGCCGCCTCCATCCCGCTCGCCATGGAGCGGCTGTTGGCGACCGGACAGGCCAAGAGCGGCGACACCGCGCTGGTCATCGGCTTCGGGGCGGGTCTCGTGTACGCCGCTACGGTCGTTACCCTCCCCTAGGCAGATCTGCGCAGCACCGTACGTCCCCGGACGTCTCGGCCGTCGCAAGGATCTTCACCGCAAGTAACGCAGTTTCCCCATAAAATGACCGAAGGAGCGCCATCATGGCCGCCACTCAGGAAGAGATCGTCGCCGGTCTCGCCGAGATCGTGAACGAGATCGCCGGGATTCCCACCGAGGACGTCCAGGTGGACAAGTCCTTCACCGACGACCTGGACGTCGACTCGCTGTCCATGGTCGAGGTCGTCGTCGCCGCCGAAGAGCGCTTCGACGTGAAGATCCCGGACGACGACGTCAAGAACCTCAAGACGGTCGGCGACGCGACCGACTACATCCTCAAGCACCAGAGCTGATCCAGCTTCTGCGCAGTCGCCACCCCGCGGTGGCGCCGTCGATTCAGACCCCTCTACCCGTGGAGTAAGAATTCCCGTGAACGCGACCAATCGCACCGTGGTCGTCACCGGTATCGGCGCAACCACACCGCTGGGTGGCGACACCGCTTCGACCTGGGAGGGCCTGCTGGCCGGACGCTCCGGCATCAGCACCCTCGAACAGGAGTGGGCCACCGATCTGCCGGTCCGTATCGCCGGTCAGATCGCCGTCGAGCCCTCCGAGATCATTCCGCGCCCGCAGGCCCGCAAGCTGGACCGCTCGGCGCAGTTCGCGCTCGTCGCGGCCCAGGAGGCCTGGAAGGACGCGGGCTTCACCGCCAAGGCCGGCGAGGACACTGCGGTCAACCCCGACCGTCTGGGCGCCGTCATCGCCTCCGGCATCGGCGGCGTGACGACCCTGCTCGACCAGTACGACGTGCTCAAGGAGAAGGGCGTCCGCCGCGTCTCCCCGCACACCGTGCCGATGCTGATGCCGAACTCGCCGTCCGCGAACGTCGGTATCGAGTTCAACGCCCGTGCCGGTGTGCACACGCCGGTCTCGGCCTGTGCGTCGGGCGCGGAGGCCATCGGCTACGCGATCGAGATGATCCGCTCCGGCCGCGCCGACGTCGTCGTCGCGGGAGGCACGGAGGCCGCCATCCACCCGCTGCCGATCGTCGCGTTCGGCAACATGATGGCGATGTCCAAGAACAACGACGACCCGCAGGGCGCCTCGCGTCCCTGGGACGTCGACCGCAACGGCTTCGTGCTCGGCGAGGGCGCCGGCGTGATCGTCCTGGAGTCCGAGGAGCACGCCAGGGCCCGCGGCGCCAAGATCTACGCGGAGGCCGTCGGCCAGGGCATCTCGGCCGACGCGCACCACATCACGCAGCCCGAGCCGTCCGGCAACGGCATCGCGGCGGCGCTGCAGAACCTCCTCGACAACACCGACCTCCAGCCCGCCGAGATCGTGCACGTCAACGCGCACGCGACCTCGACGCCGGCCGGTGACGTCGGTGAGCTCCGGGCGCTGCGCAAGGCGTTCGGTGACGACGTCGACCACATGGCCATCACCAGCACGAAGTCGATGACCGGTCACCTCCTGGGTGGCGCGGGCGGCGTCGAGACGGTGGCCACGGTCCTCGCGCTCAAGAACCGCGTCGCCCCGCCGACGATCAACATCGACCAGCTCGACCCGGAGGCCGACGCCGACATCGTCCGCGGCGAGCCCCGGCAGCTGCCGGCCGAGGGCCGGATCGCGGCCCTGAACGACTCGTTCGGCTTCGGCGGCCACAACGTGGTCCTGGCCTTCCGTACGGTCTGAGGCACCTTCGGCACACCCTGAGGGCCCGCCCGGTGGAAACCCACCGGGCGGGCCCTCGGGCGTGTCAGCCGTCTCCGCCGCCGAAGCTCGCGAAGTACGCCGCCACGGCGTCCTCTTGGCCGCGCCCCTCGCCGGTGCCGTTGATGACCGTCAGCACCCCAGTCGTGCTGTCGCGCAGTCCCCGGAGCGGGCGCGGAGGCGAGCGCCGCCCGCGCGTCGGGGCGCGCCGGGCCCGGTCCGAACGGCGGGTCCTAGACGACCTGGTGGAGCCAGCGGACCGGGGCGCCCTCGCCCGCGTAGCGGAAGGGTTCCAGCTCGTCGTCCCAGGGTTTGCCGAGCAGCTTGGCGACCTCGGCGGCGAGTTCGGTCTCGCCGCCGGCCGCGCGGACGACCGCGGCGCGCAGCCGGTCCTCGGGGATGAGGATGTCGCCGTGGATGCCGGTGACGGCGTGGAAGATGCCCAGTTCGGGGGTGGAGCTGTAGCGCTCGCCCTCGGCGGTGGAGCAGGGTTCCGCGGTCACCTCGAAGCGCAGCAGGTGCCAGCCGCGCAGCGCGGAGGCCAGCTTGGACGCCGTGCCGGCCTCGCCCTGCCAGGAGAACTCGGCTCTCCAGGTGCCGGGGGCCGCCGGCTGGCGAATCCAGTCGAGGTTGACGCGCACGCCGAGGACGCCCGCCACGGCCCATTCGACGTGCGGGCACAGCGCGCGCGGAGCGGAGTGGACGTACAGAACTCCACGTGTCGTCACCGGGACCTCCAGTGCGGTTCGAGGTTCGCCTTCCCCAGCGGCCTCGTGCCCGTTCCGGTTGCGGCCGGGACAGTTGTCATTCTGCCCCGGTGATCGCTTCGGCACCAGCATGCTGGTGACCTACAGTAAACACCATTGGGCGGAATTTGCCGCAAATGGGACAGGAAATGACGTGATGCAATTTGTCTGTGCCGACTGCACTCGCCACTTCGGGTCACCGCCCGGCAAGCACGGGGCAAAGCTATCGCGCGGTGCCGGTCGAGGGGGTGACGTACCGTCGGTACCCGAAGAGATATCACTCGCACGCCGGAGGGGACAGGGGATGACGCGGATCGATCGGCCCTTTCGCCCGTGGCGGCGCCGCCTCGGCCGCCGTTCCTCACGCACCGTCGCCCTCGGTTCCGCACTGGTGATCGCCCTCACCGCCTGTAGTGGCGGCGGCTCCGCTCCGCAGTCCGGCGCGGCGGGCAAGCGGAAGGCCGCGAAGGCACCCGTCTGGCGCACCCACCCCCGCTCGATCGCGGCCCTCGGCGACTCCATCACCGTCGGCTTCGACGCCTGTACGGTCCTCTCCGACTGCCCGCAGGTCTCCTGGTCCACCGGCACCAGCCCCAAGGTCGACAGCCTGGCCCGACGGCTCGTCAAGAACCCCGCCGAGCAGAGCTGGAACCTCGCCCGCGCCGGTGCGCTGATGACCGATCTGCCGGACCAGGTCACCGCGGCCGCCGACCGGAAGCCGGAGCTGGTCACGGTGCTGATCGGCGCCAACGACGCCTGCCGGCGCGACGTGCGCTCGATGACGCCGACGGACGCCTTCCACGCCGACTTCGCGCGCTCCATGAAGTATCTGCGGCGCGCGCTGCCGCACACCCAGGTGTATGTCGCGGCGGTGCCGGATCTGCTGCGGCTGTGGTCGGAGGGGCGCAAGAACCCGCTCGGCAAGCAGGTGTGGAAGCTGGGGATCTGCGGGTCCATGCTGCGCGATCCGGACGATCTGACGCCGGCGGCGCAGGACCGGCGGGAGCAGGTCCAGGACCGGGTGCGGGACTACAACTCGGCGCTGGCGGAGGTGTGCGGCAAGGACCCGCTGTGCCGGTTCGACAAGTCGGTCTTCGACTACCGCTTCACGGGGCGGCAGTTGAGCACCTGGGACTGGTTCCACCCGGGCACCGGCGGCCAGAAGCAGCTGGCGGAGCTGGCGTTCCGCACCATCACCCGGCCCGGCCGCGGCGGTTGACCGCGCTCCCCCGGGCTCCGTCCCGGTGGCCGGCGGGCATAGGGTCGCTGCCATGACGACGCAGGTCAGCAGGGAAGCCTTCGGCGCACTGGACGACGGTACGCGGGTCGACCGCTGGACCCTGGATTCGGGGCCGGGCGGGGTGCGGGTGCGTGTCCTGACCTATGGCGGCATCGTCCAGACGGTGGAGGCACCGGACCGGGACGGGGCGCGGGGGCAGCTGGCGCTGGGGTTCGCGGACCTCGGCTCGTATGTCGCGCACGGCGGGTCGCACTTCGGCGCGCTGGTCGGGCGGTATGCGAACCGGATCGCCGGGGCCGCGTTCCGGCTCGACGGCCGGACCTGGACGCTGACGCCCAACGACGGGCACAACAGCCTGCACGGCGGGGCGCGGAGCTTCTCCCGGGTGGTGTGGGACGCCCGGCCGGTCGACGGCGGGGTGCAGCTGCGCCGGGTCAGCCCGGACGGGGAGGAGGGCTTCCCGGGCGCGCTGGACGTGCGGGTGACATACGCCCTCTCCCGCGATGGCGCGCTGCGGATCGTCTCCCGTGCGCGGACCGGCGCACCGACCGTCGTGAACCTCACCAACCACACGTACCTCAATCTGGGCGGGGACGGCAGCGGCAGTGCCGCCGGCCACCGGCTGCGGCTGGCGGCGTCCCGGTACACGCCGTGCGACGACAGCGGCATTCCGCTGCCCGGCGCGCCGGCCGAGGTCGCCGGCACCCGCTTCGACTTCCGGGCGGAGCGCGCGGTGGACGGGGCCTACGACCACAACTTCGCGCTGGACGGCGGGGTGCGCCACGCGCTGCGTACGGTCGCGGAGTTGTACGACCCCGTTTCCGGCCGCGCCCTGGAACTGGCCACCACCGAGCCCGGACTGCAGCTCTACACCGCCGGCCATCTCGACGGCACCCTGACCGGCACCTCCGGCGTCCCCTACGGGCCGGCGGCCGGACTGGCCCTGGAAACCCAGCACTTCCCGGACTCGCCGAACCGGCCGGACTTCCCCAGCACGGTGCTGCGGCCCGGCGAGACCTACCGGTCGGAGACCGTGTACCGCTTCTCGGTGCGGGCGGGGAGTGCGGGGGACCCCTAAGGGGTGTCGTTCGGATCAGGGCGGATCAGGGAGCGGGGTCTGGTGCGTGCGATCGCAAGGCGGAGGAGGGAGTCGACGCGGAGCGGTTGGGGCCTCCCCTGCTCGAGCGAAGCCGAGAGCTTGGGGAAGAGTGACGACAACGCGGCGAGCGTGCGCACCAGACCCCGCGAGCCCGCCCTGATCCGAACGACACCCCCTAAGGGCACGGCGGGGCCAAGGTCATCCTGTGCGGCGACGCCGTGGGGCGGGGCGGCGCGGAACGATGGCGGTGATCGGTTGTCCGGTCCGTTCCGTTTCCGTTCGCCGCCTTTTCCGGGAGACCTCTCATCATGGCCCGCCTGCGTACCCCTCATCTCGTGCTGTCCTGTGCGGCGTTGGCCGTCATGATGGCTGGCTGCTCGCTGACGGACTACGGCCCGGTGAAGAGGGCGGAGCGCACGTACACCGTGGACGGCAGGGTCACCGCACTGTCCGCGACGACGCACGGCGGGAACATCGAGGTCGTCCCGGTCGGCGCGGGCGGCCCGGTCAGGGTGACGGAGAAGTACGTCTACAACGACAGCAAGCCGAGCCCGGAACACCGCGTCGAGAACGGCACGCTGACGCTCAAGGCCGAGGAGTGCGGCATGGGGCGCCGGTGCGAGGTCGCCTACCGGGTGCTGCTGCCGCGCGACGCCCGGGTCGACCTGCGGACCAGCGGCGGGGACATCACCGTCCGCGGCGCCGCGGGCGGCATCGCCGCGGAGACCAGCGGCGGCAACATCGCCGTCAAGGACTCCGCGGCCCGCGCGATGAAGGCGAGGACCAGCGGCGGCAACGTGGATCTCGCGCTGTCCACGGCCCCGGACGAGGTGTCGGGCCGCACCAGCGGAGGCAATGTCACCATCCGTCTGCCGAAGGGCGCCTACGCCGTGGAGGCCACCACGAGCGGCGGCAACCGCAAGGTCTCCGTCGCGACGGACGAGAACTCCGCGCACAAGGTCACGGCTCGCACGAGCGGCGGTGATGTGGCGGTGGTGCCCTCATGAGGGGACGGCGGGACCGGCGGGGGCGTCCCTGGGGAGGAGCGCCCCCGCCCATGGCCCGGTCAGCCGACGGTGACCTCCGCCGTCAGCCTGCGGTCGTCGACGCTGTGCGCCGCCTCGACGAGGTAGACGCCCTTGACCCGGTGCCAGCCGTCGCCCTCCGCGTCCCAGACGGCGAACGCGCGGTCCGGCAGCGGGATCTCGGCCTCGGCGCTCTCACCGGGACCGGCCTCGACGACGGAGAAGCCGGCCAGCCAGCGCTCCGGGCGCTCCGGAGCGTCCGGGGCGGCGTCCGCGGTGGGCGCCAGGTAGATCTGGACGACCTCGCGTCCGGGCCGGTCCCCCGCGTTGCGGACCCGCACCCGCACCGAGTCCGGGGTGGTGTCCAGCGACTCGTACTCCCAGTCGGTGTAGCCGAGGCCGTGCCCGAAGGGGTAGGCGGGGGCGGCCGCGGACCGCTGCCAGCCGCGGTAGCCGACGAACACCCCCTCGGCGTAGTCGAGTTGCCCGTCGGCCGGGGTGACGGTGGTGACCGGGGCGTCGTCGAGGCGGGCGGGCCAGGTGGTGGGCAGCCGGCCGCCCGGCTCATGGGTGCCGAGCAGCACGTCCGCCAGCGCAGCCCCGGCCTCCTGGCCGGGGAACCAGCTCAGCAGCACGGCCGGGACCTCCTCGCGCCACGGAAGCTCCACCGGGGAGCCGGAGTTGACGACCACGACGGTGTGCGGGTTGGCGGCGGCGACCCGGCGCACCAGCTCGTCCTGGCGGCCCGGCAGCCGCAGCTCGTCCCGGTCGAAGCCCTCGGACTCGGTCTCCTCGGTGGTGCCGACGACGACGAGCGCCACATCGGCGCCGGCCGCGGCGCGGACCGCCTCGGTGATCTCCGCGTCCGCGTCGCCCCGCGGCGCCCGGTGGCCGAGGGAGAACGTCAGCGCGGCCGGCCCCTCGCCGCGGTCCGTTCCGTCCGGGACGTACCGCAGGCCGACCTCGACCGGCTCGTCCGCCGTGAGCTGCGCCGTGACCCGTCGTTCGGCGGGGTTCAGGAACGCCTCGAAGGGGTCACCGCCCGCCGGTGCGCACCGTCCGTCGAAGAGCACCGCGCCGCCGACGGTCAGCCGCAGCTCACCGGTGCCGGTGACGGCGAGGGTGTGGCTGCCGGTGTTCCGCGGGGTGAAGCTGCCGGTCAGTTCGACGGCGCTCAGGTTCTGCCGGGTGACGCCCTCGGGGAAGCGGCCCATCACCTGCACCCTGCCGTCGTGCTGCGCGGTCTCAGCGAGCGTCCGGCCGTCCGCGGCCAGGTAGCGGGCGCGCAGGGTGAAGCCCTCACGGGCGTGCGGGACCCGGCAGCGCGGATCGGCGCCGGCCGCGAAGGTGATCTCGACGTCGTCGGGCAGCGCGGCGCGCAGCCCCTCCAGCGGGGAGACGACCGCCTCGGGGAAGACGGTCGCGGACCCGCCGCCGAGCACCCGTGCCTCGCGCGCGGCCCCGCCGATGACGGCGACCCTGCGGACCGTGGCGGCGTCGAGCGGCAGCGCCCGCCGCGCGCCGTCCACCGGCTCGTTGCGCAGCAGGACACACCCCCGCCGGGCGACCTCACGGGCCAGCGCCCGGCCGTCGATCCCCCGCGGGACCTCGTCCGGGCCGACCGCGGCCGGCACCCCGTCCAGGCACCCGGTGCGGGCGGCGAGCAGCAGCACCCGGCGCACCGCGTCGTCCACCTCCGACTCGGCCACCTCCCCCCGGCGGACGGCCTCGGCGAGCGGCGCGCCGTAGACCGTACGGGGCCCCGGCATGGCCACGTCCAGGCCGCCGCGCAGGGCGCGCACGGTGTTCCGGGCGGCCGTCCAGTCGGAGACGTTGCAGCCGTCGAAGCCCCACTCACCGCGCAGGACGCCCTGGACGAGGTCCCGGTGTTCGGTCATCGTCGCGCCGTTGACCTGGTTGTAGGCGGTCATCACGGCCCAGGGGCGGGCGTTTTCCACGAGGTGCTCGAAGGGCGCGAGATAGAGCTCGCGCAGCGGGCGGGGGGCGATGCGGTTGTCGACGGTGAGCCGGTCTGTCTCCGCGTCGTTGCCCACGAAGTGCTTGACGGTCGCGCCGACGCCGCCCTCCTGCACCCCGCGGACATATCCCGCCCCGATCTCGCCGGTGAGCAGCGGGTCCTCCGCGTAGCACTCGAAGTGCCGGCCGCCGAGCGGTGAGCGGTGCAGGTTGACCGTGGGCGCCAGCAGGACGTGCACGCCCTTGCGGCGGGCCTCCTGGGCGAGGAGCCGACCGGCCCGGCGGGCCAGCTCGGGGTCCCAGGTGGCGGCCAGCGCCGTGGGGCTGGGCAGCGCGACCGAGGGGTCCGCGGCGTTCCACTCCTGGCCGCGCACCCCGACCGGGCCGTCCGACATCACCAGCGACCGCAGCCCGATCGCGGGCACGGCCGGCAGCGTCCACATGTCCTGGCCGGACAGCAGCCGGGTCTTGGTGTCGAGGTCGAGCGCGGCGAGGGCCCGCTCGACGGCCGCGGTGTGCTCCTGCGCGCGGCCGGGGCCATGATGGTGGGCGGCGTCAGCGGTGGGGCCGTGGGGATGGTGGTCGGTCATGCGGCTCTCCGGTGTTCCCTGGGTGGACGTGCGAACCCCCGTGTCCGGATTCTTGTCGGACTACCTCCCGACCGGTAGGCGCCGTTACTTTTCCGTTACATCAGTCGTACGGGATCTCCACGGGAGGGTTACGCTCGGCCGGTGACTCCACGAGACCAGGACGGACACCACGGCTGCGGGCCGGGCGCACGGCGGACCGGCGGCGGGCGCGAGGCCCAGCGCGCGGAGCGGCGTGCGGCGATCCTGGAGGCCGCCATGGAGCTGATCGCCGAGCGCGGCTACCGCCGTACCTCGCTCGCCGCCGTCGCGGAACGCGCCGGGCTGACCCAGCAGGGCCTGCTGCACCACTTCCCCTCCAAGGAGCTGCTGCTGGTGGGGGTGCTGGAGACCCGCGACCGCTGGGATCTGGCCTCGGCCGCCGCGGCGGCCGGCGCCCGGCACACCGACACCCTCGCCCAGCTCGTCGACTACAACGCCACCCGCCCCGGCCTCGTCCGGACCTACACGGTGCTGTCCGCCGACAGTGTCACCGAGGAGCACCCCGCCCGCCCGTTCTTCGAGTCCCGCTTCCGGGCCGTGCGCGCGGCGATGGCCACGGTGCTGCGGACCGAGTGCGGCGAGGACCTGCCCGGCGGGCTGACGCCGGAGCGGGCGGCGCCGCTGATGGTCGCCGCGATGGACGGGCTGCAGCTGCAGTGGCTGCTTGACCCGGACGAGGTGGACATGCCGGCGGCCTTCCGGGACTTCCTGGCGCTGCTCGGGTGCGGGGAGCCGGGGGCCGGGGAGGCCGGTGACGGTCCCGGGGAGGAACGGGGCGGGGAGCCCGGCGAGGGGCCGGATGAGAGGCCGGGCGAGCGCTGACGCCCGGAACCCGTGGGCCGGAAGGGCCCGTTGGCCCCGCGCGTCCCCGACACCGCCTCTACCGCCCCCGCGCGCGCCCCGCTTTACTCGCCCCATGACACGCATACGTACCAGGATGGGCGCGCTCGGTGTCGCGCTGCTGGCCGTCGCCCCGCTGGCCCTGACGGCCCCGGCCGCCGCGGCCCCCGCGGCGGACACCACGGTGGAGGAGGGGCGGCTGACGCAGGCGGCACCGCGGGAGATCCTGCGGCGCAGCGGATTCGACGGGTGGGAGCGGGACTTCGCGCGCGGTCTGGCGCGGGTGACGAGCTACCCGGAGGCCCGGCGCCAGGTCGCGGACGAGGCGCGGGCGCTGTGGCGGCGGGCCGTGGACCGGGCGCAGGGCCGCGGACCCGCCGGGGGCGATCTGAGCCGGGACGACGACCGTCCGCTGTACTGGGCGCGGCTCGGGATGACGAGGGAACTACGGCAGTGGCGGCCGGAGTTCGGGCTGACCGAGAGCGAGCGCGAGGCCCTGCTCGGGTCGCTGGAGCGGGGCTCGCGCGGGCAGGACTCGATCGCGCTGCCCGGCGGGAAGGAGGTGCTGCGGGTCGTGGTGACCGGCTTCGACCCGTTCCAGCTGGACGACGACGCCCGGCGGAGCAATCCGTCGGGGGCGGCGGCGCTCGCGCTGGACGGGACGACGGTGCGGACCGCGTCCGGGAAGCCGGCCCGGATCGAGACCGCGGTCTTCCCCGTACGGTGGGCCGACTTCGCGGCGGGCACCGTGGAGCGCACCCTGCTGCCGCACTTCCGGGGCGGGCCGCGGCAGGCCGACCTGTTCACGACGGTCAGCCAGGGGCGGCCCGGACGGTTCGACGTCGAGCGGACCAACGGGGCCTGGCGGGGCGGCTATCCGGACAACGCCCGGGAGTCCCGCACGGAGGTCGTGCCGATTCCCGCGGGGGTGCCGACCGTACGGCCGCAGCCGCAGTGGACGGCCACCAGCCTGCCGTACGCGCGGATCGTGGCGGCCGGCACCGGGCCGTATCCGGTGGTCGACCACACCGCCGTGACCGAGATCCCGGCGGGCGGCGGCGCACCGGTCGACCGGCCGGACGGCCCGACCCCGGGCTCCACGGCGCGTTCCGGGGGCGGCGGCGACTACCTGTCCAACGAGATCGCCTACCGGGCGACGCTGCTGCGGGACGCGGTGCGGCCGGCGATCCCGGGCGGGCATCTGCACACTCCGGTCCTGGAGTTCGGCCCCGGCAACACGGACCCGGCGCACGGCCAGGTCACCGACCCCGCCTTCGTGCGGAACCGGATCGCGATCACCGGGCAGGTGCGGGCGGTCGTGACGGTGGCGGCGTCGGAGGCCGCGGCCCGGAAGTAGGCGGGCCGAGAGGCAGACGGTTCAGGTCGTGGACGGTTCAACGGGCGGGCCGGGGAGGGAGATTCCGCCGGGTCCGCCCGTGCCGCCCGGCATCATGGGCGGATGATCATTGCTGCCGCACAATTCCTCCCCGTGCCGGGCGACATCGAGGCCAACGCCGCCCGGATGGCCGGGCTCCTCGCCGAGGCCGCCGGGCGCGGTGCCGGGCTGGTGGTCTTCCCCGAACTCGCGCTGACGCACTACGACCTGGCCCGGATAGCCGCCGATCCCGTGGGCCTCGCGGTCACGGCCGACGACGCCCGGCTGGCGCCCGTACAGGAGGCCTGCCGGGCGCACGGGGTCGCCGCGGTCGTGAACGCGCCGGGCCGCACCGCCGGGGACGGCTCGCGCCCGGCCGTCTCCTCGTTCGTCTTCGGCCCGGACGGCGCCCCGCTCACCCGCTACGACAAGGTCCACCTCTTCGAGGGTGAGGACGAGGTCTTCGCGCCGGGCACCGCCGAGGGCCGTTTCACCCTGGGCGGCATCCGGTTCGCGCTCGCCACCTGCTTCGACAACAGCTTCCCCGGGGTCCCGGCGCGCGCCGCGGCGGACGGCTGCCGGGTGTACCTCGCCAGCTCCTTCCACGGCACGGCGGAGCGGGTGGCGCGGTACGGGCAGTCGGCGCGGGAGCACGGGCTGCATCTGGTGCTCGCCAACGGGCTGGGCACCGGCGGTTCCGCCGCGGGGTGCGGTCTCAGCGGCGCCTGGCTGCCGTCGGGCGAGCGGGCGGTGACGGCCGCCGAGTGGACCGGGGCGGAGCCGGGGAACGGGGCGGAGCTGGTGCTCACCGATGTCCGCGACCGGATCACGCTGATGTCGGACCCGGCGGTGGCCGCGATCCCCGTGGCGGAGTGCGGTGAGCGGCTGGTGGACGTACGGACCGCGGCGCCCGGACTGCTGGTGGCCGGGGAACGGCAGGACGCGCCGGGCGACTTCGCCTTCCTGCGGGAAGGTGTGCTCCAACGGCTGCTGGCGGCGCAGGAGTCGCTGCCGGACGGGCTGCGGCTGCAGTTCGTCGAGGGCTACCGGCCGCCGGGGCTGCAGCGCCGCTACTTCGAGGAATACACCGGAGAACTGCGCGCCGCCCACCCGGACTGGGACGCCGAGCGGCTGCACCGGGCCGCCAGCCGGTACGTCTCGCCGCCCGGGATCGCACCGCACAGCGCCGGCGGCGCGGTGGACCTCACCCTCGTGACCGCCGACGGGGGACATGTCGACATGGGGACGCCGGTCAACGCCAGCCCGGAGGAGAGCGAGGGGGCCTGCTACACGGGCGCCCCGGATCTGACGCCCGCCGCACGCACCCACCGCCGGGTACTGAACGCCGCACTGACCGCCGCCGGTCTCGTCAACTACCCCACCGAGTGGTGGCACTGGTCCTACGGCGACCGCTACTGGGCGCTGGCGACCGGCGCGGACCGCGCGCTGTACGGGCCGAAGGAGCGGGACGGGCGGTGACACCGGTGGCCGTCGGCACCGCCCGGCCACCGCGCGGGACGCGGCGGCCGGGCGGTGCCGGGGCCTCAGCCCTGCGGCTGCTCCGGCGCCAGCAGCTCCAGTTCCGCCCGGGTCGGGTAGGACGGCTGGGCGCCCGGCTTGGTGACGGCGGCGGCGCCGACCCGTACGGCGAAGCGGGCCGCCTCGGGGAGCGCGTCGCCGCGGGCCAGGCGGGTGGCGAGGGCGCCGGTGAAGGCGTCGCCGGCGCCGGTGGTGTCGACGGCGGTGACGCGTACGCCCGGGACGTTCTCGGCTCCGGAGGCGTCCAGGACCAGCGCGCCGTCGCCGCCGAGGGTGACCACGACGGAGCGGGCGCCCCGGTCGCGCAGGGCCTGCGCCCACTCGGCGGGGGTGCCGTCGGTCAGCCCGGAGAGCTGCCGCGCCTCGTGCTCGTTGACCACCAGCGGGTCGGCCACCGCGAGGAGTTCGGGGGCCGGCGCGGTGGCGGGAGCCGGGGAGGGGTTGAACACCACGCGGGCACCGGCCTGTTCGGCGGCCGCGGCGGCGGCCCGCACGGACTCCATGGGGATCTCCAGCTGGAGGGAGACCACGGCGGAGGCCTCGATGGTGTCCTTCGCGGCGGCCACGTCCTGCGGGGTGAGCGCGGCGTTGGCGCCGGGCGACACCACGATGCTGTTGTCCCCGTCCGGGTCGACGATGATCATCGCGGTGCCGGTGCGGGCCGCCTCGTCCACGATGACCGGGGTGACATCGGTGCCCGCCGCGCGCTGGGCTGCGAGCAGCAGCTGCCCGTAGGCGTCGCCGCCGACCCGGGCCAGCAGCGCGGTGCGCCCGCCGATCCGGGCCGCGGCGGCCGCCTGGTTGGCGCCCTTGCCGCCGGCCGACTCGACCAGGTCCGTGCCGAGCACCGTCTCGCCCGCGCCGGGCCGCCGGTCGACCCGTACCGTCAGATCCGCGTTGGCCGAGCCGACCACCAGGACGTCATACATGCACCGCTCTCCCACTTCTTCTCATCTCTCCCGCTTCTGCCATGACTTCAGCCGTCGAACTTCGCGGCGTTCTCCGCGGTCACCAGCACCACCGGCACCCTGACCGACTGCGGCAGCTTCTCACCGCGGGAGGCCTTCAGCGCCCAGTCCACGGCCTGCTTGCCGAGGAGTTTTGGCTGCTGGGCGACGGTGGCCGTCAGGGTGCCGCCGCGGACCGCCCTGACGCCGTCCGGGGTGCCGTCGAACGCCACCACCTTGACGTCCTTGCCGGAGCGGCCGCCCAGCGCCTTGGAAGCGCCCAGCGCCATCTCGTCGTTGGCGGCGAACACCCCGCCGATGTCGCGGTGCGCCTGGAGCATGTTGGTCATCACGTCCATGCCCTTGGTGCGGTCGAAGTCCGCGGGCTGGCGGGCGACGACCTCGATGCCGGGGTACTTCTTGATGCCCTCCTCGAAGCCCTTGCCGCGCTCGCGGGCGGCGGAGGTGCCGGCCTGGCCCTCCAGGAAGGCCACCTTGCCCTTGCCGCCGAGCGAGTCGGCCAGCGTCTTCGCGGCGAGCCGGCCGCCCGCGACGTTGTCGGAGGCGATGGTCGAGCCGACCGTGCCGCCGTTGACACCGCGGTCGATGGAGATCACCGGCACCTTCGCCCGGTTGGCGACGCCGACGGCCGGGACGGCGGCGTCGGAGTCGACCGGGTTGATGATGGCCGCCTTGACGTTCTGGCTGGTGAACGTCTCCATCTGGTTGATCTGCTGGGTGGGGTCGTTCTGCGCGTCGGTGATGTTGAGGTGCAGTCCGCGGGCGTCCGCCTCGGCCTGGGCGCCTTCCTTGATGCCGACGAAGAACGGGTTGTTCATCGTGGACAGCGCCAGCCCCAGGTCGGTGTTGCCGCCCCGGTCACAGCCGGCCAGGCCCAGGACGGCGGTCGCCGCCAGCCCGGCCGCCAGCGCGGCCCTGATCCGGGTGGTCCGCCGGGCGCTCATCGCGCGCTCCGGCGGCGCAGCGTGTCCAGGAGCACCGCCAGCGCGATGACCAGTCCGGTGGCGACCTGCTGCCAGAACGCCGAGACGCTCAGCAGGTTGAGGCCGTTGCGCAGGACGGCGAGGATCAGCGCGCCGATGAGAGTGCCGGAGGCCTTGCCGGAGCCGCCGGAGAGGCTGGCCCCGCCGATGACGACGGCGGCGATCGCGTCCAGCTCGTAGCCGGTGGCGGCCTGCGGCTGGGCAGAGGTGAGCCGGGCGGCGAGCACGATGCCGGCGACCGCGGCGAACACCCCGGACATCGCGTAGATCGCGAGCTTGCGGCGCCTGACGTCGATGCCGGAGAGCCGGGCCGCCTCCTCGTTGCCGCCGATCGCGAACATCGCCCGGCCGGCGTGGGTACGGGCCAGCACCAGCGCGGCGATCAGCCCCATCGCGATCATCACCAGGACCGGCACCGGCAGCCAGCCGCCGAGGGTGTCACCGAGCGCGCCGACCGAGGCGGGCAAGGCGATCGGGGAGCCGCCGGAGATGACCAGGGCCAGGCCGCGGCCGACCGACAGCATCGCCAGGGTGGCGATGAACGCGGGCAGTTTGCCGTAGGCGACCAGCGCGCCGGAGACCAGGCCGGCCGCCGCGCCGACCACCAGGCCGAGCAGGACCGCCGCCCAGACGGGCAGGCCCTCGTTGGTCGCCGCCCAGGCCATGACGGTGGCGGAGAGCGCGGCGACCGAGCCGACCGACAGGTCGATACCGGCCGAGACGATCACGAAGGTGACGCCGAAGGCGAGGATCGCGGTGACCGACGCCTGGACGCCGACGTTGAGGAGGTTCTGCCCGTTGAGGAAGTCCCTGGACAGCACCGCCATCACGACGACCAGTGCGATCAGCCCGCCCAGCGGGCCGTTCCTGAGGACCGCCCGGGAGAACCACGGCCCGAAGCCGTCCCGGTCCGGTGCCTGTCCCACCGCCTCGGCGGCGGCTCCTGTCTTCACCTCAGTGGACATCGGAGCCCTCCATCGCGCTCTCGTCGTGGTGCTTGGTGCTCTTGGGGGAGCCGGGGGTCTGGAGCGCCAGCTCCATCACGGCGTCCTGGGTGGCCTCTTCGGCCGACAGCTCACCGGCCAGCCGGCCCTGCGACATCACCAGCACCCGGTCGCTCATCCCGAGGACCTCGGGCAGATCGCTGGAGATCATCAGGACCGCGCGGCCGGCCGCCGTCAGCTCGTTGATCAGCTGGTAGATCTCGACCTTGGCGCCGACGTCGATACCGCGCGTCGGCTCGTCGAGGATCAGCAGCCGGGTGTCCGTCAGCAGCCACTTGCCGATGACGATCTTCTGCTGGTTGCCGCCGGAGAGGGTGCGGGCGCTCTGGCCCAGGCCGCTCATCCGGACCTTCAGCTGCGCGGCCACCGCGGCCGCTTCGCGCCGCTGCGCGCCCCGGTCCACCAGCCCGCCGCGGCTGTCGCGGTCGAGCCGGGCCAGGGTGAGGTTGTCCTGCAGCGAGGCGTCCAGCACCAGGCCCTGGCCCTTGCGGTCCTCCGGTACGAGGCCGAGCCCGGCGCGCATCGCGGCCCGGACGTCGCCGGCGGCCAGCTCCTTGCCGTCGATCTCGACCGTCCCGGCGTCATAGCGGTCGACGCCGAAGATCGCCCGGACCACCTCCGTGCGGCCCGCGCCGACCAGCCCGGCGAGGCCCACGACCTCGCCGGCCCGCACCTCGAAGTCGATGCCCTCGAAGACCGGCCCGGCGGCGGCGCCGTCGCGGCTCAGCCCGCGGACGCGCAGCAGGGGCGCGCCCGGCGCCTCGGGGCGCTGCCTCGGGTACTGCTCGGCGATGTCCCGGCCCACCATGAGGCGGATCAGCTCGTCCTCGTCCGTCGAGGCCGGCACCTGTGCGACGGAGCGGCCGTCCCGCAGGACGGTGACCCGGTCGCCGAGTGCGCCGATCTCCTCCAGGTGGTGGGTGATGAAGATGATGCCGACGCCGCTGTCGCGCAGTTCGCGGACGATCTCGAAGAGGGTCTCGACCTCCTCGGAGGTCAGCACCGCGGTCGGCTCGTCCATGATCAGGACCCGGGCGTCCAGGCTCAGCGCCTTGGCGATCTCGACCATTTGGAGGCGGGCGATGCCGAGTTCGGAGACCGGGGTGTCGGGGGACACGTCGAGCCGTACCCGCCGCAGCAGGCCGGCGGCCCGGGTCCGCATCGTCTTCCGGTCGACCAGCCCGAGCCGGGTGCGCGGCTGCCGGCCCAGGAAGAGGTTCTCGGCGACGGTCATCCCGGGGACGAGGTTGAACTCCTGGTAGATGGTGGCGATGCCGAGCCGTTCGGCGTCCTGCGCCGAGCGGATGGTGGCCTCGTCGCCGTCCACGAGGAGGCGGCCCGCGTCGGGGCGGTGGGCGCCGGAGAGCATCTTGATGAGGGTGCTCTTGCCCGCACCGTTCTCGCCGAGCAGGACATGCACCTCACCGGTGCGCAGGGTGAGGTCCACGCCGTCGAGCGCGCGGACGCCCGGGAACGACTTCGTCACCCCCTCCACGCGCAGCAGTTCGCGTCCGCCCGGTACGTCGTCGTTGACGCCGGTCATGCGCTGCCCCTCTCTTCCTCGGATGGCTTGTGTGGTGGCTGGCTCAGGTGGGGTGAGGGTGGGGATGGGGATGGGTGGCCCGCCCGGACGGGGAAGCCGTGTCGGCATGGCGGACACGGGCACCGGGCGGGCCGGCTCAGGGGGCGGGCACCTCGCCGCAGGAGCGGCGGGCGACCAGCCGGGCGGGCAGCAGCACCGAGCCGGCGGGCCGGTCCTCGATCCGCGCCAGCAGGGTGTGTACGGCGGCCCGGCCCAGTTCGCGGGTGGGCTGGGTGATGGCGGTCAGCGGCGGATCGGTGTGCGTGAACCACGGCACGTCGTCGTACACCACCAGCGCCATGTCATCGGGCACCCGCAGCCCGCGGGCGCGGAGTTCGTCCATCGCGCCCAGGGCCATCAGGTTGTCGGTGGCCAGCACCGCGTCCGGCGGCTCGGCGAGGTCGAGGAAGGCGCTCATCACCTGCCGGCCGCCGGTGTGCTGGAGGTCGGGGGTGGAACCGACCCGCTCGTCGGGCAGGGTCAGGCCGTATCCGGCCAGCGCCGTCCGGAACAGGCGCAGGCGCTCGTCACCGGTGGGGGTGCCGGCCGGGGCGACGATGATCGCGGGGCGGCGGCGGCCGTGGGCGGCGAGATGCGCGGCCAGCTCGGTGAGCGCGGTACGGCCGTCGGCGCGGACGCAGGGGGCGTCGACGCCGGGCACGGTGCGGTCCAGCAGCACCAGCGGGGTGCCGGACGCGACCACCTCGCTGAGCATCGTCGAACCGGTGCCGGCCGAGCTGACCAGCAGGCCGTCGATCCGGCGGTCGAGCAGGGTGCGGATGTAGTCGTCCTGCTGGTCGGGGCGCTCACCGGCGTTGCCGATGACCAGGCTGTAGCCGAGGCTGCGGGCCTCGTCCTCGACGGCGTCGGCCAGCTCGGTGAAGAAGGGGTTGGTGAGATCGCTGATGATCAGGCCGAGCGCACCGGTCCGTGCGGTGCGCAGTGCGCGGGCGACGTTGTTGGGGCGGTAGCCCAGCTCCCGTACGGCGGCGAGCACCCGCTCCCGGGTCTCGGCGACCGGGCTGTGGCCGTTGAGGACCCGCGACACCGTGGCGACGGAGACCCCTGCCCGCTCTGCCACATCCTTGATGTTCGCCATGGCACCGTCGCCGTCCGTTCGCTGTTCCGTCTGTCCGTGCACCGCCTCCGGTACGGGGGCGGGTTTCGCTGCGCGTGATCGTCGTGTGCGTGATCGTCGTGTAATCGATTCCGTGGGGAACGCGCGGAGGCTACGAAATCGATTACACGGGGGGTGCGTCAAGACGGGGTGAATGTTGCCTGCGTCACATGGGCGGGGGTGGGGAGGGTGGCGCGCGGGGTGCGGGAGGGGCAGACCCGAGGGAAAGGCGCAAAGGCTCGGGAGTGCGGGCACAGGCACACAAGGGGGTGCGGCGCGCGGTGCACGGCGAGCCCGGGCACTCCCCCGTTGACCGTCCCGCCACGAGGACGGGTGCCGGCCGTGTCCGGACCCATGGGGCCGGTCCCGTCACCTACCGGGCGAACTGCCCCACACACGCGACGATCGCCACCAGCAGACCGAGCGCCCCGATGACGACCTGCCATCTGTCGGACGGCGCCCACCGGTTGCTCTGCTGCTCCGTGTCCTGATCGTCCATCACTCCTCCTCGCTCCTCCGGACAGGCCCCGGAGACCAGGGCCCCCGCCGGCCGGCCGCCGACGGAGCTGTGGGGAGGAACGCGGTGAAGCGCCGCCAGAATAGCGCGAGTTGAGTCCGCACACAGGGGCCGGAAGCGCCGCGTCGCGGACAGCGCGGGGCTCGCGCCATGGACAGCGCGGGGGCCGCGGCGCGGACAGCGCAGGGGCCGCACCCCGTCGTGGGATGCGGCCCCTGCGGAAAGCCCGTGACGCCGGTGACGCCCCTGGCACCGGTGACGCCGGCGACCCGGTGACGCCATGGATCAGCCGGTGGCGCCGTGGGTCAGGCGACGGTCAGCTTCACCTCGATGTTGCCGCGGGTGGCGTGGGAGTACGGGCACACCTGGTGCGCCTTCGCCACGAGGTCCTGGGCGGTGGCCGCGTCGGCCTGCGGGATCGAGACGATGATCTCGGCCGTGAGACCGAAGCCGCCGTCCGGGGTTTTGCCGATGCCGACCTCGGCGGTCACGCGGGAGCCGGAGACATCGACGTTCTCCCGGCGGGCGACGACGCTCAGCGCACCCTGGAAGCAGGCGCTGTAACCGGCCGCGAAGAGCTGCTCCGGGTTGGTGCCGGCGCCGCTTCCGCCCTGCTCCTTGGGCGGGTTGACGACCACGTCGAGCTTGCCGTCGTCGCTGGCGACGCGGCCGTCACGGCCGTTCTCAGCGGTGGCGACGGCGGTGTAGACGACGTCGACGGTCTGGATGGACATACCGAATCCTCCTGTGGTTCGCCGCGACTCGCGCCCACGGATCACGACGGCGTGCCCCGAGCCTAACGGGCGGGGCAAGGGGGATGGGGCGGTGAGGGGTGACGGGTGACGGGTGACGGGTGACGGGTGAGGGGTGGCGGGTGGCGCGAGGGGGTGAAGGGCGGGGGCAAGGGGGCCGGGGGTCCGAGGGGCGCCGAGGGGGGAGGTGCGCAGTTCTCCGGCTTCCCCTCCCCCGCCCCCCGCCCCACCCCGCCCTCGGTGCCGGTCGGAGGGCTGAGGTCAGCTCTCCGGCCGGGGCCGGACTCAGCTCTCCAGGCTCACGATCATCTTGCCCGTGTTGTCGCCGCGCAGCAGGCCCAGGAAGGCCTCGACACCGTTCTCGATGCCGGAGACCTTGGTCTCGCCGTACTTCAGCTCGCCGGAGCGAATCCAGGCGGAGACCTCCTCCACGAACTTCGGCTGGAGCGCCGCGTGGTCGCTGACCAGCAGGCCCTGGAGCCGCAGGCGCTTCCCGATCACCATGGCGAGGTTACGGGGCGCCGGGGTCGGCTCGGTGGAGTTGTACATCGAGATCATGCCGCAGATGGCGGCCCGGCCATGGACGTTGAGGGAGCTGATGGCCGCCTCGAGGTGGTCGCCGCCGACGTTGTCGAAGTAGACGTCGATGCCGTCGGGGGCGGCCTCCCTGAGCTGCTTGTTGACATCGCCGTTCTTGTAGTTGAAGGCGGCGTCGAAGCCGTACTCCTCCACCAGGAGCTTGACCTTCTCGTCGGAACCGGCCGAGCCGATGACCCGCGAGGCGCCCTTGAGCTTGGCGATCTGGCCGACCTCGCTGCCCACCGCACCGGCCGCGCCGGACACGAAGACGGCGTCGCCCTCCTTGAAGGACGCCACCTCCAGCAGGCCCGCGTACGCGGTCAGGCCCGGCATGCCCAGCACGCCGAGGTAGGCGGTGAGCGGGGCCAGCGACGGGTCCACCTTGGCGGCGCGCTTGGCGTCCAGGACCGCGTACTCCCGCCAGCCGAGGCCGTGCAGGACGTGGTCACCGACGGCTACGGAGTCGTCGCGCGAGGCGATGACCTCGCCGACCGCGCCGCCGTCCATCGGCTGGTCGAGCTGGAAGGGCGGGACGTAGGACTTGACGTCGTTCATCCGGCCGCGCATGTACGGGTCGACGGAGAAGTGCTGCGTACGGACGAGGATCTGGCCCTCGCCGACCTCGGGCACCGCGACCTCGCGCAGCGCGAAGTCCTCCGGAGTGGGCCAGCCGTGGGGGCGGGCGACGAGGTGCCATTCGCGGCTGGTCGTGGGCAGTGCGGACATAACGCGATCCTCCTAAATGCTTCAGGTGCTGAAACAACCATGCGCCTCGATATTTCATGTTGTCAAGTAAATGGGTATCCTCGTATGCATGACCCCCCGCGCAGACCCCCTGACCGTCGAGGTCGTCGACCTCATCGGCACCGTCGTCTCCCGCTACTACGAGGAGTACGAGCAGGCCGCCACCGAGCACTCCCTCACCGGCGCGCAGGCCAGGGTGCTCAGCCTGCTCTCGCTGGAGCCCCTGCCCATGCGCAAGGTCGCCCAGCGCCTGAAGTGCGAGCCGTCGAACATCACCGGCATAGTGGACCGCCTGGAGTCCCGCGGCCTGGTCGAGCGCCGCCCCGACCCGGCCGACCGCCGCGTCAAGCTCGCCGCCCCCACCGACGAGGGCGCGCGGCTGGCCCAGGCGCTGCGGACGTCCCTGAACTTCGCCCGCGAGCCCCTCGGCCGCCTGACGGTCGCCGAACGGACACTGCTGAAGGAGCTGCTGCAGCGGATGCTGGGCGTCGCCCCGGAGTGAGCCGGACGGACACCGGCCGTCGCGGCAGCCACCTGATGCCTCGTCAACTCCTCTACCCATAACCGCATAACGGCAGCGCCGCACCGGATGAAATTCGCTTGCGCCCGCCGAGCGGACATATTGCACTCGGTGACATGACTGTTCGTCACACCCTCCCTCGGAAGGGGACCGCGCCGCGGCTGCGGACCCTGTGGTCGTTCGCTCAGCCGCACAAGGGTGCGCTGGTGGGGGCACTGCTTCTGGGGCTGGTGGCGTCGGCGCTGGGGCTGGCCACTCCGATGGTCACCAAGTGGGTGCTCGACGCCCTGGGCACCTCGTCGTCGCTGAAGGGGCCCGTGGCGGCGCTGCTGGTCCTGCTCGTCCTCGGCGGAGCCGTCCGGTTCCGGCAGTGGACCCTGCTCGGCACCGTGGGGGAACGCGTGGTGCTGGAGGCCCGCGAGGCGCTGGTACGGCGGTTTCTGCGGGCCACCGTGCCGGCCGTGACACGGCGCCCGAGCGGTGAGCTGGTCACCCGCGTCACCTCCGACACGGTGCTGCTGCGCGAAGCCGCCACCGGCGCGCTGATCGGCCTGATCAACGGGACGGTCATGCTGCTGGGCACCCTCGTCCTGATGGGTGTGCTCGATGTCGTGCTGCTCGGCACCACCGTGGCGGCGGTCGCGTTGACCGGGGTGCTGTTCGCGGTCCTGATGCCCGGTATCGCCGCGGCGCAGCAGCGCGCCCAGGAGCACCTCGGCCGGCTCGGTGGCGTACTGGCGGGCACCCTGCGTGCCATCAGAACGGTGAAGGTGAGCCGTGCCGAGGACCGCACGGCCGAACGCATCCTGGCCCAGGCGCGCTCCTCCGCCGAGTACGGCATCCGCGCCGTCCGCCGCGAGGCGCTGGCCTGGACGGTCTCGTTGTCGGGCATCGAGCTGGCGACCATCGCGATCCTGGCGGTGGGCGCCTGGCGGGTCGGCGAGGGGCAGATGGAGGTCTCCAGCCTGATCGCCTTCCTGCTGTACGCGTTCGGGCTCATGGAGCCGGTTACCGAGCTGAGTGCGAACGTCAGCGCGCTGCAGTCGGGCATCGCCGCGGCGGAGCGCATCCGGGAGACCGCCGATCTGGCGACCGAGAGCACCGCGCGGCCGACACCCTCGACGGGCCCCGCGCCGCAGCGGGAGCACCGGCCCGACGTGCCCGTGCTGGCGCTGCGACAGGTCACCGCGGCCTACGGCCCCGACGCCGAACCGGCCGTACGGGACATCGACCTGGCCGTCCCCCGGCGCGGGCACACCGCGATCGTCGGCCTGTCGGGAGCCGGCAAGACGACGCTGTTCTCCCTCTTCCTGCGCTTTCTGGAGCCGACGCGGGGCGAACTGCTCCTGGACGGTCACCCGTACCGTGACCACACCCACGAGGAGCTCCGGGCGCGACTGGCGTACGTGGAGCAGGACACCCCGATCGTGCCGGGGACGCTCCGCGACAACCTGCTGCTCTCCCGCCCCGACGCGTCGGACGGGGAGCTGCGCCGGGTGCTGCGCGACGTCCGGCTGGCCGAGAAGGTCGACGCGCTCGACGACGGCCTCGACACACCGCTGTCCGACACGACCGTCTCGGGCGGCGAACGCCAGCGCGTCGCCCTGGCGCGGGCCCTGCTCCGCACCCCCGACGTCCTGCTCCTGGACGAGGCGACCGCCCAGCTCGACGGGCTGACCGAGGCCGCCGTCCACGACTGCGTCCGCGCCCGCGCGGCCACCGGTGCGGTGGTCACGATCGCCCACCGGCTGTCGACCGTGATCGACGCAGACTCCATCGTGGTGATGGAGGCGGGCCGCATCCGTGTCCAGGGCAGCCACGAGGAACTGCTGGCGAAGGACGCCCTGTACCGCGAGCTGGTGAAGTCCCTGCGCATCAGCGCGGACACCGCGCCGGCCCCGGAGGCCGTCCCCGCCGCGGCCCGGCCGGCGGCCCCCTGACGAGGCCTGTGGTGCCCTGGCGGCACGCGAACCCGCGGCATCTTCGCTAGGGCGCCGCGGAGGTGCCGGTCGCCCCCGCTCCCGCCGGCGCGGCGAGGTCCGGTGCCCCCGCCCCGGCGGTGTCCGCTTCCCCGCCGGCCCCCGTCGTCCGCACCCCCCGCAGCAGCACCGGCGCCAGGACCGCGGCGCAGGCCATCACGCTCGCGGCGGTCAGTGCGGCCGACTGGAAGCCGTCGGTGAAGGCGGAGCGGGCCGCGGTCAGGAGCGCTTCGCCTGCCCGGCCCGGGAGTTCGGCGGCCACCGCGGCGGCGCCGGCCAGTGTTTCGCGGGCCGCGTCGGCCGCGGGTGCGGGGAGGGCGGCGGGCAGGGCGTCGGCCATGCCGGCCCGGTAGACGGCGCCGCCGATGCTGCCCAGGACGGCCATGCCCAGCGCGCCGCCCAGTTCGGTGCCGGACTCCAGCAGGGCCGAGGCGGAGCCGGCGCGCTCGGGCGGGGCGAGGCCGATGGCCAGTTCGTTGCCGAGGGACATCACCATCACCAGGCCCGCGGCGTAGACCGACGAGGCGACCAGGACGAACCACAGGGCGGAGTCCGGTGCCAGCCGGGACAGCCAGACGAAGCCGCCGGCCGCGAGGGCGAAGCCCAGGGCGATGACCCGGGCCCGGTCCATGCGCTGGGCGAGGGTGGCGGCCAGCGGTGCCATGCCGCCCACCGCGAGGGTCGGCAGCAGGTTCCACAGTGCCGCCTCCATGGGGCTCATGCCCCGTACGGACTGCAGGTACTGGGTGAAGAAGACCGCGCAGCCGACGACCGCGAACATCGCCAGCAGGTTCATCAGGACCGAGACGCTGAACCCGCGGCGGCGGAACAGCTCCAGGTCGAGCATCGGGTGGCGGGCGGTGCGCTGGCGGTGGACGAAGGCCGCGGCGGCCAGCAGTCCGGCCGTGAGGACGAGGACGGGCCGTGGTGCCAGGCCGTCGCGGGCGATCTCCTTGACGCCGTAGACCGTCGGCAGCATCGCGAGCAAGGACAGCAGCGCACCGGGCAGATCGAAGCGTCCGGCCGCCGGGTTCCTGAACTCCGGCAGCAGTAGCGGCCCGCAGACCAGCAGCAGCACCATCGCCGGGGTGTTGATCAGGAACACCGAGCCCCACCAGAAGTGCTCCAGCAGCGCCCCGCTGAGCACCGGGCCGACCGCGATGCCGCCCATCATCGCCGACGACCAGATCGCGACGGCCCTGCCGCGCTGCCGGGCGTCATGGAAGAGGTTGCGGATCAGCGCGAGCGTGGACGGCATCAGGGTGGCGCCGCCGACGCCGAGCAACGCCCGTGCGGCGATGAGGGTTTCCGCGCTCTGCGCGTAGGCGGCGACGCCGGAGGCGAGGCCGAAGAGGAGGGCGCCGGACAGCAGCAGCCTGCGGCGGCCGATGCGGTCGCCCAGTGCGCCCATGGTGATCAGCAGGCCGGCCAGGACGAAGCCGTAGACGTCCAGAATCCACAGCTGCTGGACGCTGCTGGGCTCCAGTTCGGCGGTCAGGAACGGCACCGCGAAGTAGAGCACCGAGACGTCCATCGAGACCAGGAGGCAGGGCAGCAGAAGGACGGCCAGGGCGGTCCACTCCCGGCGGCCGGCCGACGGCCGGGGTGTGTACGGAGTAAACAACATGGGTGACACGGTAAGCAGGGCGCGCTTACGGTGCAAACAGTTGGAGTGGTAAGGGAGTTGGAGGTGCATCACACTAGTGCACTACCGGCAACGCCCTGCCCTGGCGAGGTGCGCTGATACGCTCGCGAGCCTGGCGAAAGCCCCTGGTGCACTAGTACGGAGGTCGTCCCGTGGAGCAGTCGGCAGCCCCGCCGCCCTACCGGCGGATCGTCGAGGAGATCCGGAGCCGCATCGACTCCGGCACGCTCGCACCGGGCGACCGGGTGCCCTCGACCCGGCGGATCACCCGGGAGTGGGGGGTGGCGATGGCGACCGCGACCAAGGTGCTCACCACGCTGCGCCAGGAGGGCGTGGTCCGCGCCGTGCCGGGCGTGGGCACGGTGGTGGCCGCGCCGCAGCCGCAGCGGACCGCGCGCCCCGGACCCGCGCGCGAGCGGGGGCCGCGGGAGACGGACAGCGGGCTGAGCCGCGAGCGCGTCGTCCGGGCCGGACTCAGGATCGCCGACGCCGAGGGGCTGCGGGCGCTGTCCATGCGCCGGGTCGCCGCCGAGTTCGGGGTGTCCTCGATGGCGCTCTACCGCCATGTGGCCAACAAGGACGCGCTGGTGGTGCTGATGGCGGACGCGGCGTTCCACGACATCGTGCTCCCGGACCCGGCGCCGGACGGCTGGCGGGCGCGGATGGAGGCGGGCGCGCGGCTGCAATGGCAGCTCTACCAGCGGCATCCGTGGCTGGCCCACTACCTGTCGATCACCCGGCCGCAGCCGATGCCACGGGCGATGGCGCTCATCGAGTGGACCATGGCGCGGGTGGCGGGCGTGGACCCGGTGACGCTGCTCCACATGGCCGTGACCCTGCTGAACCACGTCCGCGCCACCGCCGCCGGCTTCGAGGACGACCTGGAGGCCGAGCAGGAGACCGGGATGGACCAGAGACAGTGGATGGCCTCCATGGAGCCGGTGTTCGAGGGCATCCTCACCTCGGGCTCCTACCCCATGTACGGGGGGATCTCGGGGCACGACGAGGACGTGGTGACGCTGACCTCGCTGTTCGAGTTCGGGCTGGCGCGGCTGCTGGACGGGATGGCGGTGCTGGTGGAGGGCAGGGCCCCGGGCTCCGGCGGGGTCAGCTGAGTTCCCCGCGCAGCCGGCGGGCCCGTAACACCAGCTCCAGTTCGAAGCGGCGGTCCGGGTCGTCGATCTCCGTGCCCCATAACTCGCGTATCTGGCGCAGCCGGTAGCGCACGGTCTGCGGATGGACGCCGAGCCGCGCGGCGACCTCGGGGGCGCCGCCGCGGGTCTCCAGCCAGGCGAGCAGGGTCTCCGCGAGGCGGCGGGCATGGGCCGGGCCACAGCTTTCCAGGGGCGCGAGGCGGCGGCGGGTGAGGTCCCCGATCAGCTCCTCCGGCGGCAGCAGGACCAGCGCCTCGGTGTGCTCGGTGCACTGCAGCAGCTCGCCGGCGGGCAGCAGTCCGCGCTCCGTCAGGTCGACCGCGGCCCCGGCCCAGCGCAGCGACTTCGCGGCGTCCAGCAGCGGTACGGCGGGGCCGATCGCGCCCGACCAGCCGGCCGCCGCGCGGGCCAGCAGCTCACGCCGCCCGGGGGCATCCGGGTCGGGCACCACCATCCGGGGCCGTTCGCTCTCCATGTCCAGCAGGACGTCCGGGGCGACGGCGGGCGCCACCGCCTCCCGGTCCGGCCGCAGCAGCACCGCGACCGCGACCCGCTCGGGCAGCGCCCAGCCGAGGCCGGCGGCGCGCTCGGCGAGGGCCGGCGGCACGTCCGCCGCCGCGCCGCGCCGGGGCCGCGCGGGGGCCGTGAACAGCTGCTCCATCAGGCGCCGTTGCCGCCGCAGCCGCTCACCGGCCTGGCGGGCGGCGGCCTCGGCGTAGCCGCGGACGGACTCGGCGACCAGGCCGTCCAGGTACTCGTAGCCGGACTCGGCCAGCTCGTACATCGCGGGCGCCGGGATCGCGACCTGCTGGCCGATCTCGGCGAGCCGCCGCCAGGCCAGCCGGACGCCCAGCCGGTAGACGGCCTGGAGGACGTCCAGGCTGCGGCCCTGGAGGCCCTCGCCGCGGCCGAACTCCTGGAAGACCCGCGGGTGGACGTGCGGCCGGTCCGGGCCGGCGGTCAGACGCGCGACGAAGTGCTCCAGCGACTGGCGGATTCCCACCAGCGCCCGGGGCTCCCCGAACTCGTCGGGGATCACCGGGAGTTGCGGGTAGGTACGGCGGATCTCTCGGAGGATGTCCTGGGCGAGGGCGGGCACCTCCTCCAGTGCCAGGGCGGCGAACTGCCGTACCTGATAGGGCGGTACCTCCCGCCAGGCCGAGCGGACGGCCGTCACCATGACGCGGACCTCCTCAGCACGCCCCGTACCGGCACGGCCCCGTCTCCCCGGCCCGCCCCGGCCCGCTAGTCACCGCCCCGGCCGAAGGTCACCAGCGGAACGTTCGGCTGCTCGGGGGTGGTGTCCAGGGCGGCGACGGCGCCGAGCGCGACGCCGGTGGCGAGGGCGGCGGCGGTCAGCACGGTCAGAGCGGCGGCGAGCGTTCGGGGCATGGCGCGGCGAGCCCTTCGTCGAGGCGGAGTCCGTCGGCGGCCTCCGTCGGGGTTGGCGCGGCACCCGGCACGGCCTCCCGGGCCGGTCCGGCAACCGCGCCCCACAGCGCGGCACCACTGGGGTCGCGGTGCCTGCCGAGTGTGGAAGGGCATTGACGCCCTGTCAAGAGTTCCCTTACGTTCCCGGCCCATGGCGCCTCGGGGCGCCGCACGTGCACCAGAGCGTGATTCCCCCACCGCTTCCAGGAGTGCCCGTATGCCCGTATCCGGCAAGTCCGCCCCCTCCCCCGCCGCGGCCACCGCCGCCCCTCCGCTGTCCCTGGCCGTCCTCGGTCTCGGCGTCTTCCTGCTGGTCCTGGCGCCCCTGCTGGCCTGGTACGTCACGCCACGGGCCAAGGTCACACCGGTCGATGTCGATGTCACCACCGTCTTCACCGGCGAGGGCGGCTACTTCGACACCGCCGCGCTGAAGACCCGCGACCACCGGCAGATCACGATCACCCGGCACGTCCTGGGCGATGTCGCGGCGAGCGAGAAGAGCGGGCGGGCGGTGTGGGACGTCTCCACCACCGTCGACACCCCGCAGACGCTGGCCCTGAAGGACCCGCGGCGCGCGTTCCAGTGGACCACCGAGCGCTGGGTCACCGACCGGCGCAGCAACGCGCCGGTGCACTGCTGCGCGGAGGCCCCGACCCGGTTCGACGGCGAGGCCTACCTCAAGTTCCCCTTCGATGTGCAGAAGAGGGGCTACCGCTGGTGGGACAACACGCTGGGCGCCGCGGTCCCGCTCCGCTTCGCCGGTACGCGGGAGGTGCGGGGCTACCCGGGCTACCGCTTCACCGGGACCGTGCCGGCCACCAGGACCGGCAGCCGGCAGGTGCCGGGGCGGCTGGTCGGACGGCCGCGGCAGGGCCAGATCCAGGCCGAGGAGTGGTACGCCAACTCCGGTATCGAGCTGGTCGTCGAGCCGCGCACCGGCCGGATCATGAACGCGGTGCTCTCGCCGGTCAAGACGCTGCGGGCCCCCGGCTCCCGGCGTACCGCGGTGACGCTGCTGCGCGGTGAGCGGCTGGAGTTCACGCCCGCGACGCAGCGGGCGCAGGTGCGGCTGGCGAAGGCGGACAGCGACAAGCTGGTGCTGGTGGGCCGGACGCTGCCGGTCACGGCCGCGGCGGCGGGCGCCGTGCTCGTGCCTGTGGGCGTGGTGTGGGTGGTGCGCGGCAGGCGGACACCGGACGGGTCCTGAGCGAAGTGATGAACCGTCAGTCGAATTCGGGGCCGTTTTTGTCACGCCGGTGAGTAGCCGCGGCGAAGGCGGCGGGCGAACACTGTCCACCCCACACGCAGCCGGCCGGCGCACGTCCGCCGCGCCGCACCGCACCCCGGCACCGCACCCCGGGCGCCGGGCGGACCGCCGCCCGGCGCGACCGCACCACCGCATGCTGCCGCACGGCCCGCACACTCAGTACGCAGTACGTCCCCCACCGCCGGTACCGCACCCTGAGACGAGTTGGAGCGCACATGCCCCAGCACGTACAGCCGTCCCCGCCTCCCGCAGTGCCCGCCGCCGGCCCCGCGGCGTCCGGGCCGCCCGGCTCCGGGCCGCCGCCGCTCCCGCGCCGGATCGTCTTCCTCGCCCGCCGCGATCTGGGCAACCCCGCCGCCGGCGGCTCCGAGCTGCTGGTGCACCGGATCGCCGAGGGACTCGCCGCCCACGGGCACCAGGTCACCCTGCTGTGCGGCGGACCGCCGTCCTCCGGGCTCCCGGCTCCTCCCGCACAGGGCGAAGCGCCCGCCCGCGGCTACCGGGTGCTGTCCGCGGGCGGCGACGCCGGCCACTTCCTGCGCGTGCCCCGGGCGGCGCGCCGGGCCGGGCCCTGCGATCTGCTGGTCGAGGTCTGCAACGGCATGCCGTACCTAGCGCCACTGTGGCACCGCGGCCCGACGCTGTGCCTGGTCAACCACGTCCACACGGATCTGTGGCGGCTGCGCTGTCCCGGGCCCGCCGCCCGGCTCGGCCGCCGCCTGGAGCACTGGGCGCTGGCCGGTGCGCACCGCCGCGGCCTGATGGTCGCGGTCTCCGGCTCCACGGCGTCCGCGCTGCACGGCCTCGGTGTCGACCCGGACCGCATCCGGCTGGTGTACAACGGCGTGGCGGAGCCCGGCCCGCTGGCCCCCAAGGCGCCCGAGCCGCTGTTCCTGGCCATGGGGCGGCTGGTCGAGTACAAGCGCATCGATCTGCTGCTGCGGCTGTGGGAGCGGGTGCGGCCGGTGACCGGCGGACGGCTGGTGATCGTCGGCGACGGCCCGGAGCGCGCCCGGCTGGCCGCCATGGCCGGGCCCGGCGTCACCCTCACCGGCCATGTCTCCGAGGAGCGCAAACACCAACTCCTGTGCTCGGCCTGGCTGTTGCTGCACCCCTCGCTGGTCGAGGGGTGGGGGCTGGTGGTGATGGAGGCCGCCGCCCGCCGCACCCCCGCCGTCGGCTTCGACATCCCGGGCCTGCGGGACTCCGTCGAGGACGGCCGGACGGGGCTGCTGGCCCGCGGCGAGAGCGCGTTCGCCGCGCACTGGTGCGCCCTCGCGCTCAGCGCCCGGCGCCGCGACGCCCTGGGCCGCGCCGCCGAACGGCGCGCCGCCCGCTTCCGGTGGAGCCATACCGTGCAGAGCTTCCGCGCGGTCGCGGCGGAGGCCGTCCTCGACCCGTTGTCCGGGCGGTGAAGGACCGGTGCGCGACCCCTCGCTGCGCAGATCAGCCACCCTCTTCCGGGCCTTCCTCCGGGAGCGGACCGACCCCGGGCACTGCTACCGGCTGCTCGCCCGGGACGCCGCCGACCAGATCGAGCGGTATGTGCCGCTGCGGGACGCGGTGGTCGCCGATGTCGGCGGCGGCAGCGGCTACTTCACCGCGGAGTTCCGCCGCCGCGGCGCCGCGGGCTGGCTCTTCGAACCCGACACGGCCGAGCTGACCGCGCACGGCCCGCCGCCCGAGGGCGCCGTGGTCGCCGACGGCTACCTGCTGCCGCTCGCCGACGGCGCCGTCGACATCTGCTTCTCCTCCAACGTCCTGGAACACGTCGCCGACCCGCAGACCTTCCTCAGCGAGCTGATCCGGGTCACCCGCCCCGGCGGGCTGATCTACGTCGCCTTCACCAACTGGTTCTCCCCCTGGGGCGGCCACGAGACCGCGCCCTGGCACTACCTGGGCGCCGAGCGGGCCCGCGCCCGCTACCTGCGGCGCACCGGCCACCCGGCCAAACACACCCTGGGCGTCAACCTGTTCGCGGTGCACATCGGCCGCACCCTGCGCCAGGTACGGGCCAGGGACGACATCGCCGTGGTCAGCGCCCGCTCCCGCTACGCGCCGTTCCTCGCCGAGGCCCTCCCCCGCCTCCCGGGCGTCCGGGAGGTCGCCACCTGGAACCTCCTCCTCATCCTCCGGCGGTTGCCATGACCCAGACCCTGAGGCCGTTCCCGTCCCCCGGTTCGCCCGACACCGGGGGACGGCCGGTGCCCGCGCCCGCGCCGCCGCCCGGCCCTCCCCGGCGCAGACGCTGGCTGTTCGCGTTCTGGGCGCTCGCGCTGGCCGGCTTCCTCGCGCCCGCGCCGGGGAAGATGACGTTCGAGACCAAGCTGGGGGTGGCCACCGACCCGTGGCGGTTCCTCGCCGACCTCGGGCAGCTGTGGCACGACCGGGCGGGCTTCGGCGGCATCGCCGACCAGTACATCGGCTACGCCTTCCCCACGCTCCCCTACTACGGCCTGGCCGATCTCGCCCAGGTCCCGGTGTGGCTGGCCGAGCGGCTGTGGATGTCGCTGATCGTCACGGCCGCGTTCTGGGGTGCGCTGCGGCTCGCCGAACGGCTCCGCACCGGCACCCCGCCGGCCCGCCTCCTGGCCGCCGCCTGCTACGCCCTGTGGCCAACCTTCACCCTCGTCATCGGCTCCACCTCCGCCGCCGCACTGCCCGGCGCGCTGCTGCCGTGGGTGCTGCTGCCACTGACCAACCCGCAGGTCAGCGCGCGGATCGCGGCCACCCGCTCGGCGCTGCTGATCCCCTTCATGGGCGGCGTCAACGCGGCCTCGACGCTGGCCTCGCTGCTGCCCGCCGGCCTGTATCTGCTGTCGCGCACGGGGCCGCGCCGGGCGAGGCTGCTCGCCTGGTGGCTGCCCGGCGTCGTGCTGGCCACCGCCTGGTGGGTGGTGCCGCTGCTGATGCTCGGCCTGCACGGCGAGAACTTCATGCCGTTCATCGAGCAGGCCGACACCACCACCGGCACCATGTCCGCCACCGAGCTGCTGCGCGGCGCCGGCAACTGGGTCGGCTACCTCGACTTCGGCGAACCCTGGCTGCCGGCCGGCTGGACCATGACGGCCCGGCCGTACGCGGTGCTCGGTTCGGCGCTGGCCGCGGCGCTCGGCCTGGCCGGGCTCGCCCGCCGGGACCTGCCCGAGCGGCGCTGGCTGCTGCTGACCGTGCTGGCCGTGGCGCTGATCGCGCTGGCCGGGTACGGCGGCGCGCTCGGCGGACCGCTGCACGGCCTGTGGCAGGACTGGCTCAACGGCTGGCTGCGCCCGTTCCGCAACATCTACAAGTTCACCCCGGGCCTGGCGCTGGCGCTCACCCTGGGCCTGGCGCATCTGCTCGCCATCGCCACCGAACGCCGCGGCACCCGGCGGCTCCCCGCCCGCCGCCGCCTCCCGCTGCTCACCGCGCTCCTCGTGCTGCCCGCCCTCGCGCTGCCCTTCCTCACCGGCACCGTCCTCCAGCCCGGCGCCTTCACCGAACTGCCCGACTCCTGGCAACGGGCCGCCGCCTGGCTCCAGAAGCACTCCCCGCACAGCCGCGCCCTGGTCGTCCCCGCGACCGCGCACGGCCTCTACACCTGGGGCTCCCCCATCGACGAACCGTTCGACGTGCTCGCCACCTCCCCCTGGGCGCAGCGCGACTTCGTCCCGTTCAGCACCCCGGGCGCCCGCCGCACCCTGGACGCCGTCGAACAGGCCCTGCTCACCGGCGCGCAAGTGCCGGGGCTGCGCGACTACTTGGGCCGGGCCGGACTGCACGACGTGGTCGTCCGCAACGACCTCGACCCGGACCAGATCGGCTACGTCCCCCCGCAGACCGTCAAACGCACCCTGCAGGCCTCCGGCTACCGCAAGGCGGCCGCCTTCGGCCCGCTGACCACCGGCGGCCGCATCCCCTCCGGGGCGCCCCTCCAGGTCCAGGGCCTCTACCCGCGCCAGCGCGCCGTCGAGATCTACCGGCCGGCCGGCACCCCCGAACCCGGCCCGGTCACCACCCGGGCCGTCGCGGACACCGCCCAGCTCAGCGGCGGCCCCGAAGCCCTCCTCCAGCTGTCCGCCGACCCGACGCTGCGCCGCCGCGCCACCGTGCTGACCGGTGACCGCCACCCCGGCCTCGGCACCCCGCCGCTCCAGCTGACCGCCGACGGCCTGCGCCGCGCCGACACCCGCTTCGGCCTGGTCAACAGCAACACCTCGTACACCTACACCGCCGGCGAGCGGAACCACCCCGGCAGCGTCCAGGACCCCGGCCGCCCGCCCCGGCAGATCCTGCCGACCACCGGCCCCGGCCACCAGACCACCGCCGTCCTCCGCGGCGCGTCCTCGGTCACCGCCTCCACCAGCGGCAACTGGCTCTTCCACCTGCCGCAGTACGACCCGGTCAACGCCTTCGACGGCAACCCCGACACCGCCTGGGCGGAAGGCAGCGCCGGGGCCCCCGTCGGCCAGTGGGTGCGGGTCGCGTTCACCCGGCCCGTCACCCTCCCGTCCGCGCTGTCCCTCACCCCGCTGCCCGGGGACGGGCTGCGCGCCGCCCCGACCTCCGTACGGGTGGAGACCGACCGCGGCAGCACCACCGGCACCCTGCGCCCCGACGGGACGCCCCAGCGGGTCAAGGCCCCGGCCGGGCGGGCGGCCTGGCTGAAGGTGACGATCCTCGGCTCGCAGACCCCGCGCGCCGGGCTCTCCGGCGCCGGCTTCCGGGAGATCTCCGTACCCGGCGTCCAGGTCACCCGGCTGCTGCAACTCCCCACCGACACCGAGCGGTCCGGCGCACCCGCCGAGGTCCTCTCGCTGCACCGCGGCAGCGACCCGGGCGGGCTCTCCCCGGTCTCCGCGGAGACCGGACTGCACCGCCAGTTCCGCACCGGCGCCGCCGCCCCGTACCGGATCTCCGGTACGGCGCTGCCCGTACCCGGCCCCGAACTCGACCGGCTCCTGGACCGCATCGCACCGGAACAGCGGGACCGGATCACCGCCACCGCCGACTCCACCGGCTTCGGCTTCGGGCAGTCGCTCAGCCCCCGCAACCTCGTCGACGGCGATCTCACCACCGCCTGGATCGCCGGCGACCGGCCGACGCTGCATCTGCGCTGGCCCGGCCGGAAGAAGATCGACCAGATCGTGCTGGCCGCGGCCGGCGGCCTCGCCACCCGGCCGGAACAGATCCTCATCAACTCGCCGGACGGCGCGGCCACCGCGGGCGTCGACGAGAACGGCCAGGCCCGCTTCGACCCGATCACCACCGACCGCCTCGACCTCACCCTCAGCAAGGTCACACCGCTGACCCTGCACAACCCGGTCGCCGGCCAGGCACTCCAGCTCCCGGTCGGACTCAGCGAGATCCATATCCCCGCACTCGACGGCTACCGCACCCCGCGGCCCGCCGCCGGCGCCCGCTTCTCGGTCGGCTGCGGCCAGGGCCCGATGCTCGCCGTCGACGGCGTCCTGCACACCACCCAGGCCTCCGGATACGTCCGCGACCTCACCGAACGCCGCCCGGTCACGGTCCGCCCGTGCGCCGGCCCGGCCCGTGACGGAAGCCTGCAACTCCCCTCCGGACGCCACCGGGTGGAGGCGGGCGACCAGGGGCCGCTGGCACTGACCGAGGTCACCCTGCGACGGGGCGACACGCGGGCCGTGGGCGACGGGGCGGAGAGCGAGCCGACGGCCGCGGAGCGGAAGGACTCTCCTCCGGAGCAGGGAGCTGACGCCCCCGAGCGGAAGGTCGCCGTGAAGGACTGGGCGGGCGACCGCCGCAGTGTGACGGTCGGCGCGGGCCGGGCCGTCTACCTCCAGCTGCACGAGAACGCCAACGACGGCTGGCAGGCCACGCTCGACGGCCGCCCGCTCACCCCGCTCCGGGTGGACGGCTGGCAGCAGGCCTTCCTCGTCCCGGCCGGCTCCGGCGGAACCGTCACCCTCTCCTACGCCCCGGCCGTCACCTACGGACTGGGCCTGGCCGGCGGCGCCCTCGGGCTCGCGCTCCTGCTCGTCTCCGCCCTCGTCCGCCGCACCCCCCGCACCCCGCCGCCCGCACCGGCGCCCCCGCCCGCCCCCTCCTGGGTCCTGGGCGTCCTGGCACTCACCGCGGTACTCGCCCTGGCCTCCGGGCCCTACGCCCTGATCGTGCCGGCCCTGGCCCTCCTGGCCCGCTTCCGCCCCCAACTCCTGCTCCCCCTGGCCCTGCTGGCGATGGTGACCGCCGGCATCATCGCGGCCCTGGGAGCGGGCGCACCCCACGCCGCCGGCCAGGGCGCCTTCAGCGCCACCGCACAGGCAGCGGCCCTGCTGGCCCTGGCGGCAGCGGTGGTCACGATGCCGGGCGGGGCGGTTCGGGAGCCGGCCTCTCCGGAGCGGGCGGGGCCCGATACGGACGGGGCACGGGAGGGCTCGTCCGGAGCGTCGGGAGCGTCCGGAGCGCCCGGAGCATCGGGGCCGGCTGATCCGCCCGGCCCCGACGAGCCGCCGCCACTTCCGCGCCGGGTGCGGGACGGGGGCAGCGACCGGGACGGTGACGGGGACGGCGGCGCGGTAGCGGTCGGGCGGCCGATCGTGGCCCAGGGACGAACACCGGGCGCCGGCCCGAACTGGGCCGAGCGGACGGGCCCCTGGCCGGGCGGTCCCGTACCACCGGGCGACAGCCGGGCCACACCGCCGCTCCACAGCGCTCCCGCACCGCCGACCCACAACAGCGGGAAGGACACCACCCGATGACCACACGGCAACCGGCCGGGCACGAACCACCCGGCCAATGGGGCGAACCGTCCAAGGGCCAGACCGAGCCCTCCGACGAGCGACGAGAACCACCGCCCGGCCGGGACGCCGCACCCGACGGCCGGAGCGCCGAGCCCGACGGCCGGGACGCCGAGCCCGTCGGCAGACACGAACCGCCCGCCGGCTGGCCAGATGCGCCCACCCGCCGACACGGACCGCCCAGCGGCGCCGGCACACCCACCAAACCCAGCAGCCCCGGCACACCCATCAACCCCTGTGGCCCTGACGCACCCCCCAACCGCCGCGGCCCTGGCACACCCACCAACCCCAGCAGCCCTGGCACACCCACCAACACCTGTGGCCCCGACACACCCACCGACCCTGGCAGCCCCACCGCACCCACCAACCCCCGCAGCCCCGCCGCACCCACCAACCCCTGTGCCCCCGACACACCCACCAACCCCAGCAGCCCCGCCGCGTTCTCCCCCGCCCCCTCCCCCTCTCCCCCTTCGGGGGAGGGGGCGGGGGGTGGGTTCGGGGGTGGGGGGGAGCAGAGCCACGGCATCGGGCAGCAAAGCCACGGCATCAACGAGCCGAGCCGCGGCATCGTCGTGGCCCGCGTCCCCTTCCCCGTCGTGGACGAGGTCTCCCGGCACTGTCTGGACGAGGGCCATCCGGAGACCGTGCACATCGAGGTGCACCTCCCCGGGCGGATCGACCCCGCCCGGCTGCGCACCGCGTTCCACCGGGCGCTCGCCCGCCATCCGCGCGTCCTGATGCGCCAGGCGCCGGTCCGCTGGTGGCACCGCCGCTACACCTGGCAGCTGACCGCCGCCCCGGACGTGGACCCGGTCGACTTCCCGCCGCCCGGCCCGGACGCGCTGGCCCGCGCCCGGCAGCGCGCGCTCGACGACAGCCCGCCGCTGCACGCCTCACCTCCCGTACGGCTGACGGTGATCGCGCAGGCGGACGGCGGCACCGTCCTGCTCCTCACCCTGCACCACACCGCGCTGGACGGTCCGGCCTGTCTGCGGGTGCTGGCCACCGCCGCCGAGCTGTACAGCGGCGCCGACAACTCCCCCGCCCCGCCGCCCGTGCGCGCCGCCGGTCCCCGTACGGAGCGGCCGCAGGCCGACGACGTGCCGGACGCCGGGCCGCGTTTCTCCCGGCCGGCCCGTATCGCCGCCGCCCCCGGCCGCGTTCCCCGCACCGGCCGGCCGGGCAACGGCATGCTCCTGACCGAACTGCCGATTCCGGCCCGGCCGCCGCGCGCACCGGGACGGGTGGCGCCGTACACCGTCAACGACCAACTCCTGGTCGCCACCTGGCTGATGGTGGCCCGCTGGAACCGGCTGCACGCCCCGGGCGGCCCGCACGGCCCGGCCGCCGCCCCCGTCGTCCTCACCATGCCCGTCGACGACCGGCCGCGCGGCGCCGAGATGCCCATCGGCAACGGCACCCGGCTGCTGACGGTCGGCTTCGGCCCGGAGGAGCGCAGGGACGCCGGGCCGCTGACCGCCGATCCGCCCGACCCGGAGGCGGTGGCCCGGCTGCTGCGGCGCACCGCCGCCCGCACCCGCGCCCTCAAGGCCGCACCCCCGGGGCGCCAACTCGGCTTCGCCTCCGTGGTGTTGACGGCGCCCGTCCTCCCGGTCGGGCTGCGCGGCGCGGTCACCCGTGCGCTGCGCGCCGCCGCCGCGCCCTGGACCTCCACCACCCTCCTGTCCAACATCGGCCGGATTCCCTACCCGCTGGACTTCGGGGCGGCCGGCCGCCCGACCGCGGTGTGGTTCTCCGCGCCGGCCCGGATGCCGCGCGGCCTCACCGTCACCACCGTCTCCGTGGCCGGCCGCATCCAGCTGGCGCTGCGCTGGTCCCCGGCTCTCCTGGACGACGCGGCCGGCGCCCGGCTCGGTGCCCTGTTCCGCTCCTCGCTCGCCGCCACCGCCTGGACCGGCGGAGCGGCCCGGTGACCCGGCCCCCCGCCACGCTGCGGGACTTCTACGAGAACCCCGCCGTGCCGGTCGCCTCCGGCGCCGCCCGCAGCCGGCGGCAGGCCCGGCTGCTGGCCCGCGCCCTGGGCCCCGCAGGGCCCGGTGCCCCGGCCGCCACCATCCTGGACATCGGCTGCGGCGACGGCTCGGCGGCGGCCACCGCGGCGGAACTGCTCACCGGTCACCGGCTGGTCGGCGTCGACTGGTCGCAGGACGCCCTGCGCCGCGCCCGGACCCGGCTCCCCTGTGCGGTGCGCGGGGAACTCACCGACGGGGGGCTGCCGTTCGCGTCCGGCTCCGCGGACGCCGTCCTCTTCAGTGAGGTCATCGAGCATCTCGTGGACCCCGACGCCGCCCTGGACGAGCTGCGCCGGGTCCTGCGCCCCGGCGGCCATCTGCTGCTCTCCACCCCCAACCTCGCCGCCTGGTACAACCGCGGGCTGCTGCTCGCCGGGGTCCAGCCCGTCTTCTCGGAGGTGAGCATGCGCCGCGTCCACGGCCGGCCGGGCACCCAGGTCGTCGGCCATCTGCGGCTCTACACGGCCCGTGCGCTGCGCGGCTTCCTGGCCGCGTCCGGGTTCGAGGCCGTACGGATCGCCGGCGCTCCGTACCACGATGTGCCGCGGCCGCTGCGCCCTGTGGACCGCGCCGCCTGCCATGTCCCGTCGCTGGCCTCCATCCTGCTCGCGCACGCCCGCCGGGGAAGGGAGTAACGCGGTGCCGTGGTGGGGCGTGGCGTCCGCGCTGCTCGCCAACGTCCTGTACAGCACCGGCTTCGTGCTGGAGAAGCGCGCACTGGCCGGACTGCCCGCGCTGAGCACCCGGCAGCCCGTACGGGTCGTCGGCCGGCTGCTGTCCAGCCCGCTGTGGCTGGCCGGTTCGCTGGCACTGGCCGCCGGGTTCGCCGCCCAGCTCGCCGTGTACCGCACGCTGCCGCTCGCCGCCGCCCAGGGCCTGTTCGTCTCCGGCCTGGTGCTGCTTCTGCTGCTGTCCTCGGTGGTGCTGGGCGAGCGGACCAGCGGCCGGGAGCGGCGGAGCATCCTGGCGGTTCTGGTGGCGCTGGCGCTGGTCGTCGCCTCCCTCCGGGGCGAGGGCGCCGGGGCCGTCGCCCGCACCGCGCCGCCCGCCACCCTGCTGCTGATCGCGGTGCCGTCGCTGGCCGCCGGGCTGCTGCTGTACCGCTCGGCGGAGCGGCGCGCCCGCCGTCGTCACCGGCTGCCGACGGCGGGTGTCCCCTACGGGGTCGCCGTCGGCCTGCTCTACGGGGTCAGCTCGCTGGCCATCAAGGGCGTCTCCGGGCTGCTGACCACCCGGGACATCCCGGCCGTGGCCGAGCGGCTGTTCGGCTCGCCCTACCCGTACCTGCTGCTCGTCACCGGGGCCGCCGGTCTGGTGCTGTCCCAGACCGCGCTGCAACGCTGCCGGGCCTCTGTGATCGTCCCCGTCTGCACCACCGTGACCTGTGTGTTCACCGTCGTCTGCGGCACCGTGGCGTTCGGTGAGCCGCTGCCCGCCGATCCGCTGCGCCGGGCGCTGCGGCTGGGCGGCACCGCGGTCGCCGTGGCGGTCCTGCTCGCGCTGCCCCGCCACGACCCGCCCGCCCCCGCGTCCCCCACCAAGACCCCGGAGTTGCCTCATGACACCCGATGACCCGCTGCTGAAGATCCTCGTCTGCCCGCTCGACAAGGGCCCGCTGTCGCTGCTCGCCCCCGGTGACGCCCTCTACAACCCCCGGCTGCGCCGCCGCTACCCGGTCCTCGACGGCATCCCCCAGCTGCTGCCCTCCTCCGGCGAACCGCTCACCGACGCCGAGCACACCCGCGCGCTCGGCCGGCTCGCCGACCGCGAGCCGGGGTCGTGACGCTGGCCGCGCGGCTGGCGCCCCGGCTGCCGGCCCGGCTGGTGTCGGCGCTGGCCGCCGGGCTCTATCCGCGGTTCGAGCCGGAGCTGCGTCGGCTCGCCGACTTCTGCCCGCCCGGCGGCACGGCCGTCGACGTCGGCGGGTGGTACGGCCCGTGGACCCGGCGGCTGGCCCGCCGCGCCGACCGGGTCGTCACCCTCGAACCGGTGCCCCACCTGGCGCGTCTGCTCGCCTCGGTCACTCCCGCGCATGTCGAGGTGGTGTCCGCCGCGGCCACCGACCGCACCGGGTGCGCCACCCTCTGGCTGCCCGCGGACGGCCGCGGCGACCGCGGGGTCTCCTCGCTCGTCCGCCGTGAGCTGCACACCGCCGCCCTGGAGGTGCCCTGTCTCCCGCTGGACGCGCTGCGGCTGGCGTCCGTCACCCTCATCAAGATCGACGCGGAGGGCGCGGAGCTGTCGGTACTGCGCGGTGCCGCCGACACCGTCGCGCACCAACTCCCGGCACTGTTCGTCGAGTTGGAGACCCGCATCCAGCCCCTCGGGCCCGTACTGGACTGGACTGCCGCCCGTGGCTACCGCGGCTGGGTCCTGCCGGACGACCGCTGGCTGCCGCTGGACGCCTTCGATCTGCCCGGCCACCAGTCCCGCACCTGCCAGGTCGCCGAGCACGGGCTGCTGCGCCGCTCCCTCGCCCCGCACCGCCGCTACGTCAACTCCGTGCTCTTCCTGCCCGACGGCGAGCGACCCGGCCGCCCCGCCGCCCGCGCCGTCCCCCACCATGTCCCTCATGGACCCGACCACGGACACTGACCCGCCCTCCGGTCCGCCCGGACCGGTCGCCTTCCAGCTCGTCCTGCTGCGCAGGATGGCCGACCACCACCCCGGGCTGGTCGAGGACGCGCTGCGCACCCTGGGTGTCTCCCGCGCCACGATGCGCGAGGCCAACCGCCGCTGGCAGGCGCGGATGCACGCCCCGCGCGCGCCCGGCGGCCTCCGGCCGTATCGTGCGCTGCTCGGCACCCCGGAGAGCGTGACCGCCCGCCGGATCGGCGATCTGCACTGCGAGGCCCTGACCTGGCCGGTCCCGCTCTGGCCCGGCCTGCGGTTCGAGGTCCTCACCGGCGGCCGGGGCGCCGTCTGGAACGCCTGGCTCGTCCGGGCACCCGGCGCCACCGGCCCCGACCTGCGCACCACAGCGGATCTGACGCCCTGGTCGTGCACCGTCGACGAGGTCGCCCGCGCCTTCGCCCCGGCCCGCCCCATGGAGGGCAGTGCCCCCACCCGCTGGCGGCTGGCCTGCACCGCGCCCGGCCCCGACGGCACCCCGCGGGAGATCGTCCCCGAGTTCACCTGGGGGCTGTATCAGCGGCTGACCGGCTGAGGGGCCGCCGCACCGGCTTCTCCCCGCCGTGTCACCCCTTCGCCGCAACCGCCCCGCCCCCGTCCCCCGGGCGGACCCGTCCAGCGGGCGGCGCCCCGCGCGCGACCGGAGGATGGCGCTCGAGCGGTCCCTGCGAACCGGCCGCGCGAGCGCTTCGTCCACACCGGCCCATCGGGGAGGAATCACCCATGACCATCAGCCTCGCCCAATTGCGGCGCTGTTCGGCCGCCATCGACATCGGCGCGGCCCGGACCAGGGTGTATGTGAAGAACCATGGGCTGGTCGTCGACGAACCGACCGTGGCCGCCATCAACACCCGCAGCGGGGCGCTGCTGGCCGTCGGCGCCCAGGCCGAGGTGATGGACGGCCGCACCCCCGACTACATCCGCGTGGTGCGCCCGGTCTCCAACGGCACCATCGTCGACATCGACATGGCGCAGCGGCTGCTGCGGACCCTGGTCGGCGACAAGCTGCGCCGGACCTGGCGGCGCCGCCCCTCGATGCGGGCCGCGGTCTGCCTCCCGTACGGCAGTGAGCCGCTGGCCCAGCGGGCCGCCGTGGAGACGCTCACCGGGCTCGGGGCGCGGCGGGTGGAGCTGGTCGACACCCTGGTCGCCGCCGCGGTGGGGTCGGGGCTTCCGGTGGAGCAGCCCGAGGCGACCATGATCGTGGTGTGCGGCGCCGGAACCACGCAGGTCGCGGTGCTCTCGCTCGGTTCGATCGTGTCGGCGGAGACCGTTCCGGTGGGCGGCAACGCCATCGACCACGCGGTCGTCCAGCATCTGCGGCTGCACCACGAACTGATGCTGGCGGGGCAGGCGGTACGCCCGCTGCAGCTGATCCTCTCCGGTGGCGACGGGATCACCCCCGGCTCCACCGAGGTGCACGGCCGGGACGTGGTCAGCGGGATGGCGCGCTCCGTACATGTCGACACCGAGCGGGTGCGGGACGCCATCACCACCCCGCTGACCTCGATCCTCGACGGCATCGGGGCGGTGCTGCGCCGCTGCCCGCCGGATCTGGTGGCCGACCTCGGGGAGCGCGGCATCGTGCTCGCGGGCGGCAGCGCCCTGATCCCCGGCCTGGAGCCGATGATCCATCAGGCCACGAACATGCCGGTGCACACCGCGGACCACCCCGACACCTGTGCCGTCATGGGCCTCGGCGCCATGATCGAGGGCAAGGTGCAGCCCCTGCACCTCGACCCGATGGACCCGTAGCCCGTAGCCCGTAGTCGGCCGGCGGCCGCGTCCCCGGGTCTCCGGGCGTACGGCCCGGCGCTCACGGCCCCGGGCCCGCCGGCGTCACAGACTGCGGGCGTTCCAGGCGACGACCGCGGGCCGGTCGTGCTCGGTTCCCAGGATGCCGACCGTCGCGGTCTCGAAGGTGAAGAGGCCCCCGGCGGCGGGCGGCAGCCCGAGCCTGCGGGCGGCCAGCACCCGCAGGAAGTGCGCGTGCGCCACCAGCGCCACATCGCCCTCGTCGGCGGCGAGCTGTGGCGCGAGCCGCGCCAGTACCCGGTCGGCGCGCGCCCCGACCTGCTCGGGCGACTCCCCCGGATGCTCCGCCGGCCCCTCGGCGACGCCGTCGGAGAACAGATACCAGCCGGGCCGGCTGCGGTGGATCTCGGCGCTGGTGATGCCCTCATAGCCGCCGTAGTCCCATTCCCGCAGGTCGGCGTCGATCTGCGGGCGGGCGAGGCCCGCCAGCTCGGCGGTGCGCAGCGCCCGCTCCATCGGGCTGGCGTACACCTGCCCGATCTTCCGGTCCGACAGCAGCGGCCGCAGTGCGCGGGCCTGCTCCTCACCGGTGGCGGTCAGCGGCAGGTCGGTCCAGCTGGTGTGCCGGCCGTCCCTGCTCCACTCGGTCTCGCCGTGCCGGACCAGAAGGAGGTCGCTCACGAGCCCTGCGCCTGCTGCCCCTGCTCGGCCCCGGCCTGTTCGGCCTGCTGGGCCTCGGCGACCGAGGCGCGGACCTCGTCCATGTCCAGGGCGCGGGCCTGGCCGATGACGTCCTCCAGGGCCTCGGCGGGCAGCGCGCCGGGCTGCGCGAAGACCGCGATGTTCTCCCGGACGATCATCACGGTCGGGATGGACTGGATCTGGAGGGCCTGCGCCAGCTCGGGCTGCGCCTCCGTGTCGACCTTGGCGAAGACCAGGTCCTCATGCGTCTCGGAGGACTTCTCGAAGACCGGGCCGAACTGCTTGCACGGCCCGCACCACTCGGCCCAGAAGTCGATCAGGACGAAGTCGTTGGCGGAGACGATTTCGTCGAAGTTTTCCTTGGTGAGCTCGATGGTGCTCATGCCTGTTTCCCTGCTTCCGGTCTGTCGACGCTTGTCAGTCGGTCTCCGGCTGCGGCAACGGGATCACCCCGTGAGGTATTCCGCAGGCCGGACCGTCCCGCACCCCTGCCCACCGATCGCGTTCCTAGACATACGGATCTGCGTGGCAAACCACACGTCACCCGGCCGGCCGACGCGGCGGCCGCACACCGCGCCCCGGCCCCGCTCCGTACGCGGTCAGGCAGGGTCCTCCGCCCGCGCAGCCCCTCCCGGTGCCACTGACCGTCGCGCTTGTCCAGCCCCGTCCTAGCCCTTCGCGTAGTCCTTCGCCATCTGGCCCGCGAAGTCGTACAGGACGCACTGCTCGTCCCCGACGATCCAGGCATCGTGTCCGGGCGGGAGGACGAAGACATCGCCGGGCCCCACCTCGGACTCCGCGCCGTCGTTCATCCTGATCCGCATCCGGCCCTGGACCACGAAGCAGTTGTGGTGCACCTCGCAGCTGTCGGTCCCGGCTATCGGGCCCACCGACTCCGACCAGCGCCAGCCGGGCTCGAAGGTGGCCACGGCGAAGTCCAGTCCGGTGAGGTGCAGGGCTTCGAGGTGACCCCGGGGAAAGTCGCGCCGTTCATCCGGCTTGTCGACCGTCTTGACTTCCATCATGAGGGCTTCCTCCATCCACCCCCCTCGCATCCGGGCGAACCCCCCGGCCCTTCCATGGTGCGCCGGTCCGGCACCCCCGGCATCCGCGGGCGCCCCGCCCGCGGCGCGGATGTTCCCCAGCGTTCAGCGGCCGGATGTCGCCGGGGCAGCGCCGTGGCACGCGGCCGCCGCACCCGGCGGTTAGCATCCCGACAAGACCGCCAAGAACGGAGCAAACTTCTGTGCGTCATCTGCGCGTAGGCGTCGCCATCTTGACCATGGGGAACCGTCCCGCCGAGCTGCGGGCGCTGCTGGACTCGGTCGCCAAGCAGGACCTCCAGCCCGCTCACCTCGTGGTCATCGGAAACGGCTCCCCGCTGCCCCCGCTGCCGCACGGCGCCCTCGGCGTCGAGCTGAGCGAGAACCTGGGGGTCTCGGGCGGCCGCAATGTCGCCCTCGACGAGCTGCGCAAGCTCGGGGACCTCGACGTGGTGGTCGACCTGGACGACGACGGTCTGCTGACCGCCCCGGACGTCTTCAGCCGGCTGGCGGAACTGTACGCCGACGACCCGGAGTTGGGGATCGTGAGCTTCCGCATCGCCGACGAGCGGGGCCGCACCCAGCGCCGCCACGTGCCCCGGCTGCGGGCCGGCGACCCGGCGCGCGGCGGACTGGTCACCACCTTCCTCGGCGGCGGGCACGCGCTGTCCGTACCGATGCTGGACCGGATCGGCGGCTGGCCCGACGACTTCTTCTACGCCCACGAGGAGACCGACCTCGCCTGGCGGGCCCTGGACGACGGCTGGCACATCCGCTACGCCCCGGAGCTGGTGCTCCAGCACCCCTACACCTCACCGACCCGGCACGCGGTCTACCACCGCATGGTCGCCAGAAACCGCGTCTGGCTGGCCCGGCGGCACCTCCCCGCCGTCCTGGTGCCGCTCTACCTGGGCGTATGGGCCGTGCTGACCGCCGTCCGGAGCCCTTCGGCGGCGGGCCTGCGCGCCTGGGCCGCCGGCTTCGCCGAGGGGGTACGGACCCCGTGCGGCCGGCGCCGTCCGCTGCGCTGGCGCACGGTGTGGCGGATGACGAGACTGGGCCGCCCGCCGGTCGTCTGAGGCGCGCCCCTCGACGGCGCCGGCTCAGCCCTGCTCGTGCCGCAGCTGGGGGTCCGTCACCCCGCCCGGACAGGCGAGCCCTTCGATGTCCCACCCGGCCAGCCCGGCACCGGCCCGGTAGGCACTCCCGTAGAACGCGAGCACGGCCGCACGGGGGTCCGCCGCGGCGCGCGCGTCGTCGTACCGCAGCACGGCCAGGTGGCTGCCGCCGCGCTCGGCCCAGCGCGCCGCCTCCGGCCGCAGCGGCTCTTTGTCCAGGTCAGCGGGCTCCGGCGCGGTGTAGGAGTAGAACGCGGGCTCGGGGAAACCGTCGTCCCCGAACCAGAAACCGAAGCTGACCACCTCCCGGGAGTACGCCTCCCGGGTCACCGGGTCGGTCTGCCGGGGCTGGTCCACCCGCCGCCCGGAGAACCGGGTGTGGGCGATGTCGAAGGTGTGCCAGAAGTGGTGCACCGGGCTGACCTTCCCCTCATAGCCCGCGGCGAACTCCTCCAGCACCGCCGCCACCTGGCTGAGCACCCGCCAGTAGCGGTGGGCGTGCCCGGGATCGTAGACCGCGTGCTCGGTGTCCTCGGCGAACGGCCGCCCGGCGTCGGGCAGGTCGAACGGCCCGGGGACGGCGAGCCGCACCCGGATACCCAGCCCGGCCAGCACGTCCATCAGGGTGTCGTGGAAGTCCGCCACGGACCGCCCGGCGAGCGGGAACGAGACCGTCCGGCCGTCCAGCACCGCCACGACCAGCTGATGCCCGACGAAGTCGAAGTCGATCGTGAACAGCGGATTGCCGTCGACCTGCCCCATAGGCCGCGTGGTGATACCGCGCCCGGTGAGATGGAAGGGCACGTTCCACCAGTGGTTACGCCGCGGCCCGGCGGCCAGCCGCACCTTCCCCACCACCTGCGCGAACCGATGAACCGTCTCTTTGGTGTCCCGCCACTCCGCATACGGGATCGCCGGAAACAGCTCCATCGCCCACACCCTGCCCTTTCGCGCCCCACCCTCCCGACGGCCGACCGACCGACCCTTGAACGACCATGATGAGCACGCCGAAAGACATCCGGCACGTCGGCCCGAAGCCCACCCCATCGCCGCCCCACCCTTATGGCCGCCCCCTTACGGGCGCCCCTTACGGCCCCGCCCCCAGGGGGCCGCCCCTACTGGCCGCCCTCGGTGACGTCGCGGCCTACTGCCCCACCCGCCCGTCGACACACTCCCGCAACAGATCGGCATGCCCGCAGTGCCGGGCGTACTCCTCGATCCGGTGCACCATCAGCTCCCGGACCGCGATCCCTTCCCTCCCCACCCGCGCACCCAGATCCGGATGCCCGGCCAGCGCCGCGTCGGTGGCGGCCTGCTCCCGCTCCAGATCCGCATACGCGGCATCGACCACGGCCTGCTCGGCGACCACCCCGTCGAAGTCCGCGTCCTTCACGCCGTACAGCTTCGGCGCCGGATCACCGTCACAGATCCAGTTCCGCCAGTCCCGTTCCGCCTCGGCGAGGTGCCGCACCAGCCCGAGCAGCGACATCGTCGACGGCGGCACCGACCGACGCGCCAGCTGCTCCGCGTCCAGCCCCTCACACTTCATCCGCAGCGTCATGCGATAGCTCGCCAAAAACTCCAGAAGCGTCGCACGCTCCCCCTCCGGACCGGGCCCCTGACTGTCACGGGGATCATCGTCCGGATCGATCCACATATCGGGGTAGACGGTCGCCTGCGTCCATCGCGCTGGTTGTTCGCTCATGCCCGGCATACTCCTCGCCACCGGGCCAGGACTGCCACTGGGTTTCCCGCTCAACCACCGTCCGACGCCACGTCAGGACAAGCACCATGCCGGCAAAGCCACTTGGGCGAAGGGGCACCGAGTCAGCCGTCGCCCCGGTCCGCTCGCCAGAGCCCGGCCACCGACTGGGCGTAGGCGATGCGGTGGTCGAGGAGTGTGGGACAGGGCTGGGAGTCCTGTGGGGCGAGGGTCTGACGGTCGGCACCCCCGGCGGGAGTGCTCCGCCTCGGCATGGCCCGGCCCGCTGGGCTGCGCCGGCAGGAGATCTTCACCGCCTCGCCGGCGGGCCGGGTGGCCGCCGAGCGAGCGACGACGCGCTCCCAAGTCCCCCGAGCCTGCGGGGATACGGTCCCGGACCTCTGTGCGGCCCGACGGCCCCTGGGTGTCCACTGTGCGTCCACTGGATCTTGGTCTGAACGGCTGAACGGGGGCCACCGCGCTGTGGCGGTGGCCCCCGTTCTGACGTTTCCCCAGGTAGAAAGGGGCTTCGCCCTGGGTGCTGCGGTGGGGCGGGTGGGACTCGAACCCACGGCCGACGGATTATGAGTCCGCTGCTCTAACCGGCTGAGCTACCGCCCCCCACGGCGCGTCGCGCACATTTGTGCGCGCCGTCTGCCGCAGCATAGCCGCTCATACGATCTGCTGCCCGTGAGGGCTGCCGTCGGGCGACCACGCACGCCCAAGAGGACTTCGATCACGGGCCGTTCGGTTCCATGGCACAAGAAAAAGGACCCCGTGCGGGGTCCTCTTCTCTCTGCTCCCCCGACTGGACTCGAACCAGTAACCCTCCGGTTAACAGCCGAATGCTCTGCCAATTGAGCTACAGGGGACCGAGCTCCCCCGACTGGACTCGAACCAGTAACCTGCCGGTTAACAGCCGGCTGCTCTGCCAATTGAGCTACAGGGGATTGCTCTGTGTGCCTCGAATGCGTCGCTGTCCGGGCTTCCGGACGGCGCGTGCTCGCTGCGACACATACATTAGCGCAAGCAGGGGGGTGCTCCGCCAATCGGTATCGCCTCAGGTCACCTCGGGTGATCTGCGGCCCCGGAGGGTAGGCGCGCGGCACAGCCCGCACTCCGGTGCTTCCGGCACCGGACGGGACCGACGAGAGGAAGGGTGGAGCAATGCGCTACCGGCTCACGTTCATCGCGGGACTGGCCACCGGGTACGTGCTCGGCGCACGGGCCGGCCGGGAACGGTACGAGCAGCTCCGCAAGGCCGCCCAGCGGATCTCGCAGAATCCCGCGGTCCGGAACACCGCCGAGTCGGCCGCGCTGACCGGGCGCGAGGCCGCGTCGAAGGCCTTCGGGACGGTGTCGGCCAAGGTCGGGGACCGGCTGCCGGCGTCCGTCGCCGACCGGGTCCGCTCGCTGCGGGAGCCGCGCGGCTTCGACGAGGACGACTGGGGCACCAGCAACACCTGACCGGCCCTCCCGGGCAAACCCTGACTCACTCCCTATGCGTCGTATGGGGCATCATCTGAGGCCATGGGGATAGTCGCCGGATTGGACAGTTCGTCCGAGAGCACGCAGATCGTCGTCTGCGATGCGGACACGGGTGCCGTGATCAGGCGCGGGTATGCGCCGCACCCCGTCGAGAAGGGGCACGAGGTCGATCCGCAGGCGTGGCTGATCTCACTCGGTGAGGCCGCGGGCAGCGGGCTGCTCGAAGGGGTGCAGGCGATCGGGGTCTCCGCGCAGCCGCACGGGCTGCTGCCGCTGGACGTCGAGGGCAATCTCGTGCGGCCCGCGCTGGTCGGCAACGACAGGCGGGCGCAGAGCGCGGCGGCGGACCTGATCGACTCGCTCGGCGGGCGTACCGCGTGGGCGCAGGCTGTCGGGGCGGTGCCGCAGGCGACCCATGCGGTGACCAAGCTGCGCTGGCTGGCGCGTACGGAGCCGGCGAACGCGGCCCGGATCGCTGAGGTCATGCAGCCGCACGACTGGCTGGCGTGGCAGCTGCTGGGGCGGCCGGCCCGGCGGACGACGGACCGGGGCGGGGCCTCGGCGACGGGTTTCTGGTCGGCGGCGACCGGGGCGTACCGGCCGGACCTCGTGGAGCTGGCGCTGGGCCATCAGGTGCGGCTGCCGGAGCTGCTGAGCCCGTCGGGGACGGCGGGGTTCACCCCGGAGGGGCTGCTGATCTCCGCCGGTACGGGCGAGACGATGGCCGCCGCCTTCGGGCTCGGCGTCGGGGAGGGCGACGCGGTGGTGTCGCTGGGCGCCTCGGGGTCGGTGTTCGGGATTCACCACGAGGCGCTGGTGGACCCGAGCGGCACGATCACCTCGTTCGCGGATGCCACCGGGCGGCATCTGCCGGTGGTGCACACGAGCAACGCGGTCCGGGTGCTGCGCGGTGCCGCGGAGATGCTGGGGACGGATCTGGAGGGCCTGTCCGAGCTGGCGATGAAGTCGTCGCCCGGTGCGTACGGGATGGTGCTGCTGCCGTATCTGGAGGGCGAGAAGACACCCCATCTGCCGCACACCGCCGGGTCGTTGCACGGGATGCGGCGGGACAGCATGAAGCCGGAGCATCTGGCGCGGGCGGCGGTGGAGGGCATGCTCTGCGGGCTGGCGGACGCGCTGGACGTGCTGCGGGGGCGGGGCATGGCGGTGCGCCGGGTGTTCCTGCTGGGCGCGGCGGCGGAGCTGTTCGCGGTGCAGGCGGTGGCGCCGGCGCTGTTCGGGGTGCCGGTCGTGGTGCCGCAGCCGGCGGAGTACGCGGCGCTGGGCGCGGCCCGGCAGGCGGCCTGGGCGTGGGGGGTGGCGCACGGCACCCTGACGCCGGCCGGCGGCGCGGAGTCCGGGCCGGGCGGCGGGCCCGCCTGGATCGATCCACCGCAGTGGCCGGCCGCCACGAGCCAGGTCTTCGAACCGGGTGACGAGCTGGCGGTCGGCCAGGCCGTGCGCCAGCAGTACACGGCGGTGCGCGACGAGGCCTATCCGGGGGCGTTCCAGCGGGAGGCGTGACCGGCCGGGGCGGGCCGGGCGTGCGGCCGGGGCGGGCCGGGCGTGCGGCCGGGGCGGGCCGGGCGTGCGGCCGGGGCGGGCCGGGCGTGCGGCCGCGTGCGGAGCCGGGCCCGGCGGTCTCAGTCGAGGTAGCCGCGGAGCTGGTCGGCGAAGGCGTGGTCGCGGAGTTTGTTGAGGGTCTTGGACTCGATCTGCCGTATCCGTTCGCGGGTGACACCGAAGATCCGGCCGATCTCCTCCAGGGTGCGGGGGCGGCCGTCGGCGAGGCCGTAGCGCAGCTGGACGACCTTGCGTTCGCGTTCGCCGAGGGTGGAGAGCACCGCGTCGAGGTGCTCGCGGAGCAGCAGGAACGCGGCGGACTCGACGGGTGAGGCGGCGTCGCCGTCCTCGATGAGGTCGCCGAGGGAGACGTCCTCCTCCTCGCCGACGGGGGCGTGCAGCGAGACCGGTTCCTGGGCCAGCCGCAGCACCTCGCTGACGCGTTCCCCGGTCAGGTCGAGATGGGCGGCGACCTCCTCGGGCGTCGGCTCGTGGCCGCGCTCCTGGAGCATGCGGCGCTGGACCCGCACCACACGGTTGATCAGCTCCACGACGTGGACCGGGACGCGGATGGTCCTGGCCTGGTCGGCGAGGGCGCGGGACATCGCCTGGCGAATCCACCAGGTGGCGTAGGTGGAGAACTTGTAGCCGCGGGCGTAGTCGAACTTCTCGACGGCGCGGATCAGTCCGAGGTTCCCCTCCTGGACGAGGTCGAGCATGGTCAGCCCACGGCCGACGTACCGCTTGGCGACGGAGACCACCAGACGCAGATTGGCCTCGATCAGGCGGCGCTTGGCGATCCGGCCCAGGACCACCAACCTGTCGAGGTCGAAGGCGAGTCGGGAGGAGAGGTCGGGGGCGTGGGTGAGCTTCTCCTCGGCGAAGAGACCGGCTTCGACGCGGCGCGCGAGTTCGACCTCCTCGGCGGCGGTGAGCAGCGGAATCCGGCCGATCTCGCGGAGGTACTGGCGGAAGAGGTCGGCGGACGGGCTGCCGGCCTCGGGGCGCGGCGCCGGGTCCGGGTCCGGCTCGGGGCCGGCTTCCGCTTCCGGCTCCCCTTCCGGTTCCGCTTCCGGTTCCGGGGTGATCTCCTCGACGATCATCTCGGCGGCGGGGGGCTCCGCCTGCTGCGGGACGGTGAGCGGCTCCGCGGGCGGCTCGGTATCCGGTTCCGTGGCGGTCGGCGCGTCGGCGAGGGTCTGGGTCTGCACGGGGGCGACCTCCAGGGTGATCGCTGCTGAAGCGGCAGAAACGCCGGGCACGGTCGCGGCCGAACCGCCGTCCGTCCCGTACGTCAGGAGTGGTTCCGCGGGGGATTCCGGTGCGGTTCGACCGGACCCGCCGCGCACCGGGGACTCAGGCACCGCTCCTCAGTGTGGAGTACGACACAGTCCCGCCACGAGGGGCGTGCGAGCACTTTTTGAGTCCGGTCCGTGACCGGACGGCTACCGCGGGGAGTGCCCGGGAGTGTTAGGGCGCCCTACAGGGCCGCGTATCCGCGTTCGCGGAGGGACTGGCCGTACTGCTGGAGGACCCAGAGTTCGTTCTGTACGGCGGCGAGGTGTTCGGGGTCGGCGCGGGGGCCGAGGCGCTGGAGGGTGCCGCGGATCTCGGTGACCCGGTGGTTGACGGCGGCGAGGCGGACGGCGACCAACTGGACGCCGGCGTAGGCCTCGTCGGGGTCGCGGCGGGTGTGCAGCGGCTCGACGGCGAGTTCGGTGACCATGGCGCGGACGGTGTCGTCGGGGGCGGCCTCCCGCACCCTGGGGATGTACGCGCTGTCGTTGGCGCCGGCCGAGGCACCGCCGGCGTCCTCGATGCACTGGCGGACGACGGCGTACGGCGGGGCGGTGAACTCGTCGGCGCCGTACGCGTCGAAGGCCGGGGAGACCAGGTCGGGGCGCTGCAGCGCCAGCTTGAGCAGCTCCCGCTCGACGCGGTGGGCGGGGCTGCGGAGGTTGAGCGCCGGGCCGCGCGGGCCGGGTGCGGGGCGGGCCTGCTCGGCGGCGGGCGGCTGGCCGCGGCGCTGCTGACGGCCCTGGTCGGGGCCGCCGTCACGGCCGCGCTCCCGGGCCCAGCGGGCGAGCTGGGAGACGCGCTTGACCACGAACTGGGTGTCCAGGATGCCGAGCATGCCGGCGAGCTGGACGGCGGACTCGTGCTGGATGGAGCTGTTCTTGATGTTGGCGACGATGGGGGCGGCCTCGTCGAGGGCGGCGGCGCGGCCGACGGTGGTGTCGAGGTTGTGCCGGGAGACGACATGGCGCAGCGCGAACTCGAAGAGCGGGGTGCGGGCCTCGACGAGGTCGGCGACGGCCGCGTCGCCCTTGGCGAGCCGCAGGTCGCAGGGGTCCATCCCGCCGGGGGTGATGGCGATGGAGGTCTCGGCGGCGAACTTCTGGTCGTCCTCGAAGGCGCGCAGGGCGGCCTTCTGGCCCGCGGCGTCGCCGTCGAAGGTGAAGACGACCTCGGAGCCGGCGTTGTCCATCAGGAGGCGGCGGAGGATCTTGATGTGGCCCTCACCGAAGGACGTGCCGCAGGTGGCGATGGCGGTGGTGATCCCGGCCAGATGGCAGGCCATCACGTCCGTGTAGCCCTCGACCACGACCGCGCGGCTGGTCTTGGCGATCTCCTTCTTGGCGAGGTCGATGCCGTAGAGGACATGTGACTTGCGGTAGATCGGGGTCTCGGGGGTGTTGAGGTACTTGGGGCCGTTGTCGTCGTCGCGGAGCTTGCGGGCGCCGAAGCCGACGACCTCGCCGGCGATGTCGCGGATCGGCCACATCAGGCGGCCTCGGAAGCGGTCGATGGGGCCGCGGCGGCCCTCCTGTGAGAGGCCGGAGAGGACCAGCTCCTGGTCGCTGAAGCGGCGGCCGCGCAGGAAGCGGGTGAGGTGGTCCCAGCCGGCCGGGCTGTAGCCGACGCCGAAGTGCTGGGCGGCGGCCTGGTCGAAGCCGCGCTCGGCGAGGAACGCGCGGGCGATCTCGGCCTCGGGGCTGTCGAGCTGCTCGGCGTAGAACTGGGCGGCGGCCTTGTGGGCCTCCACCAGGCGGGTGCGCTCGCCCTGCTGGCGGCCGGGGGTGTAGCCGCCCTCCTCGTAGCGCAGGGTGATGCCGGCCTGGGAGGCGAGGCGCTCGATGGTCTCGGCGAAGGAGAGGTGGTCGAGCTTCATGATGAAGTCGACGGTGTCGCCGCCCTCCTGGCAGCCGAAGCAGTGGTAGAGCCCCTTGGCCGGGCTGACGTGGAAGGACGGGGACTTCTCGTCGTGGAAGGGGCACAGGCCCTTGAGGTTGCCGCCGCCGGCGTTGCGGAGCTGGAGATACTCGGACACGACGGCGTCGATCGGGACCGCGTCCCGCACCGCCTTCACATCGTCATCGTTGATCCGTCCTGCCACGCGTGAATTCTACGGCCGGGGTCGGACAGTTCCGGCCGCGCCTGGTCGCGGGCGGGGGTGGGTCACCTCACCGCGAACGCCGTGGGCTCCCCCACCCCCGCCCCCGGCTCACCCCAGCAGCTCCACAAACCGCTCCAGTCCCACGTTGCCCCCCGAGATGATCACGCCGACCCGGGGCGGCAGGGGGCGGATGCGGCCGGCCAGGAGGGCGGCCAGGGCGCTGGCGCCGCTGGGTTCGGTGACGATCTTGAGGCGTTCGAAGGCGAACCGCATGGCCGCACGGATCTCGTCGTCGCTGACCAGGGCGACCGAGTCGAGGAGGCGCCGGTTGATCGCGAAGGTCAGCTCGCCGGGGGTGGCGATGGCCTGGCCGTCGGCGATGGTGTGCGGGACGGGGATGGTGACGGGGTGGCCGGCGGCCAGGGAGCGCAGGGTGTCGTCGCCGGCCTCCGGCTCCACGCCGATCATGCGGATGCCGGGGACCAGGGCGGTGGCGGCGGTGGCCGAGCCGGCCATCAGCCCGCCGCCGCCGACCGGTGTCAGCAGCGCGTCGAGCGGGCCGGTCTCCTCGATCAGCTCCAGGGCGGCGGTGCCCTGCCCGGCGATGATGTGCGGATGCTCGTACGGCGGGATCAGCGCGAGGCCGCGCTCCTCGGCGAGCTGCCGGCCGAGGGCGACGCGGTCCTCGGTGTAGCGGTCGTAGCGGACGATCTCGGCGCCGTAGCCGGCGGTGGCGTCCGTCTTGGACTTCGGGGAGTCCTCGGGCATCACGATGACGGCACGGCTGCCCAGCTCACGGGCGGCCAGGGCGACGGCCTGGGCGTGGTTGCCGGAGGAGTAGGCGGCGACTCCACGGGCGAGCTGTTCCGGGGACAGCCGGGAGAGGGCGTTGTAGGCGCCGCGGAACTTGAAGGCGCCGACCCGCTGGAAGTTCTCGCACTTGAGGTGGACCTCGGCGCCGACGAGGGCGTCCAGGGTGCGGGAGCGCAGCACGGGCGTGCGGTGTGCCACGCCGGCCAGCCGCCGGGCGGCGTCCCGGACGTCGTCGAGGGTGACGGCGTCCGGGGCGTCGGTGCCGCCGGGGCCGGTGGGACCGTCGGTGCTCTGCGTCATACGCGCACGCTACGGGAGCAGCGAGGTCAGCGGAACCTCCGGATCGGCCAGCGCCTCGGGGGCCAACGGCGCCCCGGAGCGGATGAGTTGCTGGATGGACTCGGCGACGTCCCAGACATTGACGTTCATCCCCGCGAGCAGCCGGCCGTCCGCGCCGAGCCAGAAGGCGACGAACTCCCGCTTGGCGACGTCACCCCGGCAGACGACCTGCGCGTAAGAGCCGGGCGGGGCGTAGCCGGAGTACTCCATGCCGACGTCGTACTGGTCGGAGAAGAAGTACGGGACGCGGTCGTAGCTGACGTCCTGGCCGAGCATGGCGCGCGCCGCGGCCGGGCCGCCGTTGAGGGCGTTGGCCCAGTGTTCGACGCGCACCCGGCCGTCCAGGAGGGGGTGGTCGGCGGCGGCGACGTCGCCGGCGGCGTAGATGTACGGGTCGGAGGTGCGCAGCGCCGCGTCCACCGCGATGCCGCCGCCGGCCGCCCGGTCGACGAGGTCGAGTCCGGCCTGTTCGGCGAGTGCGGTGCGCGGGGCGGCGCCGATCGCGGCGAGCACGTCGTGGGCGGGGTGTTCCTCGCCGTCGTCGGTGCGCACCGCGAGCACCATGCCGTCCTGGCCGACGATCTCGGTGAAGCGGGCGCCGAAGTGGAAGCGGACGCCGTGTTCGCGGTGCAGATCGGCGAACAGGCCGCCGAGTTCGGGGCCGAGGACGCCGTGCAGCGGGGTGGGGGCGGCCTCGACGACGGTGACCTCGGCGCCGTAGGAGCGGGCGGCGGCGGCGACCTCCAGGCCGATCCAGCCGGCCCCGGCGATGACGAGGTGGCCGTTGTCCCGGCCGAGGGAGGCCAGGACCCCGCGGAGGCGTTCGGCGTGGGCGAGGCGGCGCAGGTGGTGCACGCCGGCCAGGCCGGTGCCGGGGATGTCCAGGCGGCGCGGTTCGGCGCCGGTGGCCAGCAGCAGCTTGTCGTAGGCGATGAGGGTGCCGTCGCCGAGGCGGACGGTCCTGGCCACGGGGTCGAGGCGGACGGCGGGCTGGCCCAGGTGCAGCTCGATGTGTGCCTGGGCGTACCAGGCGGGTTCGTGGACGAAGACGCTGTCGCGCTCTTCCTTGCCGAGCAGGTACCCCTTGGAGAGCGGGGGGCGCTCGTAGGGGTGGTCGCGCTCGTCACAGATGAGGATCACCCGGCCGGTGAATCCTTCCGCGCGGAGCGTCTCCGCGGCCTTCGCCCCGGCCAGGCCACCCCCGACGATGACGAACGTCTGGTGTGCGTCGACCACTTGCTTCCTCCTCGTTGCGGTGCCGTACGTCCGCTTACGCGTCCGTGAACGCCCCGATGTACCCCCCGGTGTCTCCCCCGTTGATGCGCTCGGTGGCGTCGGGGTTCCCGATCGCCGCCGATCGGGTCCCGTGCGCTGTCGTCAGGCTCGCTGTTCGCTGTTGTCAGGGTGCTCCGTTCGAAGACGGCCGGGTTCGAGCGTCCCGCACGGAGCGTGAAGGGGGAAGAGGGGGCTCTCCCCCAGGGTCACCCGTGTCCGGCCCCCCGATGGCCGGGGCGCCGGGTGAGACGGGCGTGCAGGGAGCGGGCCGAGGTGTCGGTCAGGGCGGCGATCTGGTCGATGACGGCGCGCATCCGGGCGGTGTCGTCCGGTGCCGTGTCGAACAGTGAACGGAACTGTGGATCAAGGCCGTCGGGGGCGCGGGCGAGCAGCGCCTCGGCGAGTTCGGCGATGACGACGCGCTGTTCGGCGCGGAGCGCCTCCTGGTCGGGGCGCTGCATGACGTACCGGTCGGCGACGGCTTTCAAAACGGCGCATTCCAGCCGGGTTTCGGCCGGAACCACCAGCTCCGCCGCGTAACGGGTGAGCCGTCCGTTCCCCCACCGGGCCCGGGTCGCGCCCTCGGCGGCGAGACAGAAGCGGCCGATCAGCTGGCTGGTGGCGTCCTTGAGGCGGGCCTGGGCGAGCGCGGAGCCGTCGTAGCCGTGCGGCCACCACTCCTGCTCCAGGAGGCGGTCCAGTGCCGCGGCCAGCTCCTCGGGGCCGGCGCCGGGCGCATAGCGTTCCCCGGCGACCTCGAAGATCTCGGCGCGTTCGGCGTCGGCGAGCAGCAGGTTGGGGTCGAGGTGCCCGGCGTGCAGGCCGTCCTCGACGTCGTGCACCGAGTACGCCACGTCGTCGGACCAGTCCATGACCTGGGCCTCGAAGCTCCGGGCCGCGTCGGGGGCGCCCTGCCGGAACCACGCGTAGACCGGCGCGTCGTCCGCGTAGACACCGAACTTGGGGGACGCGGGGTCGGTGGGGTGCCCGCCGCGCAGCCACGGGTACTTGGTGGCCGCGTCGAGGGCGGCGCGGCTGAGGTTGAGCCCGACGCTGACCGCCGAGCCGTCCTGGGCGGGCACGAACCGCTTGGGCTCCAGACGGGCCAGCAGCCGCAGCGACTGGGCGTTGCCCTCGAAGCCGCCGCAGGGCGCGGCGACTTCGTTGAGCGTCTGCTCGCCGTTGTGGCCGAAGGGCGGGTGGCCGAGATCGTGTGCCAGGCAGGCGGTCTCGACCAGGTCGGGGTCGCAGCCGAGGGCGGCGCCGAGTTCCCGGCCGACCTGGGCGCACTCCAGGGAGTGGGTCAGCCGGGTGCGCGGGCTGGCGTCCCAGGCGGGGGTGTGCGCGCCGGGGGTGACGACCTGGGTCTTGCCGGCCAGCCGGCGCAGCGCGGCGGAGTGCAGCACCCGGGCGCGGTCGCGCTGGAAGGCGGTGCGGCCCGGCCGTTTGTCGGGCTCGGGGACCCAGCGTTCGAGGTCGGCCGCGGTGTAGCCGGGGATGGTCGGTGGTGTGCCCGTCATACCGCGACGGTAGCCGCCCGGACGCCCTCGGGGCCGTATCCGGTAGGCGTGAGGAGCGCCTGGTCGTAGCGGTGGAGCACGAGACGGGCCAGTGCGGGGTGGTCGCCCAGGGGCGCGGCGGCGGTCCCGGGGGCGGCGGCCGCGCACTGGGCGGCGAAGCGGCCGGGGGCGGTGAAGCAGCCGGCCACGGCGATCCGGTCGTGGCCGCGGGCGGTCAGCGCGCGGACCGCGTCGGGGACGGTGGGAGCGCCCGCGGAGGCGTAGGCCGGGAGCACGGGGGTGCCGCCGAGCCGGTCGGAGAGCTGCTGTGCGGTGCGCTCGGTGTCCCGGGCGGACCGCGGGGCGCGGGAGCCGGCGGCGGCCAGGACCACGGCGGTGCGCGGGGACGGGGTGCCGGGGAAGCCGGCCTCCAGCAGCCGGCCGTGCAGCGCCTCGGCGAGGAGCGGGTGCGGTCCGAGGGGCGCGGCGACCCGGCCGGTGAGCAGCGGTGCGGCCGCGAGCGCGGCGGGCAGGTCGTGGGTGACGTGATGGCCGCGGCCGAACAGCAGCGGCACGAGGACGGCGGTGCCGCGCAGCCCGGCGAGGGTGTCGGTGAGCAGCGGTTGGTTCAGCTCGATGTGTCCGAGCCGTACGGGCAGGCCGGGGCGCAGCGCGCGGACCCGGTCGAGCAGGGCGCGGACGGTGGGCAGGGCGCGGGGGTCGCGGCTGCCGTGGGCGACGGCGACGAGGGTGGGGGCCGGTGTCTCCGGATGCCGGAAGCCGTGCAGCCGGACGCGGCGGAGCTGGGTGCTGAGCTGCGCGGTGATCTCGGCGGCGAGGTTTCCCGTGCCGAGGGGGGCGGGGTACGCGGAGGGCGGGTGCGGTATCGGCGCCGTCATGGACCGAGCCTGGCAGCCGGGCGTTGCCGCCTCGTTTCCCCGCGGCGAACTCCGTGTTCCGTGCGGCTGCCATCGGCCCGTGCCCCGGTGGCAGGTCGGGCGGCCGGACCGGCGGCGGGGGTGTCTCAGCGGTCGTGGAGGACGAGGAATCCCTGGCGGGGGCTCACCTTGAGCGGGAACTCACCCCGGGCGATGCGCTCCCACAGCGGCCAGGGCCGGTGGTAGGCCATGAGCGTCTCCTCGACGCCGAGGAGGGCGGCGCCGTCCAGGACGTAGGGAAGTTCGTCCAGCACTTAGCGCACCGCCGCGGCGGCCTGCCGGTCGTCGGCGCGGGCCTCGGGGCCCCGGACCGTGCGCAGCCGGCCGCCGACGGCCTGACGGCTCATGTCCAGGCAGGCCCGCCGGAAGCCCTCGTCGGACGCGAACGCCCGGTCCACCTCGTCGCGGAGCCCGAGGTAGTGCGGGTCGTCGGCGAAGTCGCCGAAGTCGTGGACGGCCGCCCGGTGTTCCGGCGCGCACGCCGCCAGCGCCTGCTCCACCGCGCGCCTCCTGCGTGCCACCTCCTTGCGCGCCTTGGCCAGGGGCCGGGACTCGCCGACCGCCGCCAGAATCCAGGAGGCGTGCTCGACGCCGGGGAGCAGGACGTCGAAGTCCGCCACCGACGCCTGCGCCCAGGCGGCCAGGCGGGCGATGTAGGCGTCGCTGAAGCGGCTGTTGAACGGGCTCACGCCCACCAGCACATGCGCGCGCCGGCCGAATATGGACCGGCAGTTGGGGGTCGCGGGGCTCGCCTGGAGCACGGTTTCTTCATGCCTTCCGATAGGGCGGCGAACGGGCGGACGCGTCGCTCACGGCCGCCGGACACGCCCTGTCCCGGCTTCCGTGCGCCTGCCTGACACCGCCCCGGACGCCTTCTCGCGCCGCGGCCGAGGCTCGCCTGTCACTCCTGCACAACGCTGAAACGGGTGAAGATGCGCACAGGTTATAGGGATTCGGCCAATATCGCGATCCTTTCCCGCCCACTTCTGATCGAACTACGCCCCCTGGACTCAAGGGAGTTGGGAAGGGCGCGGGCGACGCCCCCGCTCGCCGTCGTCCGCGATCCCTCCCGTGACAGCGCACGCGCGCCCGGCGGGAGGGGTCCGGACGAAGCCGCCTACCCCTGGTGTGCCTCGACCTCTCGCAGGTAGCGCTCGCGGGTCGGCTCGTCGAGGAAGGAGGCGCGGAAGGAGTTGCGGGCGAGGGTGCGCAGGGTTTCCCGGTCCAGGCCGAGGGCGTCGCGGACGGCGGTGAAGTTGTCGTCGGCGTAGCCGCCGAAGTAGGCGGGGTCGTCGGAGTTGACGGTCACCAGCAGACCGGCGTCCAGCATCGCGGGCAGCGGGTGGTCGGCGAGGTCGTCGATGACCCGCAGCCGGACGTTGGACAGCGGGCAGACGGTGAGCGGCACCTGGTCGGCCACCAGGCGGGCCACCAGCCGCTCGTCCTCCAGGGAGCGCACCCCGTGGTCGACGCGGTCCACGCCGAGGACGTCCAGGGCCTCCCACACGTATGCCGGGGGCCCCTCCTCCCCCGCGTGCGCCACGCACTTGAGGCCGGCCTCCCGGGCGAGCGCGAAGACCTCCTGGAACTTCGACGGCGGGTGCCCGACCTCGGCCGAGTCCAGGCCGACGGCGGTGATCCGGTCGAAGAAGGGGCGGGCCGCCTCGAAGGTCGCCAGGGCGGACTCGGCGCTCTCGTCGCGCAGGAAGCACATGATCAGGCGGGTGGTGATGCCGTAGGTCTCCGGGGCGCTGTCCAGGGCGCGGGCCAGGCCGTTGATGACGGTGCCGATCGGGACGCCGCGCGCGGTGTGCGCCTGCGGGTCGAAGAAGATCTCGGCGTGCCGTACGCCCTGCTCCTTGGCGCGGGCGAGATAGGCGTGGGCGAGGTCGGCGAAGTCGTCCTCGGTGCGCAGCACGGCCATCAGGGCGTAGTAGAGGTTCAGGAAGGACTGGAGGTCGGCGAAGGAGTAGGCGCGGCGCAGCTCGTCCTCGGTGGCGTAGGGCAGCTCGACGCCGTTGCGCGCGGCGAGCGCGAAGGCCAGCTCGGGCTCCAGCGTGCCCTCGATGTGCAGATGCAGCTCCGCCTTGGGCAGCGGTTCGTGGGCGGTTGCGGCGGAGGGGGAGGACGGGGAGGAAGCCACGCGGTCACACCTGTTCTGCGGTACGGGAAGGGGCCTCGGTACGGGAGCGAGCCCGGGGTCCGAGGAGTCGTCCAGGTTAGCCGGGGCGGGGGCCAGGGCCGTGGCGGCGCCCGGGGCGGGGCCGGTGCCGTTCCCGGCAGGGGGCGGCGCGGGTCAGCCGGCCGCCGCGCGCGAGGCGGGCCAGTCGCCGCCCGCGAGGGGGGTGCCGGTGGCGCGCAGCCGGGCGGCGAGCGGTCCGGCCGCCAGGTAGACCCAGGCCCGTACGGTCCGGCCGTCCGGGCACACCGCCTCGGTGGCCACCCGCTCGTAGTGGTTCCGCCGGTCGCCGGGCGTGTAGCCCTCCAGCCGGTCGAGGAGCGTGCACACCTCGTCGTAGTCGGTGTCGCGGGGCCGGATCAGGGCGCCGTGCACCACCGCGTCGGCGGGCCCGGCCGTCGCGTAGGGGTATCCGGGGCCGTCGTAGAGCAGCGCGCCGCCGATGCGGGCCGGTTCCTCGGCCGCGGTCCGGCCGCGCAGTGTCGGGCCGTAGTTGACCTCGCCGGGCCGCAGCGTCCCGTAGACGAAGAACGGCAGCCGCTCGGTTCCGTGGGTCATGGTGGTGCGTTCCTCTCCGGACGGCGGGTGCTCCCCCTGCCACGATGCCAGGCCGCCGCTGCAACCATCACGGCGCGTCCGGCGTCGCAGCCTGCGAGGTCGACCGCGAGCGGCGCGGTCGGGAACGGGGGCGGGATGCGCGGGCCGGTACCGGGGGCGTGGCGGCGGATACGGAGCGGGGTGCGCCGGCTGCGGCCGCCGCGGACCCGGCGGGGGCAGCGCCGGGCCTTCCAGGCCGTGGTGGCGCTGACGGTGCTGGCGCTGGCGCCCGCGACCTGGATGAACGCGACCGCCGGGCCCCGGGTGCACGGTGTGGCCGACTCCCCGGCCGCCCCGGTGGCCATCGTCTTCGGCGCGGGCCTGTGGAACGGCGAGCCGTCGCCGTACCTCGCCCACCGGCTGGACGCGGCCGCCGCGCTGTACGAGCGGGGCACGGTCCGGGCGGTACTGGTGACCGGCGACAACAGCCGCAGCGACTACGACGAGCCGGACGCGATGCGCGCCTATCTGCTGCGGCACGGTGTCCCGGGGCGCCGGATCGTCAGCGACTACGCGGGCTTCGACACCTGGGACTCCTGCAGCCGCGCCCGCCGGATCTTCGGGGTGGACCGGGCCGTGCTGGTCAGTCAGGGCTTCCACATCCGGCGCGCGCTGGCGCTGTGCAGCGCGGCCGGGGTCGATTCCGCCGGCGTCGCGGTGGCCGCGAAGCGCGATGTGACCTGGGCGTACGGCGGGGTCCGGGAGATCCTCGCGGCCGGGAAGGCGGCGGCCGACGCGCTGCTGCGGCCCGATCCGCAGTTCCTCGGGCGGCAGGAGAAGGGGGTGACGGAGGCGCTGGCGGACGCCCGTTAGCGCCTCCGTCCCCGGGTCACTTCTCGGCCGCGCGGGCGTAGAGGCTGAGGATCTTCGTCCCGAAGTACGGGCTGTAGGAGATCCGGTCGGCGTCCGGGCCCTTCGGGCCGCCGCCGTTGATACCGCCGATGACCCCGATGACCCGGCCGGTGCCGCTGTCCTCGTCGAAGTCGCTCAGCCAGGGGCTGCCGGAGGTGCCGCCGTAGAACCCGCCGCACTCCATGCGCAGTTCACGGGTGCCGGACAGCCGGCCGGTGTGGGTGGCGCAGCGTACGGCCCGGTCCTCCGGGTCGTTGCGGACGTTCGGGTAGCCGATGACGGTGACGTCGTTGGTGTAACCGGGCGTCGGGGAGAGGGTGTTGCCGCCGGTGACCTCCTCCAGGGTGTCGCCGTCCTCGCCGGAGGCGACGGTGGCGAAGGCGAAGTCGAGGTCCGCTCCGGCGCCGCTGGTGCCGCGGCCGGGGTAGGCGAAGGTCCGCTCGATCGCCCACACGCCGTACGGCTGGGAGCTCGCGCCGGAACGATACTGCGGGACGAACGCGGCACGGGTTCCCGGGTTGCAGTGCCCGGCGGTGAGGATCAGGTTGCCGTGCGGGCTGTGCACCACGCTCGCGGTGCAGTGGTGCGCCTCGGCGTCCCCGTCGACGGAGAACAGCACGCCGACGGACGGGATGCCGTCGAAGTGCCGGGCGGTGCGTCCAGCGCGGGCCGCGGCGGCGGTCCCCTTCGGTGCGGCGGACCGGGTCGAGGGGGTGGACGGGCCGGCGGCGGGCTCGGCCGGGGTGTCGCTGCCGGCCGGGGCGGCGCCCGCCATGCGGTCGGGCGTCCAGTAGGCGGCGGCGTCCCGGCTGGTCCAGGCGTCGCCGGCGGCCGGGGTGGGGTCACCGGCGCTCGGGGCCGCGTGCCGGGCCTCGTTGACGGCGTGGCCGACGGACGCGGTGGCCAGGCACACCGTCACTCCGGCCACGGCCGACGCGGCCTTCATCCAGCGCTTCCGGTGGGGCCGCGCCCGCCGCGTGGCGCCGCGCTCCGTGGTGTCGCGCTTCATGTCAGCTCGTCTCCTCTGCGACCCAGGACAGATAGCCGGCGCCACCGCGGGTGATGGGGGTGGCGATGATCTCGGGGGTGTCGTAGTCGTGCGCGTCGAGGAGGTAGGACTCCAGCGCCTCGTAGCGCGCCTGGGCCGTCTTGAACAGCACCTGCCACTCCTGGCTGGCCTCGACCGCGTCGTCCCAGCGGAACACCGAGGTGACCGGCGCGCTGATCTGCGCACAGGCGGCGAGCCTGCCCTCGATCGCCCCGCGCGCCAGCTTCCGGGCCTTGGTCTCGCTGTCGGTGGTCGTCATGACGGTCAGGAATCCGGTCGGCCCGGTGGGGTCGGGCGGGCCGTTGACGGCAGTGGGGTCGGCCACGGGTGCGCATCCTTCACGGTGGGGGGCGGAGGGGAACGTACGGGACGGTGGGACCGCGCCGGCCGAGCGGGCTCGGCCGACGGCACGGGACCGCATCGTACGGACCCTGATGATCATCCCGGAAGAGCCGGGCCCGCCCCGCGGCGGTATGCACCCGGACGCCCCCGCGCCCGCCCGCCGGGTTTCCCGGGCCCGCGGCCGCGCTCCCCGGTTGCGTCCCCCCGTGCACCGGCAACGATGGAAAGGGCAGCCCAGCCGCCGGTCCGTACGCGAAAGGCCAGCATCATGGACGATCTCGATGCGCTCGCCCGCCAGCAGCTCGACGAGGCCAGGGCCTCCGCGCACGGGCGCAGCGCCCGCCTCTTCGTGCACGACGACCGGTTGCGGCAGACCGTGATCGCCCTGGTCGCGGGCGTCTCGCTGGACGAACACAACGCGCCCCCGGCGGCCAGCCTGCAGGTCCTGCGGGGCCGGGTCCGGCTGACCGGGGCGGGCGGCGGCCAGGAACTGACGATCGGTCAGGTCGTCACGACGCCGCGCGAACGACACGGCCTGCTGGCCCTGGAGGACTCCGCAGTGCTGCTGACGGCGGTCACGGAGATCGCGATCGGGGCCCGCCCCGCGGCCCTGGCAGGGGCGGACCGGCGGTAGACCCCGGGAGACGAGCCGGCGGCAGGAGTCACGGCGAACGGCCATGAAATTCCGAGTCTTCACATTTTTCTGAATCTTGAGTACTCTCTATGCCATGACCAGTCCGCGTACCGAACGGCATCACGAACCTCGCCCCGACCCGCGCCCCAAGGTGCGGCTGACCGAGGAGAAGGAGACCCTCCTCGCCACGCTCTACGGCCGCGCGGTCGACAGCCGCGCCCGGCGGCCGATCCTCGGCGACACCACGGCCGCCGAGACCGTGGAACGGCTCGACTACGACTTCGGCAAGATGCGGCTGAGCCCCGGCAACGCCGCCGGAGTCGCGCTGCGCGCCCGGCAGTTGGACGTCTGGACCGCGCGTTTCCTCGCCCGGCACGAGGAGGCGACGGTGCTGCATCTGGGCTGCGGCCTCGACAGCCGCGTCCACCGCCTCGACCCCGGGCCGGGGGTGCGGTGGTTCGACGTCGACTACCCCGAGGTCATCGACCTGCGGCGGCAGCTCTACCCGGAGCGCGCCGGCTACAGCACCGTCCCGTCGTCCGTGACCGACCCGGCGTGGGTGGCGCAGATCCCCGCGGACCGGCCGACGATGATCGTGGCCGAGGGGCTGCTGATGTATCTGACCGAGGCGGACGGCACGGCGCTGCTGCGGCGGCTGATGGACCGGGTGCCGAGCGGTGAGCTGGCCTTCGACGCCTTCAGCCGGTTCGCGATCCGCGTCCAGTGGCTCAACCGCGTCGTGGTGAAGGCCGGCGCGCGACTGCACTGGGGCACGGACACGGCGGGCATCGCGGCGCTGAGCCCGAAGCTGGAGATCGTCGAGAACCTCAGCGCCATGGAGATCCCCGGCATCGAGAAGCTGCCGGCGGGCAACCGGACGGCGGCCCGGGTGTCGGCGAAGCTGCCCGCCGTGCGGGACATGGCGCGGATGTACCTCTGCCGGTTCTGAGCGGCCCGGCGGCGTCAGGCCGCCCCTCGCGTCCGGCCCTCCGCCGCTGCCCGCCCTCCGTCGTCGTCAGGCCGCCAGCCACTGGTCGTAGCCCAGCTTGCACAGCAGCGCGACGACCACGACCACCAGCACCCCGCGCACGAATCCGGCACCGCGCTTGAGCGCCATCCGGGCGCCCACCATGCCGCCGGCGAAGTTGAACAGCGCGAGCAGGGCGCCGAGTTGCCACAGCACGGTGCCCTGGATCGCGAACATCGTCAGCGCGCCGATGTTGGTGCAGACATTGACGACCTTGGACGTGGCGGAGGCGGTGACCAGGTCCATGTGCAGCACCGCGGCGAGCGCGATGACCAGGAACGCACCGGTCCCGGGCCCGATCAGCCCGTCGTAGAAGCCGATCCCCAGCCCCGCGATCAGGACGGCCGCCAGCACACGCCGGCGGGAGACCGGCCCCGAGGGCGCGGGCGCGGTCCCGAAGGCCGGCCGGAGCAGGATGAACGCCAGCACGCCCAGCAGCACGGCCATGATCAGCGGGCGCAGCACCGCACTGTTGATCCCGGCCGCGAAGAACGCCCCGCCCAGCGACCCGGCGACCGCGGCGAGGCCGATGCGCAGCGCGGTCCGTACGTCGATCGGGGCCCGGCGGACGTAGGTGACCGCGGCCGCGGTGGTGCCCACGATGGCGGTGGACTTGTTGGTCCCCAGGACGAAGGCGACCGGGGTGTGCGGCAGACCGACGAGCAGCGCGGGAAGCAGCAGCAGTCCGCCACCGCCCACCACGGCGTCGATCCAGCCCGCCGCCAGCGCGGCCAGGCAGAGCAGGGTCAGCGTGAACAGCGATATATCAGGAGGCACCGGACGATCTTATGGATCGGTGGCCGCCCCTTCAGGGCCGTCCCGTCAAAGACCTCTGGTTCCCTGTTCCGGTGTTGCGTAGGGCCGTGCGCGTCCTACGAACCGGCCCGCAGGCTTGTGGAAACGCGCTGAGCCCGCACATCTCGTGGTGGATGTGCGGGCTCGATGGCCGGCTGCCTCAGAGGTCGCCTTGCAGGTAGGCGCGGGCTGCCGCCATGACGTCCTTGAAACGGTCGTCGGCAATGGCCTGCAGCGGAGCGTCGTCCTCCAGCTGCGGGTTCATACCGATCATCCAGGCCCTGGCGGTGTGGCAGTTCTCCGCATGCTGGATGAGCTGGAAGACCTGGTAGGCGGTGCGCAGGCGGACTTCGGATTCAAATCGTGGGGTGCTCTGCTCCTTGCACCACTTGCCGACCTGTTTGGCATCTTCGATGCCGGCGATGTGCGCGGTGACGCGCTGGCTGAAATTTTCCTGCAGGAAGCGTGCGATGTCGGCGATGGTCTGTCGCGCGGTGTCGCGGTGCGCTCGGGCTTCGGCTGCGGCCTCTCGCTGGATCTGCATGGTCTCCTCGTTTCCCCGCTGCTGCGCTGAGTGAGCGTGAGCTGAGGACGTGCGCCTGGGGCGCGATGTGAAGGCTGGCGTGTGCTCTGGCGTGCTGTGGATCAGCCGGGATGGCCGGCTATGGATGTGACACAGCTCCGAGAGCGTCCGCTGGGCGTCGTTGCAGCAGCGGATGCCGTGGCCGCAGCCTGGAGGAGGGGGAAGAGGTTTCCCAGGGGAACCGGTGAGTCGTCTCTGCCGCTGGGCGGCGATCCTGATAAGCGGATCACTGGCGTCTTCAACATAGCTACTCCCGTGTGGTGTTGAGAGAAGGGTACCCGTCGGCACGCCCTCTACTCCACAGCTTTCCCGCCTAAAAACCCCCCTAAAGCCCACCTGCCGTCACCCCGGCTCACCTCTGAACAGCGGTTTTCAGACGGAGCTGTGTCAGGAGAGGTGACGGAACGTCTGACATCGCGCAGGGCATCCGCCCCGAACGGGTGACCCGCGGGCAGCCAGACGCACCGCAGCGGGTCAGTGAACGGTCAGCCCGTACTCACGGGCCACCTCTTGCAGCTCGTGGGACTCGGCCAGAACCGGCCGTCGTTCGACCTCCGTCAGGCCGGCGTCACTGAGGATCGCCCAGCACCTGCGCCCGCCGTAATGGGAACGGTAGGCGATGCCCTGCGCGAGCCGGTGGCCGGCGGCATTGCGCTGGGCAACGCTCCAGGCCGCGATCTGCCGGGTGATCCGGCGGTCACTGCCGTGGACATGGTCGTCCGTCAGGGGTCCGCGGACGCCCAGCTCGCTCAGTTCGCCGTGCAGCGCCTCGGCGAGGACCTCGCGCGTCTCTTCGGCATCGATGTCGAGGAAGCGCACTTCCTGCGGCACGGCCAGGCGGACGAGGATGCGCTCCGTGCGCCAGCTGGAGGCGACGTGTCCGGCCGCCATGAAGTCGGTCTTCACGCTCCATGTGTCATCCAGGAGCCGGCGCCACTTGGGGTGGACACGGAAGGGCGCGAGGGCCTCCGCGAAGCATCCCGTCTGGTCACTGCAGCAGTAGAGGGTGCCGTAGCTGAAGAGGCTGAACCGGCCCGCGGAGGAGCCTGCCATGGTCTCGGGTTCGAGCTGATTGCACCGAAGGGGCTCGGCGGCCCGCCCCAGTCGCCACACGCCCCGCGGGGGAGCCGGGACGAGAGCGACCGGCGGCACCGGGTGGGTGGTCACTGCGAAGACCCCCCGTCAGTGATCGCGGCCCGGCTCACCCGGCACGTCGTAGGCGCAGGGCAGGCCGCGGGCGACGGGGAAGCAGATAAGGCAGAGTTCACAATTCCTCGCTGGCGGTACGGGGTGGCTGCCGGCACGGGCCCGGCAGAGCTCTGCCCCGCAGCGGGTGACGGCATGAGTCGATCATTTTCTCGCAGATGCGGCCGGCCGGTGACGGATTCACGCCGTCCCCCGAGGGCGCATCCCCGGAGCGCGGGGGCGCGCAGCCAGCGCACACGGGTCAGAGCAGCTCGTGGTCAAGACGAAAGACCATGGTGCCCGCCCCTCCGGTGGCCGTGATGACGGTGGCAGGGCCGAGAGCCCGCGGATCTGTGCGCGAGGCCAGCGAGGACAGCGAACGGCCGACGGCGATCTGCAGGAGAACCACGTCCAGGGTGACGTCCCACAAATGAATCGCGCTTCGCCCGGCCGCGGCCACCACCGTGCGTTTGCCGGGGTGGGGAAAGCTGGTGACGGCGGTGAGGGGACCGTCGCCGAAATCACGGTGCGCCACGGCCTTGGCGGGGTGCCCGGAACGGATGTCCCAGACCTTGACGGTGCCGTCCTGGCCGGCGGTGGCCAGCTGCGCCGTCGCGGCGCCGCTCGCGGCAGGGACGAAGGCGAGGGCATTGACGTTGTACTGCGCACACCGGATGGCGTCACGGTAGGGGGTGCGGCGGAGCGGGTCCCACAGGCGTGCGTTGCCGTCGCTGCCCCCGGAGGCCAGGAGCGGTCCGTCGGACGTCTGGGCCGAGGCCAGGGCCCGCACACTGAATTTGTGGTCGTCGAAGACCGCCAGGGCCTGTTCCGTCTCCAGGTCCCACAGGCGCACGCTGCCGTCGCCACTGGCGCTGGCCAGAATCGTCCGGTCGGGCAACGGGACCGTTTCGAGAGCCAGCACCGGTGCGTAATGACCCGTCAGATGCCGTGTTCCGGCGGAGCCTTTCGGCCCGGCGGGATCGGTCAAGCGGATGGAGTTGTCGCTCATCGCCGCGGCCAGCAGCAGCTGCGCATCGTTCTGAATCCAGGTCAGCGCGGTCACACCACTGTCCTTCCACAGGGTCCACTGGTCGCCGGTACGGATGTTGAACAGCCGCGTGGTGGCCCCCGACGCGACCGCGAAGAACGGCGGGGGCTCCGGCGCGGGTGTACCGGCCAGAGCCGCGGCCGTCACGGGGCGCCATCGCGGTCGTGGCGGCCGGGCCGTTTCGGCGGCCAGGAGCCAGCTGCGCAGCGTGTGGTCGGCGCCTGCGGTGATCAGGCGGGTGCCGGTCTGCCCGGGGAGCAGGGCCATCGCGTTGATCGCCGCGGTGTGGCCGCGCAGCGGGTCCCCGACCGGCAGGGCGGTGGTGGTGTTCCACCGTCGCACGGTGCCGTCCGTGCTGGCGGAGAGGAGGAGTGGCTGTCCGTCGACGGTGACCGCGGACAGTCTCGACAGGGCGTCGCCGGGAAGGACAGCCGCCCGGACCGCTTCCCGGGACGGGCGGGCCGTGTCATACAGGGTGAGATTGCCGGCATCGTCGCCCACGGCATAGCGGCCTGGCTCCGGCAGGGCCGCGAGGGCGCGTACACGGCTGCCCTGGCGCGCGTGGATGAAGGTGGCCCGGCCGTCGAAGACGCTGATCGTCTCGCCTTGGGCACACAGCAACAGGGGCGCGTCATCGCGCTGGTGGACGATGGCCAGGAGAACGGGGGCGTTGTCCCGGCTGGGCAGGGGGAGGTCCACAGGACGGTAGGTCTCGGCGTCGAGCACGGCGATGTAGCCGTCGCTGTGAGCGGCGAGAAGTACGTGGGGGGCGCGGGGCGGGCGGTAGAGGGCCAGCGAGGTGACCCAGGTGCGGGCCCGGCGGTGGACAGTCGCCAGGCGGCGGTTGTGGTGGATGTCGAGTACGGCGACCGTGCCGTCGGTGCCGGCGGTGGCCAGGCGGCCGGGGCTGAGGGGCAGGAGGTGGGTGACGGCTCCCTCGTGCATGTTCAGGGGCGTCGCGGCAGCGGTGCCGTCCTTGCGCCACATCCGTACGACGCCGTGGTCGTCGCCGCTGACCAGGGCGCCCTCGCCGGGGGTGGTGACCGCGGCCAGGGAGGTGACGGCGGTGTCGGTGATGGACCACACGTTGTCAGGCGGTGAGCAGTCGCTCCACAGGGCGGTGACCCGTGAGCCGGACAGCTCGGCTGCGCGGGCGGCGGGGGCGGAGGCCGGTGTGCGCCGGCAGGTGGCGGCGTGGTGGGCCAGGTGCAGGCTCGTCAGCCGCGAGGCGGGAGTGATGTCCCGGGCGAAGGGTTCGAGGGCCGCCCAGGTCTGCAGCCATTCCTGTCGCTGGTGCGGGGCATCCTGACCGTGCAGCAGACGCCGCACGGAGGCGCTGGTGTCCCAGGCCAGCAGCGCGGGCGGCACATGAACGTCGTCGAGGACCTGTCCTCGGGCAGCGTGCTGAGCGAGGTGACGGCTGAGATACGGGTGGGGCGGGACACCTGGTGTATCGGTGACGAGGTCTGCCAGCGCGGCGGCGATCCGGCGGTGGATGTCGGTGGGTTCGCCGCCGCCGAGCGGTGCGTTCACGGTGTCTCTCCGTACAGCAGTTGTTCCACGTTCGGGTCCCGGAGTGTCCGGGCGACCACTTCGTGCGCAGGCCGGTAGACGCGTCGGTTGTCCTCGACGCCCCACGCCAGGTAGCCGGCGAGCCTGCTTTCGAGAAGTTTCTTGATCATGGTGTCGGGATTCTCCACGGGGCGCTGAAGAATCGCCGAGGCCATGGCGGGCCAGATGTCCGACCAGGGGACGCCACCGCCTTGTGCCCAGGCACTGGCCCGCAGCAGCGCCAGTGCCACATCGGCAGGCAGCTTCTTGCCGTCCTCCCCCTCTTTCTCCGCCTCCAGCAGCATCAGGTCGCGCCGCAGCAGGCCGGTCGTGCCGGCTCGCACCGTCGTCCGCCACTGCTCGGTGGCCACCTCGGCCTCCGGGTCCTCGACGGCACGCAGTTGCTCCCCTGCGAGGCGGGCATCGGCGAACGACGGCCAGACCTCCGACGCGACCGCCTCCGACGCCTTCTCCGCACCCGGATGGTCGCCGTCGTCGCAGATCAGGGCGTGGACGTAGGCGGCGATGTCGTTCTGACTGGAACTGTCGTCGGTGCGTGCACTCCGGCAGCCCGGGAAGACCTGCAGGAGACTTTCCAAGAGGCCGTCGGCTTCGGCCCCGGCGCCGGAGACGCGCCGTGGAGGGTCGGGCAGGCCGCTGCGAACGCCGATGAGCAGACGTAGGGCCGGCGGCCCCGGCTCAGGTGTGCGGGGGCCGGGGAGGCGCGGTGCGGGGGCCGGCTGAGGAGGCCGGCACAGCGGGCTCAGCGGGGCGAGGACGCTGTGGATGATGCGGTGCGGTTCGTGCGCTTCGTCCAGGCCGTCGAGGACGATCGTGACCGGTTCACGGCAGGTGCTCACATACGTGGTGAGCTGCTCCGTCCACAAGGGGACCGGGTCGTCGGACTCCTCGGGAGTCCGGGGCGTGCACGGCGCCTGGCCCAGTCCGGTCAGCAGGTCGTGAACGACGTCGGCGGGGCCGCGGTGGCGGGCCAGTACGGCGGTGGTGACCGAGCAGGGCGGCGGCACGGTGCCGGCGGGAGCGGAGGCGACGGCCTGTGCGTAGGTGGCGTCGCGTAAGAAGCGGGGGTCGCTGAGTGTCACCGCCCGGGCGAGGATCGCCGACTTGCCGCTGCCGGTGGTGCCGGTGAGCAACAGGACGCCGGCACCGGCGGTGGCCAGGAAACCGGCGACCTGCCGGTTGAGGTCCTCGCGGCCGCTGAAGTACCAGCCGCTGTCATCGTCCTGCGTGCGGCCGGTCGCCCGGTCGAGCCAGTAGTCGTCGGCGTCCGTGGCCACCTGCTCCCGGCCAACGCCCACGAGCCGGCGCACGGGCCGGTAGCCCGGGTTGGGCAGGCACGGGCTGGGCGCGGTCTGGCCGTTGCCGATCACCCGGCGAAGCTGGTGCAGCTCCCGCTGGTCAGGGGTTGCCAGTTCCCGTTCGACCTCTGCCATCAGCTCCGCGACCGTCAGATACGGGGCGGTGATCTGCGACGTGGTGCGCAGACGATGAAAGACGCCCCTCATCAGGGACGGGAAGCGACGGACCTGAACCGGCTGGTCGTGGCCGCAGGTGACCAGGACGTCGAGCTGGCAAGCGCGCCGCCGCCCCCGCCCGATCTCGGTGTGGAGCAGGCCGAGTTCGGCCGCGAGCTGTCCGGCGTAGCAGGTGTTCACGATCACCAGGACGTTCTCCACATGGCTGTCGAGCGCCGCCATGACGATGTCGGACGTCCGCACCGCCGTCGCCAGGACCCTGCCCTTCTGCGTCCCGGGAAGCTTCAGGAAGTGGATGCGCGACCCGCTGGAGATACCGTGCCCGGTGACGAACAGCACCAGGGCCTTACCGGTCATCTCCCGGACCTGATGGTCCTCCAGGAAGTCCTCGATGTCGCGGCGCTGCTTGAGTTCGGGGGCCGGTATGTGAAGAAAGGGCGCCGGCGCTCCGTCGGCCGGCCACCATTGCCGCACCACGTCCAGCTGTTCGTCGATGCCCGCGGTGAACTCCGCGTCGTCGTCCTCGTAATCGCGGACAGCCACAGTGAGCAACGTGCGCCGCTCCGCAACCGGAGCACCAGTGATGCCATTTTGGCTAATCTCGGCCGCTGTGTTCTGCACTTCTTTAGTGTTCCAGCCATGACGCAGCCCTCGCAGTCAAACATCCCAGGCAAGAACCCGCAGCCCTACCGCCTGCCGCAGACGTTACGCAACATCACACTCGATGCCGTCGTCGTCGTTCCGGGCATCATGGGCAGCGAGCTCTACGACAACCGGACGGACACCGTGCTGTGGGGCATTGCGGACCCCGGATGGATTTCGAAAGCCTGGTTGTCCGACTCGGGCCTGACCCCGCTGCACCTCACCGAGGACGAGCAGCTCGGCCGCACCGACCGCGTCACCGCCCGCCGACTGCTGCAGACTCCCGCCTGGAGCCCGTTCCTGCGCGGCATCGAGCCCTATCACGACCTGCTCGCGGCCATCAGCACGTGCGTCGCCCACCCCGACGCCGTCCTCCCCTTCCCCTACGACTGGCGGCTGTCCGTCGCCACCAACGCCCGGCGCCTCGCCGACGACGCCCGACAGCACCTCACTCGATGGCGCGCTCACGACGCGCTCCAGGCCGCCCGCCGCCACACCGCCGACGAACGCCCCGCACGCCTGGTCTTCATCGCCCACTCCATGGGCGGCCTGATCACCCACGCCGCCCTCACCCTCGGCCACGACAACGACCTCACCGACGACACCCGCGGCGTCATGACGCTGGGCACCCCCTTCCACGGCTCCGTCCTCGCCGCCCAGATCCTCAATACCGGCCAGGGCTCGCCCATTCCCCTGCCCCACAGCCGACTGCGCGCCCTGGCCGCCGCCATGCCCGGCGTCCACGACCTTCTCCCCCGCTTCCCCTGCCTCGACGAAGGCCTGGACGTCCGCCGCCTGACCCCCACCGATGTCGCGGACCTCGGCGGCGACAAGGACCTCGCCGCCGCGTCCCAGGCCTTCCACGACCGGCAGAGCCCTCACCCCCTGCCCCGTCACCGCGCGGTCGCCGGAATCCGCCAGCCCACCCTCCAGTCCCTGACCCTGGACAACGGACGGGTGACCGCCTCCCACCACCGCTTCGCCCACCACGCCGACGGGGAACTCCGCCGCGACGTCCACGGCGTCCCCCTGCGCTTCGAGGGGGACGGCGATGGCACCGTCCACCGGCAGTCCGCGGTCCTGGCGCCCGGCGCCATGCCCATCGCCCTGCAGCACGGAGCCCTTGCCCAGGGCGAAGCAGCCCTCCAGATCGTCACCGATTTCCTCGTCCACGAGGAGACCTTCGGCCCCGACCAGGCGGACGGCGGCCTCGGGCTGGAACTGCCCGACTACGTCACCGCCCGCACCGAGTGGGACCTCCATCTCACCGGCACCGATGACCCGGCCGGCATCGACTGCACCGTCACCGGCGTCGACACCGCGCACCAGCGCGACGCGAGACTCCACGCCACCGACGACGAGACCCTCACCGCCCGTGTCTCCGTACCCGAACCCGGCCTCTACCGGATCACCGTGCGGTCACCCACCACCCCCGCCCTCACCCAACTGGTGCTCGCCGGACCGGACACCCCACTGTTGCCGGAAGCCGAATAGCGTCGCCGGAGACAGTCCGAACGGGCGTACGCGAAGGGGCCGTTCCCCGCGGGCGGGGGAAGCGCAGGTCTTAAACTCCGGACGCATGGATACGGAAACCATTTGGGCCGATGTGGCGATCGGTGGCGAACTCCCGGTCCGGCGGCTCGGGTTCGGGACCGGTGGGCTCGTCGGGGCCGGCTACTGGGGTGTCCGGCACGACGATCCGGAACGTTCCACCGCCCTGCTGCGGCGCGCCGTCGAGGGCGGGGTCACGCTGATCGACACCGCTGACAACTACGGGCCGGACGTGGCCGAGGAGTTGGTGGCGCGCGCCCTGTACCCCTATCCGGACGGGCTGGTGATCGCGACGAAGGGGGGCGTGGTCCGCACCGGGCCGGATATCTGGCACCTCGCGGGGCGCCCGGAGCAGCTGCGTGCCATGTGCGAGGCGAGCCTGCGCCGTCTGCGTACCGACACCCTCGGCCTGTACCAGCTGCACCGGCTCGACCCGGACGTGCCGATGGCCGATCAGCTGGGCGCGCTGCTGGAACTCCAGCAGGAGGGCAAGATCCGGCACATCGGCCTGGACTCCGTCGACGCGGACGAGCTGACCCGGGCCCGGGAGATCGCCCCCGTCGCGTCCGTGCAGAACCGCTACAACCTGCTGGACCGCGCGGCCGAGGACGTGCTGGCGCTGTGCGAGAGGGAGGGCATCGCGTTCCTGCCGTGGTTCCCGCTGGGGAACGGTGCCCTGGCGGGCGACGCGGGCGCCGCACTCACCGCGGTCGCCGCCCGGCACGGCGCGACCACCGGCCAGATCGCCCTCGCCTGGCTCCTGCACCACTCCCCCGTCCTGCTCCCCACCCCCGGTACGGGTTCGCCCGCCCACCTCGACGAGAACCTGGCGGCGGGCCGGATCGCCCTCACGGAGGGGGACTTGGCGCAGCTGGACGGGTTGGCGTAGAGCCCGTTGGGAGGGTGAGCGGTTGGGACCTGGGCCCGTCGAGAAGCGGACCTGTTGGGACCTGGGCCCGTTGAGACCTGGGCCCGGCCCGTGGTCCTCAGCGCGTCATGCCGACCGGTATCGATGCCGTCCCGGCCGGTGCCGACGTGGCGCCGCCCGGTGACGCTGCCGTCCCGGCCTGCGCCGGTGCCGTGCCGAGCGGCTTCGATGCCGTGCCGACCAGCGTCACGGAGCCGCTCGGCTGCTCGGGGACGTTGTATCCGGCCGGTGTCCGGTCGGGGGAGACCGGGGCGGTCGGGGTGATCGTCCGGGACACCAGGGTGGCGGTGAGCGCGCTCGCCCCCACCAGGCAGGCGGCGAGCTGGCGGCGGGCCCACACGGTGACGGCCGGGACGGTGTGCGGTTTGCGGTGTCGGGCCATGGGGTGACTTCCTTGCGGGTCGGGCGGTGAGGCGGTGAGGGTGGGGGGAAGTGGGGGCGGTGGGGTGATCTGGGCGATGGGGTGCGGTGATTGGGGCCGGTCGGCCGTGGGGCCGGCGAGGGGCCTCAGAAGGTGAACTGCTCGGAGTGGATGCGGTCGGCCGGCACCCCGGCCCGTTCCAGGGCGGCGACCGCGGCCGTGGACATGCCGGGCGGGCCGCACAGATAGACGTCGTGCTGCGCCAGGTCCGGGACGAGGTTGCGCAGTGCCTGCGGCGCCAGCGGATCGAAGGAGCCGTCGGACGGGCCGAGGAGGTAGTGCAGCGCCGCGCCACGGGCCGCGGCGATCCCCTCCAGCTCCTCCCGCAGCACCAACTGGGCGGCGTTGCCCGCCCGGTAGAGGAGCGTGAGGTCCCCCGGCTCACCCGGCAGGGTCTCGAAGAGCGCACGCATCGGCGTGATCCCGACGCCGCCGGCGAGCAGCAGCACCTTGCGCCGGGTCCGCCGGTGTGCGGTCATGGCGCCGAACGGCCCGGTGGCCAGCACCCGTACGCCCGGCCGCAGCCGGCGAATCCGGCGGGTGTGGTCGCCGCACGCCTTCACGGTGATCCGGAGGGTGTCGTCGCGCACGGGCGCGGAGAGCGAGAAGGGCAGGGCGGTCCGCCACAGCCGCCGGGACAGGAACCGCCAGCGGAAGAACTGCCCCGGCTCGGCCCGCAGCGCGTCCAGCCCCAGGCCCTGCATGACGACCGAGACCACGTCCGGCCCCTCGACCCGCACCTCGGTCACCCGCAGGCTGTGCCGCAGCGCCTGGCGCGCGGGGACGACCAGGCGGTACCAGACCAGCAGGGTGCCGACGGTGGTGTGCAGCAGCGTCCACAGCCAGGCGGCGAACGCGCCGCCGGCCAGATCCGGTCCGGCGAGCTGGTGGGCGAAGGCGAGGGCGGCGCCCGCGTAGGTCAGCAGGTGGACGGCGCGCCAGGTCTCATGGCGTACCCGGCGGCGGGCCGTACGGGCCGAGGTGACGCCGACGGCGGCGAACAGCGCGGTGCCGACGGCGGCCGCGGCCAGGCCCGGGTAGCCCATCAGGTCGACGGCGGCGTCGAAGACGTCGGTGCCGGTGTGGACGGCATAGCCGCACAACGCGAAGAGGGTGTGGGCGAAGCACAGGGTGAGGACATGGCGGCCGCCGAGGGCGTGCCAGCGGGCCAGCCGGTCGGCGCCGACGCCGTGTTCGATGGCCGGGACCCGCGCCATCAGCAGCAGCATCACCAGGATTCCGTAACCCGCGAGCAGTCCGGTGAGGTGGGCCAGGGTGGCGAACAGCGCGTCGAGCCGCACCGAGGGCTCGGCCTGTGCCAGCCACAGGCCGACGACCACCACAGCGCCGAGGCCCAGCACCCGCAGCAACGCCATCGGCGAGACGCGCAGCGGAGGCGCGGGCACGGGCGCCCTGCGGGGCGCGTAGTGCGGCCGGGGCGGCACGTAGCGGGGGGTGAGCCGCGAGTACAGCGGATGGGTGGAGGGCGGTTCGGCGGGGTCCGGAGGCGGGGCGCCAGGACTGGGCGCGCCGCCCGGTGCGTACCCGTCGCTGAGGTCGGCCTGGATCGTCACGGCGTTGAAAATACGGCCGTCCGGACACCGCAAACAGCAGGTCAGGCCCTCTCCGCAGATCCTTAAGGCAGCCTTGAGGATCGGCTGAACGGGGGTTAAGAACCACGGGTGCGGCAGTGCCGCTCCGGTTCCGGCCTTCTCACCCCAACAGCTCGGCCAGACGGGCGCCCCGGCTCTCCGCGACGCGGTGCACGTCGGCCAGCGCGGCGGTCAAGTCCTCTGCCAGGAGGTGGATTTCCCCCGGCGTCCAGCACCGTCCCGCCAGTACCGCCCGCGCCTCCCCGATCAGCTCGGCGGCGGAACCGAGCTGCTTCGCCTCGACGGTGTCGGCGGTGCGGGACACATAACCGGTCCCGTCGCCTGCGAGGTAACAGGGCTTCCCGTCGGGGCTCGACCAGGGCAGGAGCCGTGGGGTGGACTCGGTCATCGCGCTAACTCCCTTGCTGTCCTTGGTAACTGGATGTAGTCAATTGGTCACCTGGGTAACGCGTCGGGCAATAGGATCGGAGTGCTTGAAGCGGCCGTCCGCAAGTCTGCGAGCTGCCGCTGTACCGGCACGCATCCACATGCCGAGAGGTCATGGCGTTGGACGAAACGACCCCGCCCGAGCACTTGAATCCGCTGCAACGCTTCGGGCGCGACATCAAACAGGTACGACTGGCCCGCAAACTCACCCAGAAGCAGCTGGGCAAGGCCACCGGCTACTCCGAGGGCTACGTCAGCAAGGTCGAATCCGGCACACTCCTGCCCCGCCCCAGCGAGAAGTTCGCCAAGGGCTGCGATCTCACCTTCGGGACGGGGGAGTTGTTCGCGGGGTTGCTGCGGAGGATCGAGGAAGGCGACCACCCGAGCTGGTTCGTGCCGTATCTGAACCTGGAGCGGAAGGCGTCGCGGATACTGGCCTATTCGGCGAGCGTCGTGTTGGGCCTCCTCCAGACCGAGGACTACGCGCGGGCCGTCTTCCACTCGTACTTCTCCAGGGAGAAATCGGAGGTCATCGATGGCAAGGTCGCAGCGCGCCTGCGACGGCGTGCGATGTTCGAGAGGGACGCCCCACCGTTCCTATGGACGATCCTTGACGAAGCTTGCCTGCGAACGGTCGTGGGTGGCTCGCAGGTCATGGCCGGCCAGCTGGAGTTCCTGCTGACCGTTGCCGCGCTGCCGCACGTCAAGTTGCAGGTCATGCCCTTTTCTGCGGGCGCTCCGGCCGCATCCACGAAGCCGTTCATTGTGCTTCGCTTCACAGACTCCCGCACGGTGCTCTACACAGAGACCCGGGTAGGAGGCAGGATGCACGACTCCGCACAAACGGTCGACGCGGCCCTGGATGACTACGATCTGCTCAGGGCACACGCGTTGTCCCCGGACCGATCAGTGGCCCTGATCAAGACCCTGTTGAAGGAGTACCGCGCATGAGTGCCGACTTGGATCTCACCGCCGCCGAATGGATCAGGTCGTCCTACAGCGATGCCAACGGCGGCGAATGCGTCGAGTTCACGCGCGACTTCGCCTGGGTCAAGTCCTCGTACAGCGACGCCAGCGGCGGGGACTGCGTCGAGTTCTCCCGCGACCTCACCTGGGCCAAGTCGTCCCACAGTGACGGCGACGGCGGCCAGTGCCTTGAATTCTCCCGTGGCCTCACCGAACCCCACGGGCTCGTCCCCGTGCGTGACAGCAAGGCCCCGGACGGACCCGCGCTCATATTCCCCGCGCGCGACTGGTCCTCGTTCGTCTCGGCGGTCAAGCGCGGGCAGTTCACCGCCTGACGGGCCACCCGGGAGCAGGCCACCGGGAAAACCGCTCGCCCGCTCTACTCAACTTTGATTAGAGTCCCGGGCATGGGTGAGAAGACCATTCCGATCCTGCCGTGTCCGACGATCCAGCCGGTTCTCGACTTCTACACCGCCCTCGGGTTCGAGGTGACCTACCGGCAGAAGAGCCCCAACCCGTACGCCGTTGTGCAGCGCGGCGGCATCGAGCTGCAGTTCTTCGGGGTGAAGAAGTACGAGCCGGCCGACTCGTTGAGTACCTGCTACGTCCTGACCGACGACGTCGACGGGCTGCACGGCGCCTTCCGGGCCGGGCTCAAGGCGGCGTACGGGAGGGTTCCGACCCGTGGGCTGCCGCAGATCGGGCCGCTGAAGGACATGTCGTACGGGGTGCGGCAGTTCCTCCTGACCGATCCGGGCGGCAACTGCCTCCGTATCGGTCAGCCGACGAGCGCGGACCCGCACCACCGGCCCGCGCCCGAGGAGACCTTCGCGCGCGCCCTGCATCACGCGTCGCTCCTGGCGGACTCCAAGCAGGACCCGTCTGCGGCGGCCAAGGTCATCGACCGGGCCTTGCGCCTCACCGAGCGGCCCACGCCCGTGCAGCTCCTCGGCCTCCTGGTGCTGCGTGCGGATGTCGCCGGACGGCTCGGCGACAGCGACGCCTGGGCGACCGCGCTCACCCAGGCCGACGCCGTCCAACTCACCGCCGGAGAAAGGGAGTCGGCTCGCGACAGCCTCGTTCGGCTGGAGGAGCTGCGGGAGGCCGGCTCCCCTTCCTGACGGCCGGCTGCCGCCCGGCAGCGGCGCGGCGGGCGGGGGTTACGGCTCGACCGTGACCGGCTTCTCGGCGCGCAGGTCGCTGACGAACCCACCCTTGATCACGCGCGTCCAGTAGGAGTGGGCGCGGGCGTCGGACGGAATGTCGGCGTCGCGCTCCAGCTTGCGGTCCATCGAGGTGGCACCGGCCCGGACGTCCCACTGGAACGTGTAGGGGTGCCATATGCCGATCTCGCTGGAGTAGAAGGGCTTGCGCTCCATCAGGACGACCTGGTCCGGGTTGCCCTGCGCGGGCTTCCACGTGACGCGGACGGTGGCCGCGTCGAGGCGGTCGACGGACGTCACCTGCGGCGCCTTCGGGATCACCGAAGAGGCGGCGGGCTTGAGGTCGCTGCTGTGGATCGTGCGCGGTACGGACGGGTCGTAGTTCTCCGGGCGCTCCAGCTTCCCCGTGACGCGGAGGGCGGTGGGGGCCTGGCCGCGGCCGGCCGCGCACGCGTCGACCTGGACGACCTTGCGCCAGTCGCCGGAGAACCTCACGTAGTCCTCCTTCTGGGGCGTCAGCTCGCGCGCGCCGTCGCCGAAGACCCCGCTCACCGAGTAGGCGTAGCGGGAGTCGTGGGAGCGGACCACCTGGTAGCTGCAGCGGTCCACGGCCGCGGCGCGCGCGTCGACCGCCGGCCGGAGCGAGGACGCGTCGCCCGCGGGGGCCGACGGGGCCGCGACGGCGGTGCCCGCACCCGAGGCGAGGGCGCCGAGACTGAGCGCGCAGGTGGCGATGGCGGCAGCCATACGAGAGGTCATGCATCCTCCGGTGACATCCAACGGCTCACGGGGAGCCGGGGGGGGCAGATGACGTGCTGGGCCGGCCCGGCCACCTCTGCGGCCTGAGCACGGATACGGCTGCGGCACGGGAAGCCTCGGACGCCGGGTCGGCCCTGACCGGGATCGCCCGATCTGGGCTGGACGCTATCGACAATGGACGGTCAAGACCAAGTCAATGAATGGCAAAGTAGTGGTTTTGCGTCAGCCTTTGGCCGAGGCCGTTCGCGGCGGCGGCGTGGGGGCAACGTGCGGGCGCGCTCCGCCCGGCCGGGGCGGGCAGACGGACACGTTCAACACCGGATCACCCTCGGCAGCGGAACACCCTCGGCACACGTTCGGCACCGGCGAGTCCCCCGTCCGGGGCGCCCCACCTGGCGAGGTGCGGTCCGCGCGCAGACCATGGCGACACAGCGGATGGCGGCCGGTGAGAGCGGCCGCGCGCCGGGAGTCCTCCAGGAGATGCGATGCGTCAGACCCGTCTTGCCGGGGAGCCTGCCGAGTACGCCGAGGCACGCGAGGAGCTGCGGCAGGCCGAGATCGAGCTGATGCGCCGGCGCGAGCAGGTCGCCGAGCTGCGGCGGCGGCTGCCGCTGGGGCCCGTCGTCGACGACTACGTCTTCGAGGAGGGGCCAGCGGATCTGGAGGCCGGGGACGAACCGGCGAGGGCCGTGCGGCTCAGCGAGCTGTTCAGCGCGCCGGGACGCGACCTGATCGTCTACCACTTCATGTTCGGCAAGCAGCAGAAGCAGGCCTGCCCCATGTGCACGATGTGGATCGACGGCTTCAACGGGGTCGTCGGCCACCTCACGCAGAACGTCGACTTCGCCGTCGTCGCCGCAGCCGAACTGCCGGTGCTGCGCGCCTACGCCCGCGACCGGAAGTGGACGAACCTGCGACTGCTCAGCGCCGGGGCGAGCGCCTTCAAGTACGACCTGGGCAGCGAGGACGCCGACGGCGGCCAGGACTCGACGGTGTCGGTGTTCACCCGCGACGACACCGGGGCGGTGCGCCACGTCTACTCGGTGCACCCCCGCATGGCCGAGGACATCGACCAGCGCGGAATCGACCTGCTCACCCCGGTGTGGCACCTGCTCGACCTCACGCCCGGGGGCCGCGGCGACTGGTTCCCCTCGCTCCGTTACTAGGGGGGAGTTGGAGGTCCGGCAGGGGCCGCAGCAGCCCCGGGCGAGGTCTCGAAAAAGTACGGGCGGCGTGGAAGACCCGCTGGTAGCGTGATCATCTGTTCGACTGGCGCACGTGGGCAGGACAGCGAGGCACGAGAGCCCTGAACCGCCATGCGCGGGACCTCCGTATCACCGATGCGGCGCGTACCGGTGGCTGCTCTCGTTTCCCGGTGCCCTCGGCCAACGTCGTCGAGTGCGCGCATGACCGGCGCGCACTCGGTGGGGAAACCGCGCCAGGAAGAGGCACTGGGAGAAGCTCCATGCAGAAAAAGAGGGGAAGTTCCATGCGTGACAAGGACCGTACGAACCGCCGGGGCGGAGCGCTGCGTCGTACCGCTGCTGCCGCGTCCCTGACCCTGATCGCGGCGGCTGTGCCGGTGGCCCTCGCCACGCCGGCCTCGGCGTCCGCGTCGGACTGCACCGCCTACCTGAAGGGCAGGGGCTACACGATCGGCCCGGGAGTGAAGAGGGCGTGTGCCGTCGCGGCATCCCCCGGGGGCCCGGTGGGCGACGACGCATGCTGGCGCGAGCTGCTGGACCTCCACGTCAAGGAGAGCTACGCGATCAAGGCCTGCGACCTGGCGTAACAAGCGCAGACCGGCTTCATCACGGACGGCGTCGCTGACAAGGCCATGAGCCCGCACGTTCGTCCTCCCACAGCAGGCTCCCGGGATCAAGTCCCGGGAGCTTGCTGCGTATACGGCGTCTGCGGCCCGGCGCGGGGCTCCTCAGATCCGGCCGCCGACCGCCGTATGAGGCGACTTCTTAGAAGCCTCTTAAGACTCGGGACTATCCAGTCCTCATGACATCCGACGTTTCCAAGTCCCCCCGGGACACCGGCCGTAGCCGGACCACGGCCACCCGCGTCCTCGCCGCCTCGCTGGCGCTCACCGCGACCACCCTCGGGGTGGCCGGATGTGACAGTGCCTCCGCCGGCACGCTGGAGGGCAGCCGGCTCGAACTGCCGGTGGCCGGTGGTACGGCCGTGGTCGACACCGCCTCGCTGGCGGTGAGCGCGCGTACCGCGAGCGGGCGGGAGCTGGTGCTGTCCGGTCCGGCGGGCGGCGGCGGGCTCGGGAAGCCGGGGCCGGTGACGCAGACGGGCGACGGGGCCAGCTGGACGTACCCCGCCAAGGGGCTGAAGGTGACGGCCGGTTCAGAGCGCGGGCGGCTGCGGATCAAGCTGCGGGCGGACCGTGACGGGGAGGTCAGCTGGCCGGTGACCGGTACCGACCGGGGCGCGTCCGCGCTGCAACTGCCGCGCGGGGAGGGCCTGGACGTGCCGGTGCGGGACGCGTTCTGGAACGGCGGGGAGGAGAAGGGCGGACTGGACGGCAGCTCCGTCGACGTGGGCGAGGGGCTCTCGCTTCCGCTGTGGGGCTACTCCATGGGCGGCGGCAAGGGCGGGTCCGGCGGCGGGGCCGGTGTCAGCTATCTGACGCCCACCGACATCGGGACCTCGCTGCGCTTCGCCTCCACCGGCGGGCGGCTGCGCACCACCGCCGCGCACGCCTTCGACGCCGGCGAGGGGACCCGTGACTACGAGGTCTCCTTCGCCCTGACCGACGGCAACCCGGTCGCCCCCGCCACCGACTACCGCTCCTACCTGGCCCAGCACGGGCAGCTCGGCAGCCTGAGCCGGAAGATCCGGCAGAACCCGGCCAACGGCAAGCTGCTCGGGGCCTTCCACGCCTATGTGTGGGGCGACGCCCGGACCGCCTCCGGGGTCGGCAAGCTGAAGCGGCTGGGCGTGGACCGGATGTGGCTCGGGTACGACGCCGGTCCGGACCCCATGAACGCCGCGGCGGTGCGGGCCGCCAAGAAGGCGGGCTACCTCGTCGGCCCGTACGACACCTTCGCCAACGGGCAGGACCCGAAGACCGCCGACAGCCCCACCTCGGTCTGGCCCGGCCGGGTCTACCCCGACTTCTGTATACGGAAGGCGGACGGCACCCCGGAGGGCGGGTTCGGGGACCGCGGCTGCTACCTCAGCTCCCGCGCCTTCGAGAGGGCCGAACCGCGCAAGCACTACCTCGCCGACCGCACCCGCTCGATGGTCGCCAACGGGGCGGACAGCTACTTCCTCGACGTGGACGCGACGGGTGAGCTGTTCCGCGACCACGGCAAGGGCCACGAGATGACCAAGGCTGGTGACCGTGCGATGCGGCTCGCGCGGATGCGGCGGCTGTCCAAGGACCTCGTCCTCGGCTCGGAGTCCGCGCAGGCCTGGGCCAACAAGGTGGTGGCCTACGACCACGGCTCGGGCACCCCGGCCGCCGACGGCCTGTGGAAGCTGGAGAAGGACCGCGAGAACTGGGGCGGCTACTACCCGGAGAAGGCCCCGGGCATCTTCTTCAAGCCGGTGAAGCTGCCCGCCGAGCTGGCCACGGCCATGTACGACCCCAAGTACCGGGTGCCCCTGTACGAGACCGCGCTGCACGGCTCGCTGGTCAACGCCGAGCGGTGGGAGCTGTCCTACGACAAGCTGCCGGACCAGAAGACCGGCCGGGCGCTGCTGGCGATGCTCTACAACACCCCGCTCAACTACGTTCTCGACGGCCCGACGCTGGAGAAGAACGGGCCCGAGCTGGCCAGGCTGCAGAAGTACTTCTCGCCGCTGCACCGGGCGGCCGGGACCGAACAGCTGACCTCGTTCCGGTGGCTGACCGGTGACCGCAGCGTGCAGCGCACGGTCTTCGGCGGTGGTGCGCTGACCGTCACCGCCAACTTCGGCAGCCGGGCCCACGACGGTCTGCCGGGCGGCTGCGTCGATGCGAAGCTGCGCACCGACCAGCAGCCGCGGCGGCTGTGCCCGGCGCAGCCTCAGGGCTGACCCTGAGGACCAGGGGCGGGCCCGAGCGGCCCGCCCCTTACGGGTTCCCCGCCCTCACACGGCCGTCCGCGCGCCACTGAGGGCAGCGTTCCGCCCGGGAAACAGAGCAGATGCGGGCGGGTAACAGCCGGGCCGCAGGCTGCTGGACATGACCTCGACGCCGCCGCACCCGGAAGCCACGCCAGCCGCCGCGCCTGGCACCGCCCCCACGCTCGTCCTCGTCGGCCACGGCATGGTCGGCCAGCGCTTCCTGGAGGAGCTGGCCGACCGTGGTGTCACCGGGCGGGCGCGGGTGGTCGTGCTGTGCGAGGAGCCCCGTCCGGCCTACGACCGCGTCCAGCTGACGTCGTACTTCGCCGGCCGCACCCCGGACGACCTGAGTCTCGTCGACCCGGACTTCATGGCCCGGCACGGCATCGAACTGCACCTCGGCGACCCCGCCACCGCCGTCGACCGCGAGGCCCGCACGGTCACCGCCCGTAGTGGCCTGACCGTCCGCTACGACGCCCTGGTGCTGGCCACCGGCTCCTACCCGTTCGTGCCGCCGGTGCCCGGCAAGGACAGCGCGGGCTGTTTCGTCTACCGCACCCTCGACGACCTGTTCGCCATCGAGGAGTACGCGAAGAACGCCCGCACCGGCGTCGTCGTCGGCGGCGGACTGCTCGGCCTGGAGGCGGCCGGGGCGCTGAAGGGGCTGGGGCTGCGCACCCACATCGTGGAGTTCGCGCCGCGGCTGATGGCCCTCCAGGTCGACGAGGGCGGCGGCCGAGCGCTGCGCCGTACCGTCGAGGAGAAGGGCCTGGAGGTGCACACCGGCGTCGGCGGCAAGGAGATCGTCGCGGACGGGGCCGGTGCGGTGACCGCCATGAGCCTGTCGGACGACTCCACCGTCGAGACCGACCTGGTGGTCTTCTCGGCCGGTGTCCGGCCCCGCGACCAGCTCGCCCGGGACTGCGGGCTGCCGGTCGGCGACCGCGGCGGCATCGTCGTCGACGAACGGTGCCGCACCGCCGACCCCGCCGTGTACGCGATCGGCGAGTGCGCGCTGGCCGCCGACGGCCGCGTCTACGGACTGGTCGCGCCGGGCTACGACATGGCCCGCGCGGCCGCCGCCACCCTCGCCGACACCCTCGGCGCCGGCACCGGCGCGCCCGAGAGCTTCACCGGCGCCGACCTGTCCACCAAGCTCAAGCTGCTCGGGGTGGACGTCGCCTCCTTCGGCGACGCGCACGGCGCCACCGACGGCTGTCTCGACGTGCTCTACGCGGACGCCCGCAGCGGCGTCTACAAGAAGCTGGTGATCGGCGCCGCGGGTGAGCTGCTGGGCGGGGTGCTGGTCGGCGACGCCGAGGCGTACGGCATGCTGCGGCCGCTGACCGGCAGCGTGCCGCCGGTGCCGCCCGAGCAGCTGGTGCTGCCCGCCGGGGCCGGGGGTGGGGGCGCCGCGCTCGGCCCGTCCGCGCTGCCGGACAGCGCGGTGCTGTGCAACTGCCACAACGTGACCAAGGGGACGGTCCGGGCGGCGGTCACCGAGCACTCCTGCGGGACGCTGCCCGAGGTGAAGAAGTGCACCAAGGCCGGTACCGGCTGCGGCAGTTGTGTGAAGTCGCTGACCGCCGTGCTGAACGACGAGCTGGCCGCGTCCGGCGCCACCCTCGACACCGGGCTGTGCGGCTGCTTCCCGCACACCCGCGCCGAGCTCTACGAGATCGTCCGCACCCTGCGGCTGACGTCCTTCGCCGCGCTGCTGGACTCGCACGGCCGCCCGGAGGCCAGGAACGGCGACGGCTGCGAGATCTGCAAGCCCACCGTCGGCTCGATCATCGCCTCCCTCGCGCCCAGCGTCGGCGCCGACGGATATGTCCTCGACGGCGAACAGGCCGCCCTCCAGGACACCAACGACCACTTCCTCGCCAACCTCCAGCGCAACGGCTCGTACTCGATCGTGCCGCGCATCCCCGGCGGGGAGATCACCCCGGACAAGCTGATCGTGATCGGCGAGGTGGCCCGGGACTTCGGCCTCTACACCAAGATCACCGGCGGCCAGCGGATCGACCTCTTCGGCGCCCGGGTGGACCAACTCCCGCAGGTGTGGGCCCGGCTGGTGGACGCGGGCTTCGAGTCGGGGCACGCCTACGGCAAGGCGCTGCGCACCGTGAAGTCGTGCGTGGGGCAGACCTGGTGCCGCTACGGCGTACAGGACTCGGTCCGTATGGCCATCGATCTGGAGCTGCGCTACCGGGGGCTGCGCTCCCCGCACAAACTGAAGTCCGCAGTGTCCGGGTGCGCGCGGGAGTGCGCGGAGGCCCGCGGCAAGGACTTCGGCGTCATCGCCACCTCCAACGGCTGGAACCTGTACGTGGGCGGAAACGGCGGCGCCGATCCGCGCCACGCCGACCTGCTCGCCCAGGACCTGAGCGACGCCGAGCTGATCCGCCTGATCGACCGCTTCCTGATGTTCTACATCCGCACCGCCGACCGGCTGGAGCGCACCTCCGCCTGGCTGGAGCGGATCGAGGGCGGCCTCGACCACGTCCGGGACGTCGTCGTCCATGACTCCCTGGGGCTGTGCGACGAGCTGGAGGCCCTGATGGCCGCCCATGTCACCCACTACCGCGACGAGTGGGCCGAGACCCTCGCCGACCCGGAGCGGCTGGCCCGCTTCGTCTCCTTCGTCAACGCGCCCGACGCGCCCGACCCGTCCGTCCGCTTCGTACCGGAACGCGACCAGGTCAAGCCGGACCTGACGCTGCTGGCCGGCCCGACCCTGCCCGTTCGCACCCTGGAAGGGACCTCCGTCTGATGACCACCGCCATCGCCACTGCCACCGCCGCCGTCGCGCTCGCCCGCACCGAGGAGGACCTCGCGGCCGTCGCCGGGGGCTCCGTGGAGGGCCCTGTGGACGGCGCCGTGGAGGGCTCCGCCACTACGGCCGCCACGGTCGAGATCCGTTGCCCCGAGGGATGGGTCGCGGTCTGCGCACCGGCCGACCTCACCCCGGGGCGCGGTGTGGCCGCGCTCCTCCCGGACGGCACCCAGGCCGCGCTCTTCGCCGACCGCGCCGGGCAGACCTACGCGATCGCCAACCGCGATCCGTTCACCGGCGCCCAGGTCCTCTCCCGCGGCCTGACCGGCTCGGCCGACGGCCGCCCGTTCGTGGCATCGCCCCTGCTCAAGCAGCGATTCGACCTGGCGTCGGGGAGCTGCCTGGACGATCCGTCGGTGTCGGTACCGACGTATCGCGTACGGAGCGTGCCGGGCGTACGGGGCACGCGGGGCGTGTAGGGCAGGCGGGGCGTGTGGGGCGGGGTGGCCGGGTGATCGTCGCTCGCGACCGCCGGGCTGACGCGCAACCTTTCGGTTGCACCTCCTCCGCCTACGTGCAACCATTGGGTAGCACGTAAGGCTTGAGCAGCCGACCCGAGAACGGCAGGAGGCGCACGTCATGAGCACCGACGGCAACCAGAACACCGGCAGCGGCACCGACGGGGGCACGGACAGCGACGCGGGCGGCGGCCAGGACCGTATCGAGCGGGAGATCAGCATCGCCGCGCCCGTCGAGCGGGTCTGGGCCGTGCTCACCGAGCCGGAGCATGTCGGCTCGTGGTTCGGGCAGGGCGAGCCAGCACCGGTCGACCTGCGGCCGGGCGGCATCATGCGGCTCGACCACGGCGAGTACGGCCAGTTCCCGACCACCGTCGTGACCGTGGACCCGCCGCACCGCTTCTCGTACCGCTGGGCCAGCGCCTTCCCGGGCGAGGTGGCGACCGAGGGCAACTCCACCGTCGTCGAGTTCACGCTCACCCCGGAGGGCGACGGCACCCGGCTGCGCGTCGTGGAGACCGGATTCGCCGCGCTCGCCATCCCCGAGGAGCGGCGGAGGACGGCCGGTTACGAGAGCCACTCGGCGGGCTGGTCCGGCCAGGTGGAGAACATCCGGCGGTACACGGAGCAGCTCGCGGCATGACGAAGGAGGCAGCGCCGGGGCCGGAGGCCGGAGCAGGGCCGGAGGCCGGGGCCGGAGCAGGGCCGGACGCCGGGGCCGGGGCGGGAGCGGAGCGCCAGGCGGGCGCGGGTCCCGGCGCGGGCGGGGACGCCGTGGCGGAGGTGTTCGCCGCCCTGGCGGACCCGACCCGGCGCCGGATACTCGACGCGCTCGCCGCCCACGGCGAGGCGACCGCCACGGTCCTGGCGGCGGAACTCCCCGTCAGCCGCCAGGCCATCGTCAAACACCTGGGCGTCCTGGACCGGGCCGGTCTGGTCGCCGGCCACCGGGAGGGCAGGGAAGCCCGCTACCGGGTCGTCCCGGAGCGGCTGGGGGTCACCGCCCGATGGATGGACCGGGTGGCCGCCGCCTGGGACACCCGCCTCTCGGCCATCAAGCGCCTTGCCGAAGGGGAGTGAGCCTGGGCGGGGCTGTCGCGACGGGGGTTCTGTGGTGGGGGCGTGTCGGCGGGGGCTTCCCTCGGTGGCCCCTCGGTGGGAGCGTCCCTCCGTGAGAGAGGGCGTCGCGGACGTGAGGGTAGCGGCGGACGTCGCGGACGAGGTCCGGGCGCGCCGTGGCTGTCACGCTGTCACCTCAGCCCCTCCGACCCCATCCGTCCCAGCGCGCGGCGTAACCTGGTTGCCCCCTACGGAGGAGCGCAGGCGTGACCAGGTGGAACACCAGCCATATCCCCGACCAGACGGGCCGCTCGGCGGTCGTCACGGGCGCGAACAGCGGCATCGGCTACGTCACCGCACGCGAACTGGCCCGCCAGGGCGCCCGTGTACTGCTGGCCTGCCGTAGCGAGGCGCGCGGGATCGCCGCCCTGGACCGGCTGCGCGCCGAAGTGCCCACCGCCGAGGCCGAGTTCCGGCCGCTCGACCTGGCCGACCTGTCCTCCGTACGCGACTTCGCCGCCGCCCTCGACGACTTCGACGGCGACCGCCTCGACCTGCTCATCAACAACGCGGGGGTGATGGCCCTGCCGCACCGCACCACCGCCGACGGCTTCGAGATGCAGTTCGGCACCAACCACCTCGGTCACTTCGCGCTGACCGGGCTGCTGCTGCCCAAGCTCCTCGCCACGCCCGGCGCCCGGGTCGTCACCGTCTCCAGCATGCTGCACGCCCTCGCCGACCTCGACTACAGCGACCTCAACAGCGAGCACTCCTACCGCCGCTGGATCGCCTACGCCCGCTCCAAGAGCGCCAACCTCCTCTTCGTCCACGAGCTGGCCCGGCGGCTGGCCGCGGCCGGTTCGCAGGTCGTGCCGGCCGCCTCGCACCCCGGCTACGCCTCCACCAACCTCCAGACCGCGGGCGCCCGGATGGAGGGCCGCGGCTCCGCCGAGCGGGCCATCGAACTCGCCAACCGCCTCGTCGCGCAGTCCCCGGACGGCGGCGCCCTGGGCACCCTCTGCGCGGCCACCGCCCCGCACATGCGGCCGGACTCCTTCATCGGCCCGCGCAGCGGGCTGCGCGGCGCCCCCGCCCAGTCCTTCCGCGCACCGTGGACCAAGAAGGACGCCAACGGCGAGCGCCTGTGGGCAGCCTCGGAGCAACTCACCGGTGTCCGCTACGACTTCTCCCGGCCCGCCGCGGCGTTCTGACCCCCTACGGGGCATGGAAAGATCCGTACCCGTGTACGAGCGACCTTTCCCTCCACAGCAGCCCTCGCAGCAGGGGCCGCCACCTCCCCACCCGCATCAGCCGCACCCGTATGCCCAGCAGCAGCCGCAGGCACCACAACAGCCGCAGGCGCCGCAGCACCCGTACCAGGGTCAGCAGCATCCCTATCAGGGTCCGCAGCAGGGTCAGCAGCCCCCGTATCAGGGGTACCAGCAGCCGTATCAGGGACAGCAGCACCCGTACCAGGAGCCGCAGCACCCCTATCAGGGAGCCCCGCATCCCTCTCAGGGGCCGCAGCACCCGTATGCCCAGCAGCCTGCTCCCCACGACCCGTACGCTCCACGCACCGCGCCCGTACGCGTCCCCGAAGAGGCGGGCCCCATGCGCCGGTTCGGGGCGATCCTCCTCGACGGGCTGCTGGCCCTGACCGCCGCGTACGTCGCGCTCCGCTCCGCCGCCGACCTGCCGGGCCTGCAGACCTTCTACGCGGTGGCGGGCGCGGGCTTCGGCCTCTCGTTCCTCAATCATGTGGTGCTGACCCGAATCGCGGGCGCGAGCCTGGGCAAGTTCGCGACCCGTACCCGTGTCGTCCTGGAGACGGACGCCGGCCGGCCGCGGGCCCCCCGGCTGTTCCGCCGCTGGCTGGGCGGCTACCTCTTCCTGGTGGTCTGGATCATCGCCGCCTGCTTCAACCTGGAGGACGACCCCGAGGACTTCTGCGGGGTCCGGCTGGTCCGCTTCCGTGACCTGCGGGCGGCACTCGGGGCACCCCTCAGCTGAGCTGGGCCGGCGGCGGGCCACGGCCGTGCGCCGGGCAGGCCGGGCAGGCACCACCCTTCCGGGAGACCCTCACGGCGCCCCGCCCCCTCCCAACTCACCGTCCTCCCCCGCGTCAAGGCCCCGTGAAGAACGGGCCGCCGTCCGCCAAGGGGCCGCCAAGGCCCGCGGCGGCGGCCCGCGCGCCCCGCACGCTGGCCTGGTCCCACACGGCACGCACGGAGGTACGACGCACGATGCCGCAGGTGTCCCAGCCCGACGGCCGGCCGGAGGAACCGCCGGATACCGTCAGCACCGCCACCACCCGGCCGGGCGGCACCGGCCCGGCCTCCTGCTCCGGCCCCGGCCCCGGCTCCAGCTCCAGCTCCAGCTCCACGCTCGGCGACGGCGGCCCCGTGGCCGCCGACCCCGACGCCCGGCACCGGCTCACCGCCCTCCAGGGGCTGGCCGCCCTCTCCCTCGATGCCATGGCGTCGGTGGCGTACGGCCCCGAGTCGATCGTGCTGGTCCTGGCCGCGGCGGGCGGCTACGGACTCGGCTTCACGCTCCCCGTCACCCTCGCCATCGCCGCCCTGCTGGCCGTCCTGGTCGCCTCCTACCGTCAGGTGATCGCGGCCTTCCCCAACGGCGGCGGCTCCTACGCGGTGGCCAGGACCCATCTCGGCCGCCGCACCGCCCTGTTCGCCGCCGCCTCCCTCGTCCTCGACTACGTCCTGAACGTCGCCGTCTCCGTGACGGCCGGCGTCGCGGCCCTGACCTCGGCCTTCCCCGCCCTCTACGACGACCGGACGGCGATCTGCCTGGCCGTCCTCGTCCTCCTCACCGCCCTCAACCTGCGCGGCATCGTCGACACGGCGAAAGCCTTCCTCGTTCCCACCGCCGTCTTCGTCGGCGCCATCCTGACGGTGATCGCCGCCGGGCTCCTCCGCTCCGCCCCGGCCGCCACCACCAGCGCCGCCGGACACGCCTCCGTCCTCGCCGACAACGCCACCGCGGTCGGCGCCCTGCTGCTGCTCAAGGCGTTCGCGGCCGGCTGCTCGGCGCTGACGGGTGTCGAGGCGGTCGCCAACGCGGTGCCGTCCTTCCGGGCCCCGGCGGCCCGGCGCGCCCAGCGCACCGAGGTCGCGCTCGGGGTGCTGCTCGGCGTGATGCTGATCGGGCTGTCCGTCCTCATCGGCCGCTTCCACCTCCAGCCGGTCGCAGGCGTCACCGTCCTCGCCCAGCTCGCGGACGCCTCCCTCGGCCACAACGCCGCGTTCTACGTCGTCCAGTTCGCCACCATGGTGCTGCTGGCCCTCGCCGCGAACACCTCCTTCGGCGGCCTGCCCGTCCTGATGGGCCTGCTGGCCCGGGACAACCACCTCCCGCACGTCTTCGGCCTGAAGGCGGACCGCCAGGTGCACCGGCACGGCGTACTGGCGCTCGCCGCCGTCGCCGCCGCGCTGCTCCTCTTCTCCGGCGGCGACACCAACACCCTCGTCCCGCTGTTCGCCATCGGAGTCTTCGCCGGCTTCACCGTCTGCCAGACCGGGATGGTCCGGCACTGGCGGCGCGAACGCTCCCCCCGCTGGCGCGCCAAGGCCCTGCTGAACGGTGCCGGCGCCCTGCTCACCGGCGTCTCGGCGGTCGTCGTCACCGCCACCAAATTCACCGAGGGCGCCTGGCTGATCGTCGTCGCCCTGCCCCTCCTGGTCCTGGCCTTCGAGGCGGTGCACCGCGCCTACGCCCGGATCGGCGCCCGCCTCGGCCTGGGCCGTCTCCCCGAACCCCCGCGCCGCGCCCGCTCGCTGGTCGTCGTCCCCGTGTCGCACCTCTCCCGGCTCACCTGCGAGGCCCTGAACGCGGCGGTGTCCCTCGGCGACGAGGTGGTCGCGGTCACCGTCACCCACGACACCCCCGAGGACCGCCCGGCCACCGAGGCCCTCCGCCGCGACTGGGAACTCTGGGACCCCGGCGTGGACCTCCTCGAACTGCCCTCGCCCACCCGCTCCCTCGGCCGCCCCGTCGCCGCTTATGTCAACAAGCTGGCAACCCGTCGGCCCGGCAGCCGCATCACCGTGCTGATCCCGGAGGCCGAGCCCGCGCACCTCTGGCAGCGCCTGCTCCAGAACCAGCGCGGCGCGGTCGTCGCCCACGCGGTACGCCGGGACACCGACGCCGCGATCTGCCGCCTGCGCTTCCGCCTGACGGCGCCCGTTTCCGCGCGATAACGGCGCTTTGTCCGCCACGCCCTCTACCGTGACGCCATGTACGCCCCCATGGATTACGACGCCCACTGCGCCGAAATCGTCGACCAGGCCGACCTGCTGACCGCCGCCCTCGACGAGGACACCTCGCTGACGGCCGCCGTGCCGTCCTGCCCCGAATGGAACCTCGCCCAACTGCTCCGGCATCTGGGCGAGGCCCACCGCTGGGTCGCTGAGGTCGTCCGGACCCGGGCGACCGAGCCCCCGCCCGACACCGCCCTCCGGGACCTCCCCCGCGAGACCACCGAGACCCCGGCCGCACTCGCCGCCTGGCTCACCGAGGGCGCCCGCCTCCTCGCGGACACGCTCCGCACCACAGGCCCCGACGCCCGGATCTGGACCCCGCTCCCCTCCGGCTCCCCCCGCTTCTTCGCCCGCCGCATGGCCCACGAGACGGTCATGCACCGCGCCGACGTCACACTGACCCTCGGCACGGACTTCACCCTCGACCAGCGGGTCGCCCTCGACTGCCTCGACGAGTGGATGGAACTGGGCTCCCTGCCCGAGATGTTCGACTACCACCCCGACCGGCGCGCCCTCCTCGGCCCCGGCCGCACCCTCCACTTCCACGCCACGGACACCCCACCGGAAGCCGCCGCCGACTGGCTCGTCGACCTCACCGGCAACACCCTCACCTGGCACCGCACCCAAAAACCCGCCACCGTCTCTGTCCACGCCCCCCTGACGGACCTCCTACTCCTCATCTACGGCCGCGCCCCCGCCGACAACGGCCCGTACGAGATCACCGGCGACGCCGAACTGCTGGAATTCTGGCTGTCTTATGTGCTGTTCGGGTGAGTCGCCCGGCCCCGAAGGCGAACCGATCGGGCCATGACAGCGTGAGTTAGGTTGGCCCTCGTCCGCGTGTCCAGTACCAGGGAGTCAGAACATGACCGATTCAGACCCGTCGGCCGGCACCCCGGGCCTGCCCCCCACGCCGCCCCCGCTCCCCCCGCAGACCGGCCCGCAGCCGGTCCCGGCGAACGCGGACGAGGCACTGGAGATCGGCCGACGGCACTTCTCCGAGGTCGGCTCACCGGGCGGCCCCGCCGAACTGTTCGTCCACGAATTCGACATCGGCTACCTGATCCACGCCGGCTGGCCGCCGCCCGAGGACCCCACCGCCCCACCCACGGAGCCCGGCGGCAGCAACGTCGTCATCGCCAAGTCCGACGGCGAGGTGACCTTCCTGCCCAACTTCCCCCCGGAACCGGCCGTGGAGCTCTACCACCGCCTGCGCGCCCGGAAAACCCCCTGACCCCTCGGCGGTGGGGCGCTGGTCGCTGGTCCTCACTGGCGCCGCGGAACGTGAAGTGGCCCTTCCCTGCTTGAGGCCCGCGGTGGCGGTCCGTCACGAGGCAGGCAGCTTGAACCGGAGCTGATCTCGGCGCGGTTGGCGACTACAGGGGGCCTGGCGAAGGGTCAACCACGCCCGTTAAGCTTTGGCCAGAATCTTACGGAGTAACCATTGCGAACGCGGGGGACGTTATGGCAGGCGCCGGCGGTTTCCAGACAGACGTGGAAAGCCTCAAGGCCGAGGGGACGAATTTCGTCAAGCTCAGCGACGACTTCGCCTCCTCCGTCGCGCGGATGATGGACCGCCTGCACGAGCTGAATGCCGGTCCCCCCAGCGATGGCAACGAGAAGCCGCCGCCGGAGAAGTCGCAGGGCGAGCAGTTCCTGAGTGGTCTGCTGACGTTCAACAGCAAGGACGGCGCTCCGCCGTGGGGCGATGACGAACTCGGCGAGAACTTCGGCGTCGTCTATGAGGGTGTGCGGGACGGCATGAACGAGTCGATGGGGCATCTCGTCGCGAAGCTCAAGGAGATCGGCCGGGCGCTGACGTCGATGTCCAAGAACCACGCGGAGAACGAGGACTTCACCGACTCCCTGATGAAGCACCAGGTCAAGAACGACCGGGCGTGGCAGGACCCGACGGTCGACGGCACGGTCCGCACCTCGATCACGCAGGTCAAGCACTAGGGCGTGTCCGCGGTGTCCCGTATGGCTTTGCGGGCCCTCCGGGCAACCGGCGTCGGCCGGTCCCGGATTCCTGACGTAGCGGGCGCGCGTGGGGCGCGTCCGCTACGCACTTGAATGCACTTTTTTCACGGGGGAGTTCCACCTTGTCGCTGAATCCGCCGGATGCCCTTGAATGGGTTCTGGACATGCTCGGCTTCAACTGGCCGCATGCCGACGAAGACAAGATGATGGAGTGCGCGCAGGCCTGGCGGGACTTCGCGGCGGAAGTCGCGGAACACCAGTCGCGCGGCAACACCTACGCGAGCAATGTGCTCGGTGAGAACTCCGGTGATGCCATCGAGGGCTTCAACAAGGCCTGGGAGAAATTCGCGGGAAATTCGGGGTATCTCAACGACGCCGCGCAGGCCGCCGAGGTCATCGCCGCCACCTTCGAGGCCGCGGCCGTGCTGGTCATCGGCATGAAGGTCGCGGTGATCGTCCAGCTGGCGATCCTGGCCGCTGAGATCATCGCGGCGCAGGTGGCGGCGCCGTTCACGCTCGGCCTGTCCGAAATCGGCGGCGCAGCGGCGACATTGGCGACCCGTGAGGTGGTCCGCAGAATCCTCAAGGAGGTCGCCCAGCAGCTGCTTCAGGCGATCATGGAGGCAGCCAAGGAGCCGGTGATCTCCGCGCTCCAGGCCATGGCCTCCGACCTGATCGCCCAGACCGTCAATCAGAACTTCGGCGCCCAGAAGGGCTACGACCTCGGCCGCACCGCCAAGGAAGGCGAAAAGGCCGCCACCGACGCCCTCAAGAACACCGGCGAGACCCTGGGCGAGAGCCTCCGCGACGGCGCCGGCAGCCGCGCCGGCCGTCGCGCCCGCGGCGGCCTGGACAGCGCGGCGGGCCACGGCAGCGAGGACGGCGGCGACTCCTCCGACAGCGGCAGCGACGGCGGCTCCGGCTCCAGCAGTTCGCGCAGCCGGTCGGGGAGCGGCGGCTCGGACAGCGGCTCGGGGAGCAGCGGGTCCGATGGCGGCGGGTCGCGCAGCAGCTCCGGGAGCGGTGGGTCGGACAGCGGGTCCGGCAGTGGGTCCGACGGTGGCTCCGGCGGCAGCGGGTCCGTTGGCGGCGACTCCGGCAGCAACTCGGCGTCGGGTTCGAGCGCTGGGTCCGACGGTGGCGGTTCCGGCAGCACGGCCGGTGACTCCTCCGGCAGCGGCGACCGCGGCGGCTCGGACACCGGCGGCTCCACCAGCCACTCCCCCCGCGCCTCCGACAGTGTGAGCGCGGGTACGGGTACGGACGGCGGCAACGGCTCCGGTACGCACGCCGACTCCGGCTCGGACGCGGGCGCGGGTAACGACCCGGGCCCGGGCGCCTCCTCCGACGGCTCCTCCAGCCGCCCGGAAGCGCAGCCTCTCCCGCCGCAGGACCAGCGCTCCCCCTTCGACGAGGGCTACGCAGGCGGCAACGACAACCCGTACGGGACTTCCCCCACCCCCGACTCCGGCCCCACCCCGGACGGCACCCCCACCCCCGACGCGGACACCTCCCGCCCCGCCCCCGACTCGATCAGCACCCAGCCGGCCCCCGACAACACCCCTGACGGGGCCCGCCCGGACGCGGACAACATCAGCACCCAGCCCGCACAGGACACCACCCCGGACGCCGTACGCCCGAACCCCGCCCCAGCCCCGGACCACGTCACCACCCAGCCCGCTCCGGACAACTCCCCCGACGGCGCGCGCCCCGCCCCGGCCGCGGACACCACCCCGGACGCCGCCCGCCCGGACGCACCCCACGCGAGCGGTCCTTCCCCCGACGCCGCCCAGCCGACTCCGGCCCCGTCACCGACCCCGGACCCCGTGGCCGGCAACCCGCCCTCCACCGGCGACAGTTCCACCGCCTCCCCCGACGGCTACAGCAACAACAACAGCAGCACGGACAGCGGGGACAACTCGACCACCGGCAGTGGCGGCCGCCCCTCGATGCCGCACGCCGGCCCCCCGCCCCAAGGCGCCCCCGTACAGCACTCCCCCTCGTCCGGCCAGCCCATCCAGCAGCGCGACCCCGCCCCCGGCGACCCCATGCCCACGGTGGACGACACCGACGACACCACCGTCACCACCCAGTCCGCGGGCACCGCCACGATGCCCCCACCCACCCAACACACCGCCGACACCGGCACCCCCACCACGCCCACCCCGCCCCAACAGGCCACACAGCCCCACACCCCCCAGGCCAACGGCCCGATGATGACGGGCCCCATCCCACCCCAGCCCGGCCCCACCACCGCCCCACCCCGCAGCACCACCCCGCCCAGCAACAGCACCGGAGGCGGCAACACTTCCCCCCGCCCCAACCGCCGCCCCGACGGCTCCCAGGCCATCCAGGACCACACCCAGCAGCCCACCTCGGACCGCCCCGCCTACAACCCGCGCCTCGACGGACCCCGCCGCGAAGAAACGTCACGGCCCTACAATCCACGCCTGGACGGCCCCCGCCGCGACAACCCCACCACACCCCCCGGCGACAACCGCCGCCCCGACGGCTCCCAGACCGTCCACGACCACACCCAGCAGCCCACCCCCACCCGTTCGGATCGGGCTCAGGCCGAAGCCTCCCAACAGGCCCAGGCTCCCAGCGCGCCGCACCAGAACCAACAGCAGCAGACAACACAGCAGCAACAACCACAGCATCAAGCTCAGCCCACGCTCCATAGCAACACGCCCACCCAGCAGCAGGCGACGCAGCAGCAATCCCCTCAGCAGCACCAGCCGCAAAACAACCAACAGCAACAACACCCTGCACCGCACCAACAGCAGACTCCTGACCAGCAGCCCGAGTCGCAGCACCAGAACCCCAGCCAGCAGCAGCCCACCCCGGAACAGCAGGCACCGGTGGCACAGCCCCCGAACCTGCAGAGCCACACCGACGTACGGATCGGTCTCAACGTCCAGCCGAACGGCCTGTATTCGCCGTTCCCATACGACCAGCAGGCGCTGGAAGCAAGCTTCCCGCGGAACCCGGACGGCACTCCGCGAGCGTTCAACGACCCGTTCCAGCCCTGGGCCCAGCTCCAGAACGACGGTGGTCCCACCGTGCTCGGGCGCTCCAACAACTGCGCCGACTGCACCCGCTCCTTCATGGAGTCCTGGTACGGAAACCCGCAGGTGTCCGCGGTGCGCACGTATGACCCGGACGGCAAGGGCGGCATCGACCGCGCATCCGGGGAACGCGACGGCACCCGGAACATCGAGCAGTACACGGGCGCCACATTCCGTAATTCCGGGCCGAACTCCCAGGACGGCTACAGCCGAATAGCCGATGACCTCCGCGCGGCCGGGCCCGGCGCAGCCGCAGCGGTTCTGGTCACCTGGCCCGACCGGCCCGACGGCAGTTCCGGCGGTGCGCACGTCTTCAACGCGGTCAACCACAACGGCACAGTCGTCTGGGTCGACAGCCAGACCGGCATGGTCAGCGACCAGCCCATCAACACCCAGGCCAAGGGTGTCTGGCACCTGGTCCTGGACGCCAACCGCCAGCCGTTCGACCCCGCCACGGCTCAATCCCAGCCTCAGAACCACCAGCAATCCCAGCCCCAACAGCACGCTCAAGCACAGGCGCACGCCCAGCAACAGGCACAGGCTCAGGCACAACAGCACCAGCAGAGCCAATACGCCCAGCAGCAGCCCAGCCCGTACACCCAGCCACCGCACCAGCAGCCCCCGAACAACAACCCGTACCTGCAGCCGTCCCCGCAGAACCCACCACACCCGGCAGCTCCGGAGGGCGTCAGCGGGTCACCAGCCACACCGGACTCCGCGCGGCCCAACGACAGCGCTCGGCCGGACGCGGGTGACACCGCCCCACGACCTGACACGGAGCCACACCGGACTACCCAAACACCGGACTCCGACGTCCAAGAACCGGCAGAGCCCGGCGCGTCCGTCGACCACAGTGACGACGATGACGCCGACCACTCCTCTCGGCCGGAGGGCACGCCTCAGGACCACGAAGCCGATGCTTCTTCCCCCGATTCGGAGGAGCAGAACGACACCGATACCCCGCCCTCCGGGCAGCCGCCCGCCGACACCGGGGATTACCACCAACCAAGCTTCGAGGGCATCCGCCACGAGCTCCTGGAGGGCGAGGGCGGACTCGTCCTGCCCGACCCCCACGACCAGCAAGCACTCGAGGATGCCGTACCACGCGACGAGGACGGCTACTTCCAGCGGTTCCCCGACCCCTACGGCGACTGGGCAGATCTCCAGAACGACGGCGGCCAGTCCGTACCGGGCCGCGACGACAACTGCGCCGATTGCAGCCGCTCGTACCTGGAGACCTGGTACGGCAACCCACAGGTATCCGCACCTCGCATGCAGGACGGCGACTTCGGCGAGAGAGACGGCGAGGACAACATCCAGCGCTGGCTCGGCGCGGAATTTCAACACGCGGGCGACGATGCCCTGGCGTACTCGCGGGTCGCGGAGGATCTGCGGAACGCCGGACACGGAGCCGCAGCCATCGTCTGGGTCGGGTATGTCGACAGCGATGGAGACCCGTTCTCGTCCCATCTCTTCAACGCGGTCAATTACCACGGCTCTGTCGTCTGGGTGGACACCCAGTCGCGCGAGGTAATGAACCGGCCGATCAACACCGCGGACGTGGGCGAGGTCTGGCACCTCCCCCTGGATGCGGAGGCACAGCCGCTCTATCCTCCGAGCGACTCGGAATCGGAAGCTTCGGAGCCGGGCGCCGAGAGGGACGACGACGCTTCCTACCCGGCTCCTGGGGGCCACCGAGAGCAGGATCTCCCGTCGGACCCGTCGGACCATCACGATGCCGACCCCTCACACGATGTGCCGGCCCCGGCACCCGACAGCCAACCCGAGCCCTCGCATCCGGCCTCGGACTCGCGTCCCCGGACGGAGCCAGGCGGAATCGTCGATCCCGACCCGGAGCACCAGAGGGATCTCGAAAACCGAATCCCCCGTACCCCGGAAGGCACCGTCCAGCGCCATCCGGACCCGAACCAAGGGAACTGGACGGACTTCATCAACCAGCCCGGTGCCGATTCCCCGGGGCGCAGCAACAACTGTGTCGACGTGGCCCTGTCCACCGCTGACACCTATGCAGGCGCACCTTCCGCGGCCGGGGCTCGTACACCTGACTTCACTGCTGATGGTGTCGCGTCCGACCGCGGTGAAACCGGCGGCCGCGACCGCATGGAGAACTCCCTCGGAGCGCGCTTCACGGACTTCGGCAACGGCCGCCAGGCCTTCCAGGGCATCGAGAACGCTCTTCGCCAGTCCGGGCACGGCTCCCAGGCCGTCATCGTGACCCAGCACTCCGACGGCCGTGCTCACGCCTGGAATGTGGTCAACCACAACGGCAAAATCACCTACATCGACGCCCAGACGGGCCGCCGCAGCGACAAGCCCCTGCACAGCGGCGAACACGGCGTCTTCGCCGTACCCCTGGACAGCAACCGCAAGCCTCTCCAGCTTGCCCCCTCTGCCGGCACCAGTGAACAGCACAACCGGCACAGCTCTTCTTCGGCACAGACGGGGCGCCGTCCGTCGGAGAATCCTGCCGGCACCGACGAGGGCTCACCCGAGCAGGACGGACAGGTCCAGCCCAAGAGCAAGTACCGAGAGCCCGGCATGCCGGACGGGCAACCGATCAATCACCTACCGGAGAATGTCCGGGTGCTGCCCGATGAGGGGCAGCAACTGCTGCGGGACAATCTCGACGTCTACGAAACGGATATGCAGGCTGTCTACGACAGCGTGCGCGACTGGGTCGATGACGGAAGTATCGAAGCGCTCATCCAGCACCTGACCCCTGATGAGGCCGAGTCGCCGTCGGAGGAGGGCGACTCCACCCCGGAGGACGGAGCCGCCGAAGGTGCCTCGAAGAAGCCTCCGCGCTTCACCCTGACGTCGGAGGAACTCGGACAAAGGCTCGACGGCTTTGCGGACATGGACGCCGGGCAGCGCGGAGCGGTGGTATCGATCATCGCCCGTCTGAGCCTCTCCTTTCATGAGAGCCATGCCGTCGGCGTCTCCCCGTACCCCGTCGAACGGCCGTACAAGTGGGAAGATAATCCTCAACGCCCGGCTCCGCTTCGGCGTGATGCGCGGCGTCAGACCAACGATGCGAAATCCGCGGAAGAAGAAGACTCTCGCGGCGTGAAGCAGCACCGCAAGGCAAACTTCTTGGAGGCAAAGGACTTCGCAGGAAATGTGCGCAAGCATCTTCTCGCGGAACTCGTGGATGCCGGTCGACCGGCATCGGACCTCAAGAGCGCGTCCGAAGGCGACGGTGCCAGCAACACTCGACCGGACTTCAGCGGTCGCAATTATGCGGTGATTGAGGTGTACGATCCGCAATCCGAGAAGACGAATTACATCGTCGACAGCTCCATTCCGCCTGGCGAAAAGGGCGTCAGTACCGCGCACTCCGAACCTCACCTGGTCGGCTACGTGAAGCGGCTGAATGAGGCACGGGGCACCGACACGAGTCAGCACATACAGATACGCGCCATGTTCACGGAGCGAGAACCCTGCGGAACGGTGAAGGGCGCGGGCCACGCCGAGTGCTCCCCTTACCTGGTACAGCACTCCGACGGGACCACCGTGCACTACGCCACGACCTATCGAAGTGGCCAGTGGGTGGCAGATCCGGATCCGAACGGAATCCAGACCCGGACCAAGGCTCAAATCAAGGCAATGGTTGACGCCGAATTCCAGGGTCACCTCAACGAAGTCGGCGAAATCTGGCTTTCATTGCGCGACGCTCAGCGAAAGAACGGCACAGGAACGGACGACTGACAGGGAGATGCACTGACCCCGGTTCCAATGACACGCAAATTCCTCGTCTAGTAGGGTACGCCCATGACCGATGCACACGATGCGGAACTCCACGCCTCCGCCACTCGACTTCTGAATGGCTTGACGGCATCGGGCCGTGCCGGTGGCGTCTTCTCCGTGGCCGGCCCTCCTGCTGTCGGGAAGAGCCGCACACTGGAACTGGTCCGTCAACAAATGTCCGAAGCGGCACTTATCGATTGTGTCGGGCTCCGCGCCGATGAAGTGATCCTTCAGGTGTTGGATGTGTGCGGGGTTCAGCGTCCGCATTCAGTCGCCAAAGAGGACCTTGACGCGCTCGTGAAGCGCATCCGCGGCGATCACACCGTGCTGCTGGCCAACGTGCAATGGGCAGGCACGCTGCGTACCACGGATGAGCCAGGGCGTATCAAGCGCGCGGCTTTCCGGATGGGCAGGGCGAAGCGGTCTCGCCTCCGGCTGGCGCTGGAGACCGCCGAACCGGAGTCGGCGCAGGCCGATGCGCCGCCCCCTCTCATCCGCCTGGGAACCGGGAGCCAGTTCTTCAGCGACCCTGAAGAACTGGCTCCCGAGATCCACGCCCTCGCCCTGGCGGAGTACCCCGTGGTACCCGTCGCCGCATGGAGCGTCCTGTGCGACAGCATGGGCCTGATCACCGCGCCCGCAGACCTTCAGAGATTCCCTGATCGATATCCCGGTCTGCTGAAGTGGGTGCCGAATGACGCGATTACCGGTCCAGGTGTGGCTTTCACCCACGAAGGGATTGCTCACGCACTGCGCCGCTCCTACCAGGCGGACACGGGCCAAGCGCACCTGACGGTCCGGCAGCTGCTGAGTGAGCAGCTCATAGCTCACACACATCCGGACGGCTGGGCGAATGGCGACCCACTGGCTCGATACGCGGCTCACGGTCTGGCTGCACATGCCGCAGCCTCCGGCAGTCTGCAGGAAGTGCTGGAGGACCGGAGGGTACTTGCCCTCCTGGAGCCAAGTGCGGTCATGGAGGCGTATCGTGCCGCCTTCGGCCGGGACATCCCGCCGGACACCATGGCCGCGAGCCTGCGGTATGGGGAGCTGTCCGGTATGGAACCCATGCGCCAAGGCGAGTGGGCTGCCTGGCTACACCATTTCGCCGTCTCCCATGGAGACCAGGAGGCTGCGGACGCGGTGCTGGCCTCCGAAGTAACTCTGGAATGGCGGACGTTGTGGTCGGACCTGCGTCCGGCCGGCGCTTTCCTCGAAGAGAGCCTCTCGCGCCGCCCGACCGGAATCACCCGCCTCATCGCCACCGAGCACATGGCTGCCGCGACCAACGAATTGCGCGGAACATCGTGGGCGTGGGAACTCCGCTCAGGCCGGCCACACGAGTCGGCCGAGACGAGCGACCAGGCCGCGGAAGCACGACGCATGGTCAATACGTCACACGGCTGGCGCCCGGCCCCTGATGAATCCCAGGGTATGTTCATTCCCCGCTGCCCCAGGGACATTCGCGCCGCAGCACGGATCGGAAACCTCGCCGTGTTGGGTGGAGACCGCGGAGTTTTCGCCGTGGAAATCCTCGAAAGGGAACCAGAGCACGAAGCGCCGCCCTGGCATGGCGTGCCCTTGCTGGATGCGTACGAGCGCGGAGTGGCTGCACGCCCACTCCCCGAAGCCCTCCGGGAGCCCTCAGCCGCACAACTGGCCGAGGTGTTCGGGAACGATTCGGTGTTCCGGCCGGCGGAGTCGGACATACCCGAAACCCTGCGTGGCACGGAAGCCGCTCAGTGGCTCGTCGAGCACGGCCTGCCCACGGTGGAGCTTCTTACCCTGAACACACGCGGTCTGTGCACCCAGGGACTTCGAGAGATCCCACCGCCGGATGAGCTGCAGGATTCGTCGAACCAGCGCTCCGGTCCCTACTTCGCGGTGGGAGAACTCCTCGGCGGCGACGTGGTCCTGGACGGTGGCACCGGCCAGGTGCTGTGCACGTCCGACGCCGTGGAAGACCACCTGGCGGGCAGCAGCCTGCGGCAGTTCGTCACCATGTTCCATCTGGTGGGGCGATATCACCTCCTGCTCTCCGAGTCGCTCACCGTGGACAAGCTCGAGGCGGATGCGGAGCTGCAGTCGTGGGTCAGCGAGATCGACCCTGTGACCGCCTCGGGAGAGATCTGGGACACCTTGCTCAATGACCCGGAAATCGAGCCGTAGATCTCCCCTCCTTCCTGGCGCTGCCTCCCCGCCCAGCACGGCACGACTTGAACACAGCGAGGAAACACATGACAGAGCCCAGTTCTTCGACACCCGATCGCCCACTGCCGACAAGCGCGGAGGAAGCCCTGGAAATCGCTCGCAGGGAATACTCCCCGGTTTGGCCGGATGGGACCCCGGCCCCTCTCAAGGTCCTCGAGTTCGACATTGGATACCTCGTCTATCCGAAGCTCCCGCCTCACCCGCGAACGACACCGACCGGGGAGCGCCGCCCCCCGAGGAACCCCGGCGGCACCTGCGTCGTGGTCGCCAAGGACACCGGTGAAGTCAGCAGCGTCTCCCTGCGGCCCCCGTCGGACGCCATCGCGTTGTACCGCAAGTTCTACCGGCCGGACACGCTGGAGAGCGGTACAGGAGAGCAGTGACGGCACGGGTTCACCGGCCGACTGCTGCCGCCCGGACGTGAACCGGTCGGCTCACCACGGCGTGAGTTGGGTTGACGCCCCTCCACCGGATCAGCAACGAGAGTCACACGATGACCGAGTTCAACCAGCCGGGCAGCACCCGCGGCTTGCCGCCCACGCCGCCCCCGATCCGTCCCCAGCTCGGGCCGGAGCCCCTGCCGACGACTGAGGCGGAGGCCCTGGCGATCGGCAAAAAGCACTTTCCCGAGATCGGCTCACCCGGTGGACCGACCTCGCGGTACGTGCATGAATTCGACATCGGCTACCTCATCCATGCGGGCTGGCCGGCGAACGAGGACTCCACTGGCCGCCCCTCGGCTCCGGGAGGAAGCAACATCGTCATCTCCAAGATCGACGGCGAGGTGTCAAGCGTGCCCAACTTCCCCGAGGAGAAGGCGGTGGCGATTTATCGCAGGGCGTACCGCCCGGACAGCTCCTGAGCGGCCGCTGACGTTCAACAGCAAGGACAGCGCTCCGCCATGGGGCGATGAGGAACTCGGCGAGAACTTCCAGCAGGGAGTTGGCCACGCACCGACAGGCAGACACCGTGCCCAGAGCGATTCCAGCGATTTGAGCGATTCAACGGAGGCCCAAACCCTCGTGTCGACGTCCGCCGCCGAAGCAGTGACCGCTCTTCTCGACTGGTGGAGGCACGGCACTCAGCGCGTGGCAGAGGTGACCGGCCCGCCGGCCTGCGGCCGCACGCAGGTGCTGACAGAGGTCGCTGCCGCGGTGCCTGGGGCGGTATCCGTGGATGCCACCGATCTGACCGCCGAGGAGATCATCGACCGCATCCTGACTTCCGCCGGTGTTGAACTGCCCTTGGAGCGGCGTGCCGGATGGGCCGACGCCTTGGCGGGGTCCGCGGTGCGCGAGGGTCTGGTCGTCCTCACCAACGTCCAGCGCGCGGGCCGCACCCGCCGGTCTCCACAGCCCGGCCGGATCGTCCGGCACCTGGCCTCCGATGTGGCCGTGGGGGCGCGCACGAAGGTCCTCGTCGAAAGGGCCCAGCCCGACGACAGGTTGGCGCACGACCGCCTGGTCATCGCGCTCGCCGCACCGCCGTCCGGGGCCGCCGCGCCCGCCCCTCTGCCGGACGGCCGGGGTGCGGACGTGGGTGCGGACGCCGGTGCGGACGCCGGTGTGGACGCCGGTGTGGACGCCGGTGTGGACGTTACGGAGAGCACGGCACTACGCGCCCTCGCCCTGGCGGAAGTCCGGCGCACGCCCCTCGCCGTATGGGAGGAGCTGACGCGAGCTCTCGGTACATACGAGGGGCAGGAAGCCGACACGGCAGGCATGTGTGAGCGCTGGGCACACCTCCTCACCCTGGCCGATGACGGCACGGTCTCGTTCCGCGACGAGCGCGTCGCCCAGGCACTCCGCAGCGCCATCCCGGCCGACGCGCGCACAGCGGTGAACCGCCGGATCGTCGAGTGGTTGAGGAACTGGGCAGCCGGACGGCTCGCCCCGCAGGGCTGGGCATCGACGAACCCCATCGGCCGGTACGCGGCCCATGGACTGGCGATGCATGCCGTCCAAGCCGGCGTGTTCGACGAGGTGCAGCGGGACGGACGGCTGGTGGCCCACCTCGATCAGGTGGCCCTCATCGACGCCGCGCACAGCCACGATCCGGATGAGATCGATGCGGACTCTCCCGCCGCCGACGCCACCAACCTCTGGCTGAGCGGCGTCGATACCCTCCCGCCGGGCGAATGGGCCTCGTGGCTGCACCTCATGAGTACCGTCCGCGGCGACGCGGAGACCGCTGCCGCGATCGAGCGATCAGGCGTGACACTAGCCTGGCGGGTGCGCTGGGCACACTGGCGGCCGCCGGGCGGGGTGAGCGCCTCGTACGTACAGCCTGGGCCGCTCACACAGCTGGCGGCCCTCCCGGATGGTGCATGGCCGGACCGGACTGCCGTAACGGCCAGGGGGCTGTGGGACGAACGGTTCCGGGTCTGGGATGCGGAGTCGGGCGAAAACCTCGCCGGCCCCTGGAGCAACGAGGTACCGACAGCCGGGCAGAAGGAGCCGCTCTGGCATCCGGACAAGGACAGCGCGGTCACGCCCGATTGGGCCGATCTACTCGAATATGTGGAGGAGCCGGCCTTCCTCACCGGACAACTCCCCCTCGGGAACGTCTCCGTGGTGGCCGGATCGGGCGGGGTGTTCGCCGTTGAGCCGACGGTGCCTGACGCCTTCCAGGGCCTCCATCCGGTACACGGCGAGCCCATGTTCGAGGACGCCGGATATCTCTGCGCTGTCAGTAAGAGGGCCCCAAGCAACAGCGGCCCCTACTGGGCCGGACTCTTCGAGCCGCAGGCCGTACGACGCCGCACCCCTGCATCGCTCCCCGACGGCCTGACGAACACAGAGGCTCGCGATGTCCTCCAGGAGGTAGGGCTTCCCGCATTCGAAGGCGCGGCAATGGGCCTGCTACCACTGGACGTGGAGCCCGCACTCACGCCCCTGGGCACGAGCGACGACGACGCTTCGGCCTGGGAGCCGCCGGGGCCCTACTTCCGGATCGGCCTGTGGAGGGGACAGGACATTGCCGTCCACGGCGCCAGCGGCCAGGTCCACCTGCTGCCGGAAGACCCTTCCGAGGAGGACGAAGGCAGCATTCTGATCGCCGACGGCCTCCGCACCTTCATCGACCTGCTCCGGACCTATCTCACGGGCCGGTGCATGCTCGCGACGGCGGCTGGCCGGGTCGAGTTGGAGGCGCTCAGAGAGGACCTGGAGATCACGTTGTCGAGCATCGACGAACCCGGCACGGATTCGGGTGCCTGGAGCGTTGACCTTGAAGAGGACTACTGACCGGGACGATGAGGTAACCACATGACGCCATCCAGTCCCCCAGGCCCTGGACACCCCGACCGGCCGGTGCCGACCAGCGCCGAGGAAGCCGTTGAGATTGCCCGCACGCAGTACTCTCCCGTTTGGCCAGACGGCACTCCCGCCCCGCTCAGGGTGAGCGAGTTCGACATCGGCTACGTCGTCTACGCCGAACTCCCGCCCCACCCGAAGACCACCCCGACGGGAGCACGCAATCGGCCCAGGAGCCCCGGAGGTTCCTGCGTCGTGGTCACCAAAGACACCGGCGAGATCTGCCGCGTCCCGCACCGGCCACTCCCCGACTCGATCGCCCTTTTCCGCAAGTTCTACCGACCGGACACGCTCTCGACCCGCATCTGTCCGTAGGCTCTTTCCGGGCAGCGCTTCGACGCGCCCCGACAAGCGATCTCAGCGGAGACAGCCGTCGCCCTCCACCGGCAGCAGCGTCAGGCCCCCGCACAGGAGGCACGGCATCATGGCACGGAGCGATCCCAGCAATGGCAGCAATGGCAGCGGTTCACCGGAGCCGCGGAATGCCGTTCCGAAGGCCGCCGACGAGGCGCTGACAGCGGCCCGGGCTCATTTTCGCCCCCGTTGTCACGACGGCACCCCCGCAGCCGTACACGTCCGGGAATTCGATAGCGGGTACCTCATCTACGCCACATATCCGCCCACCGAGCCCCGTTCGTTCGGTGGCAGCCACCTCGTCATCTCCAAAACCGACGGCGCACTGACCTTCGTGCCCAACTTCCCCCCGGATTCGGCGATCGCCCACTACCGCAAGCGCCGCCGCAGCCCTTGAGGCATTGCCCTCCGGGTGGCCTGCGTCACCGTCGAATACCCCTTTCAGGTCAGCTCGTCCGCCAGCAGATCCATCAGCAGCCCGTCCGTCCAGCCCCCTGTCCGGTAGTCGCGCCCGTAAGCCCGCATGATTCCGACGGGTTTGAAGCCGACCTTGCGGTAGCTGTGGACGGCGGCGGTGTTGGCGGCGGCCGGGTCGATGGTCAGGCGGTGATGGCCGCGTTCGTGGATCAGCCAATGGGCGAGGGTGCGGACGGCGTCGGTGCCGAGGCCTTTTCCGTGGCGGCCGGCCGTGAGGAAGATGTCGATGGTGGCGTGCCGGAATTCGGGGTCGGTCTCCTCGGAGAACTGGATCGCCCCGATGACCTCGTGGTCGACGAGAATGGCGAGCATGTCGTGGTAGTCGTCGGGCACCGACCACCATGCCGCGACCTCCGGTTCCCGGACGATGCGGTCGAGTGTGGGGGTGTCCGCTTCCGTCGTCGGCCGTAGTACGACCGCGGCTCCGCGCAGTTCCGTTGGAGCGCCACGCGATTCACCTGTCGCGCCGCCCAGTTGCTGTCGTCGGTCGTCGCCAATGTCCGAGTTCATCTCCGTATTGTGCTGCGCGGGCAGGCTTGGGCCGTCGGCCATGGCATGCATTCGGTCACGATGGCCATTTCCAAAGAGAACCTGGAAGTCGCCCGGACGCGGCACCGGCCCGTGTGGCCCGATGGGGCACCGGCCCCGTTGCGGGTGCGCGAGTTCGCTGTCGGTTGTCTCGGGTACGCGGAGCCGGCGCCGCTCAGGAAGGGCCTACCCGAGCAGCCTGATCAGGTCCCCGGCCCGGCCCCCGGCACCGGCTTTATCCACAGGCAATGCGCCCCTCACGCGCATGCGGCAAAGTGGTCTGTCGCACCGTCGGTGATCGACCATCACCGGGACGTGACGAGGCAGGGGGCGACGGGCCATGACGGAGTTCGGCAGGCGGAGGCTGTTGGCGGCCGGTGGTGGGGTTGCGCTGGCCGCGGGGCTGGCGACGGCGTGTGGTTCCAACACCGGGCGGGGCGGCGGGGGTTCGGGGCCGGAGATCAGACAGTGGTACCACCAGTACGGGGAGCCGGGGACCGAGCGGGCCGTGAAGCGGTATGCGGCCGCGTACGGGAAGGCGCAGGTCTCGGTGCAGTGGCGGCCGGGTGATTACGACCGGCAGACGGCGGCGGCGCTGCTCACCGATTCCGGGCCGGATGTCTTCGAGGTCAACGGGCCGCTGCTGGAGCAGATCCAGGGCGGGCAGGTGGCCGATCTGACCGAGGTCGTCGAGCCGGTCAAGGACGACTTCCACCAGGCCGCGCTGGCGCCGAAGATCTGGCAGGACAGGATCTGGGGCATCCCGCAGGTCGTGGACATGCAGCTGCTCTACTACCGCAAGAGCCTGCTGCGGGAGGCCGGGGTGCAGCCGCCGCAGACGCTCGACGAGCTGGTGGACGGGGCGAGGAAGCTCAGCGGCAAGAAGACCAAGGGGCTGTTCCTGGGGAATGACGGCGGGGTCGGGGTCCTCGGTGGGACGCCGTTGTTCGCCGCCGGGCTGAGTCTGATCACCGAGGACGGTAAGGCCGGGTTCGACGATCCGGCGGCGGCGCGGACGCTCGGGAAGATCCGCCAGCTGTATGCCGACAAGTCGCTGCTGCTCGGCGCCCCCACGGACTGGTCCGATCCGGCCGCGTTCATGCAGGGGCTGACCGCGATGCAGTGGTCGGGGCTGTGGGCGATGCCGCAGATCAAGAAGGCCCTGGGGGACGACTTCGGGGTACTGCCCTTCCCCAAGGACGGGAGCGGCGGGAAGCCTTCCGTCCAGGTGGGTGCCTATGGCTCCGCGGTCAGTGCGCGGAGCAAACGCAAGGCGGAGGCCAAGGCCTTCGCGAAGTGGCTGTGGGTGGACCGCACCGACTACCAGCAGGACTTCGCGCTGTCCTACGGCTTCCATATCCCGGCCCGGATCTCGCTGGCCAAGAAGGCCGAGCAGCTGCGCCAGGGACCAGCGGCGGACGCGGTCCGGCTCTCGACCGAGTACGGCTATGCCGAGCCGCTGTTGTGGACGACCGCGGACCGTACCGCCTACCAGGACGCGCTGAGCCGGATCATCAAGGACGGCGCCAACCCGGAGAGTGAGCTGAAGACCGTGGTGCGCAAGGTCAATTCCGAGCTTCAGCGGATCAAGAAGACATGACGGTGGGAGGGAGCGGAGGGACGGTCGCAGAGCATCCGCCACCGTCCCGGCCCCCGGCGGTGCCGGATGCCGGGCGACGGCGCCCGCTCGGCGCCCGGCTGCTCGGGCCGCAGCGGCGGAATCTGTGGTTCTGGGCCTTCGTCGGGCCGTTCGCCGTCGGGCTGGGGCTGTTCACCTATGTGCCGTTGGCGTGGAGCGTCTACCTGAGCTTCTTCGACGCGCACAACACGGTGAGCCCGTCCGGCGCGGACTTCGTCGGACTGGGCAACTACACGGCGATGGTGACCAACGAGGCATTCCTCGGCAGCCTCGGCACCTTCGCGGTGTTCACCGCCTTCATCGTGCCGGCCACCTACGTCCTCTCGCTGGCGCTGGCGCTGATGGTCAACCGGCTGCGGTTCGCCCAGGCGTTCTTCCGGTCGGTGTTCTTCCTGCCGACGGCCTGCTCGTATGTGGTCGCGGCGGTGATCTGGAAGCTGTCGATCTTCAACGGGGTGCGGTTCGGGCTGGCCAACACCGTGCTGGGGTGGTTCGGGGCGGACCAGACCGCCTGGCTGTCGACGACCGATCCGCCCTGGTACTGGCTGGTCATCGTGACCGTACGGCTGTGGCTGCAGGCCGGGTTCTACATGATCCTCTTCCTGGCCGGGCTGCAGCGGATCTCCCCGCAGCTGTACGAGGCGGCGGCGGTGGACGGGGCGCGTCCCGGCTGGCAGACCTTCCGGCACCTCACCTTCCCGCAGCTGCGTGCCACGTCGGTGGCGGTGGTGCTGCTGCTGGTGATCAACGCGTTCCAGGCGTTCGACGAGTTCTACAACCTGCTGAGCGATGCGCGCGGCTATCCGCCGTACGCCCGGCCGCCGTTGGTCTACCTCTACTACACGGCGCTCGGCCGGGATCAGAACCTCGGACTGGGCAGTGCGGGCGCGGTGATCCTGGCGCTGATCATCGCGGTGGCGACGGTGGTGCAGGCCCGCTGGTTCGGCCTCGGGCGCAAGGAGGAGTGAGCGGGATGGACGACGCACTGACGAGGGCCGGGCGGGCGCTGCGGTGGGTGCTGGTGGTCGCGCTGGCGCTGCTGTTCCTGGTGCCGTTCTATTTGCTGGTGCGGAACGGGCTGGCCACCGAGCAGGACATCACCGCGCCCGACTGGACGTTCTTCCCGCGGGTGCTGCGGTGGTCGAACCTGACCGAGGTCTTCCAGGACCCGAATCTGCCGCTGGGGCGGGCGCTGCTCAACTCCACGCTGATCGCGGTGTCGACGACGGCCGGCACGGTGCTGCTGGCCTCGCTCGCGGGCTACGGCCTGGCCCGTATCCCGTACCGGCACGCCAACCTGGTCTTCTACGCGATCCTGGGGACGCTGATGGTCCCGGCGGCCGTGACGTTCGTGCCGAGCTTCGTGCTGGTGTCGACGCTCGGGTGGATATCCACCCTGCGCGGGCTGGTCATTCCGACGCTGTTCAGCGCGTTCGCCTGCTTCGTCTTCCGGCAGTACTTCCTGGGCTTCCCCCGGGAGCTGGAGGACGCGGCACGGGTCGACGGGCTCGGCTACTGGCGGACGTACTGGCGCATCGTGGTGCCCAACACCCGGCCGGTCTTCGCCGCCGTCGGGACGATCGTCTTCATCGGCGCCTGGAACGCGTTCCTGTGGCCGCTGGTGATCGGGCAGGACCAGGAGGCCTGGACGGTGCAGGTGGCGCTGTCGACGTTCACCACCGCGCAGAACCTCAATCTGCACGAGCTGTTCGTGGCCGCGGCGGTCTCGATCGCCCCTCTGGTGGTGGTGTTCCTGTTGCTGCAGCGGTACATCGTCGCGGGGGTGGAGCGCAGCGGGATCGACGACTGACGCATTGAGGACACCCGGCCGAGGGGGTACGGTGCGTGGCATGAGCACGCACCTGGATGTCCGTGAGGCGGCACCGCGCGACCGCGGTCCCCACGGTGTGTGCGCGCCCCGCGGCCTGAGCTTTCTGCGCCGCCGCGGCCGGGTGGGCTCTCCCCCGGCCGGCTGTTCCTGTCGCGCCTGAGGGCTCCGCGCACTGACGCCCCGGCGGGCAGGCCCGGCAGGCCACGGCCGGCCCGCTCCGGTGTCCCGGCGCACCCCACGGCCACGCCCGCCCCGGCATCCCCGCACCCCGGCGTCCCGACACCCGTCCGCGCCACCCCGCCGGCCACGGCTCCCCCTCCCCCTCCCACCCCCTTCTCGCGTTCCAGGAGGACCAGTTGACGACCCTCGCCGATTCCGCGGCTCCCCGGACCCCCGCCCTGCGCCCCCACCGCATCCCCGCCGACGGGCTGTACGAAGGGCCCCGGTTGCTGCGCCGGACCCCCGGCGGATGGGACGACCGGCCCTACGAACGCTTCGAGGTCGTGCCGCAGGCGGCCACCATCGGGGCCGAAATCCGCGGGCTGGACCTGTCCCGGCCACTGTCCGGGGAGCTGCGTACGGAGCTGAACCGGGCCCTGCTGGAGTGGAAGGTGCTGTTCTTCCGAGGTCAGCGGCTGAGCTCCCGGGCGCAGCGGGAATTCGCCGGGAATTGGGGCGAGCTGGAGACCAATCCGCTGCTGGCGCGGGGTGATTCGAAGGATGTGGTGCGGTTCGACAAGGCCGCCGGCGGGGCCGCGACGTTCGAGAATGTATGGCACACGGATGTGACGTTCCGGGAACGTCCGGCCATGGGCGCGGTGTTGCAGCTGCGGGAGGTGCCGCCGGCGGGCGGGGACACCCTGTGGGCCGATATGGCGGCGGCATACGACAATTTGCCTCCGGAAATCCGGGCGCGGATCAATGAGGCGTGGGCGGTGCACGACTATCTCCCGGGCTTCGCGCGCTTCTACTCCCCGGCACAACTGGCGCCATTCCAGGAGGAGTTCCCTCCGGTCGAGCATCCGGTGGTGCGCCGGCACCCGGAGACGGGGCGGCGGATGCTGTTCGTCAACGCGTCCTTCACCACCCGCATCGTGGGGCTCGGCCAGGCGGAGAGCGACCGGCTGCTGCGGCTGCTGTTCCAGCAGGCGCAGGTCCCGGAGTTCCAGGTCCGCTGGCGCTGGCAGGCGGGGGACCTCGCGTTCTGGGACAACCGCGCCACCCAGCACTACGCGGTGAACGACTACGGGACGCGGCGCCGGGTCGCCGAACGGGTCGCCATCGCGGGCGACCGGCCGTACTGACCGAACCGCCGGTGCCGCCGGGAGCCCGGCCGTCCCCCGCGCCCCCGGCGGGCGGCCGAGCGCAGCGGGCACCCGGCGCGACGCCCCCGGTACACCCGCCGCCGTCCCCGGCGCTCCTCATCGGAGCCGCTCGTACGCCGCCTCCTCCGCCGGGCGCGCGCCGCGCAGCAGGGCCGCGCCCAGCGGGGTGAGGGTGTGCAGCACCGCGTTGCCCTGCCGCAGGGTGAGCAGCAGCCCGGCGTCGCGGAGCACCGTCGCGTGCTGGCTGGCGGAGGCCAGCGAGACATCGGCACGGCGGGCGAGTTCACTGGTGGTGCAGCCGACGCCGATCCGCTGGAGTATCGCGGAGCGGGTCTGGCCGACCAGCCGGCCCAACGAGCGCTCCGGCGGGATCTGGGGCGTGAGCCGGGGCGCGGGGTGCTCCACGGGATAGACCAGGACAGGCGTCAGATCCGGGTTGTGGAAGGTGACGGGGGTGCGGCGGCAGAAGTACGACGGCAGCAGCAACAGCCCCCGGCCGTTGAGGTGGAGATCGCGGTCCACGGGATAGTCGGCCTCCAGGACCGGCGGGCACCAGCGCATCATCGGCGACAGCGAGGCGAGCAGCTGGTCCGCGCCGCCGTCCAGCAGCGCCCGGCCGCGGGCCGCCCGGTCCGCCTCTATGCGGCCCTGGACGCGCGGCCAGTACGGGGCGACGGCCGCCTCGTAGTAGCGCTGGAGTATCCCGGCGAGCCGGCCGAGCGCCCGGGTGTCGCCGTCGGCCATCGCCCGTATCCACGACGGGAGCGGGCGGGCGGCCGTGGAGAGCCGGGCCAGCTCGGCGCGCAGCCGGCCGGCCGGTGTCTCCCGCAGGGCGGCGAGCGCGTCGGTCATCCCGAGGAGCCCTTCGGCGGGCGTCAGGAAATCGGGAAAATAGCCGCGGGTGGGCACCAGCGGTGCCAGCAGCCGCGCTTCGCCATTCAACCTTCCCCGTGTTTCCGATCGCCATTTGCCGAACGCCGAATCGTCCCGCCTGTCACGCAGCCGGTGAAAGCTTAAGACGGTCTCCCACAGTGCGTCCGGGCGTGCCGCAATGCGCACACGGGCCAGATCGAGTCCACTGAAATGGACGCGTAACACCGAACCCCCACCCCTGGTTTCCTCAGTCGGCCCCCGGCACGCCTGAGTATGCACGCCAACACGCGCGGTCACCATGCCCTTTTGGCCAGACTTGAAAGTGGTCGCGCCACCAGGGGGCCGGAAGGAATGCTGTACTCAATTCAACGGCGGCACGAACGGCCCGGGTTGCTCGATCCCGTGGGGGGTGATGGGCAAGGAACCGGCCGCTCGGCAGCCCCGCTGAAGGCCGCCTTCCCGCGCCGACCGGGGTGGCGGCAGCTCCCGAGGGGGGAGTCCGGAGAAAGCGAGGGCGGCACCTCCGCACAGGTGCCGCTCTCGTCGGACCGGCCGTGCGCGCGAGGGCATGGCCCCGCCCGCCTCACGGGCATCGCCCCGCACGCCCACAAGGGCACCGCCCCGCAGCCCCTTCCCACCGGATGCACCAACGGGGACACGGGGGCAGGCTGGAGGCATGGCCGAGCACCCGCCCGTCATCGTGCATCCGCCGTCGCCCACCGGCGGCCGGCGCATCACGATCGAGGGCGAGATCCTCGGCCTCGCGTACAGCAGCGTCGACCTTCTGGAGTTCCTGCGCCGGGCCGGTCTGGACACCGACGTGGTCTCGCTCGACGACCACGACCTGATCGAATGGCGGGGCGGCGGCCACAACGTCTGGATGTGACGGCCCCGGGTGAACCGCGCCCCGGCCCCCGGTACGGGGCGGCGCTTGGCCGGCACGGGAGCCGGAGGCCACGGGAACCGAAGCGAGGGCGGCACCTCCGCACAGGTGCCGCCCTCGTCGGGGTGCCGGAGCCGGCGGTCAGGCGGCTGAGGGTGAGGTTGCCTTCGCGCCGGCTCCGGTGGGCTGTCGGGGCACCGCGGACGCGCCTGGCGCCCGGGGTGCCCCGGTGGGGTCAGCGGCTGTCGCTGCCCTTGGACTCGGCGGCCGCCCGGCCCGCCTCCAGCCGTGCGACCGGGATGCGGAACGGGGAGCAGGAGACGTAGTCCAGTCCGGCCTCGTGGAAGAAGTGCACCGACTCCGGGTCACCGCCGTGCTCACCGCAGACCCCGAGCTTGAGGTCGGGGCGGGTGGCGCGGCCGGCCGCTGCGGCGTTGCGGACCAGGGAGCCCACGCCGTCCTTGTCGATGGTCTCGAACGGGCTGACGCCGAAGATGCCCTTCTCCAGGTACGCGGTGAAGAAGCTGGCCTCGACGTCGTCGCGACTGAAGCCCCAGACCGTCTGCGTGAGGTCGTTCGTACCGAAGGAGAAGAAGTCGGCCGACTCGGCGATCTGACCGGCCGTGAGGGCCGCGCGGGGCAGCTCGATCATCGTGCCGAGGGTGAGCTTCAGGCTGACGCCGTGGGCCTTCTCGACCTCGGCGATGACCTGCTCGGCCTCCTCGCGGACGATCTCCAGCTCCTGGACGGTGCCCACCAGCGGAATCATGATCTCCGCGCGCGGGTCGCCCTTGGCGTTCTTGCGCTCGGCCGCGGCCTCGGCGATCGCCCGTACCTGCATGGCGAACAGACCGGGGATGACCAGCCCGAGGCGGACACCGCGCAGACCCAGCATCGGGTTCTGCTCGTGCAGCTTGTGCACGGCCTGGAGCAGGCGCAGGTCGTTCTCGTTGGCGTCCTTGCGGGCCTCGGCGAGCGCGACCCGCACCGACAGCTCGGTGATGTCGGGCAGGAACTCGTGCAGCGGCGGGTCCAGCAGCCGCACGGTCACCGGCAGTCCGTCCATCGACTCGAACAGCTCGATGAAGTCGGCCTTCTGCAGCGGCAGCAGCTGGCTGAGCGCGGCGTCCCGGTCGCTCTCGGTGTCGGCCAGGATGAGGCGCTCGACCATCTCGCGGCGCTCACCGAGGAACATGTGCTCGGTGCGGCACAGGCCGATGCCCTGCGCGCCGAACCGGCGGGCGCGGGCGGCGTCCTCGGCGTTGTCGGCGTTGGCACGGACGCGCAGCCGGCGCACCCGGTCCGCGTACGCCATGATCCGGTGGACGGCCTTGACCAGCTCGTCGGCGTCCTCGGCGCCTGCGTGCATCCGGCCCTCGAAGTACTCCACGACCGGGGACGGCACGACCGGCACCTCACCGGCGTAGACCTTGCCGGTGGAGCCGTCGATGGAGACGACGTCGCCCTCTTCGACGACGGTGCCGTCGCTGGTCGTCAGCCGGCGGGCCTTGGTGTCGACCTCCAGCTCCTCGGCGCCGCAGACACAGGTCTTGCCCATGCCGCGGGCGACGACGGCGGCGTGCGAGGTCTTGCCGCCGCGGGAGGTGAGGATGCCCTCGGCGGCGATCATGCCGTTGAGGTCGTCGGGGTTGGTCTCCCGGCGGATCAGGATGACCTTCTCGCCGGAGCGCGACCACTTGACGGCGGTGTACGAGTCGAAGACGGCCTTGCCGACCGCCGCGCCCGGGGAGGCGGCGATGCCGCGGCCGATCGTCTCGGACTTCGCGCCCAGGTCGAAGCGGGGGAACATCAGCTGCGCCAGCTGCGCGCCGTTGACCCGCTGGAGGGCCTCGGCCTCGTCGATCAGGCCCTGGTCGACGAGCTGGGTGGCGATCCGGAAGGCGGCACCGGCGGTGCGCTTGCCGACCCGGGTCTGCAGCATCCACAGCTTGCCGCGCTCGATGGTGAACTCGATGTCGCACAGGTCCTTGTAGTGCGTTTCGAGCGTCTCCATGATCTGCATCAGCTCGTCGTACGACGCCTTGTCGATGTTCTCGAGGTCGGCGAGCGGCACGGTGTTGCGGATACCGGCGACGACGTCCTCGCCCTGCGCGTTCTGCAGGTAGTCGCCGTAGACGCCCTGGTGGCCGCTGGCGGGGTCGCGGGTGAAGGCGACACCGGTGCCCGAGTCGGGGCCGAGGTTGCCGAAGACCATGGAGCAGATGTTGACCGCGGTGCCGAGATCGCCGGGGATGCGCTCCTGACGGCGGTAGAGCTTGGCGCGGTCGGTGTTCCACGAGTCGAAGACCGCGCGCACGGCGAGGTCCATCTGCTCGCGCGGCTCCTGCGGGAAGTCGCGGCCGGTCTCCTTGGCCACGATGTCCTTGAAGTGCGCGACCAGGCTCTTGAGGTCGGCGGCGTCGAGGTCGATGTCGACGCGGACGCCCTTGGCCTGCTTGGCCTCCTCCAGCGCCTCCTCGAAGAGCTCGCCGTCGACGCCCAGCACGGTCTTGCCGAACATCTGGATGAGGCGGCGGTAGGAGTCCCACGCGAACCGCTCGTCACCGGCCTGCGCGGCGAGGCCGGAAACCGACGCGTCGGAGAGCCCGATGTTGAGGACGGTGTCCATCATGCCGGGCATGGAGAACTTCGCACCGGAACGGACCGATACGAGTAGCGGGTCATCGGCCTGGCCGAGCTTCTTGCCCATCTCCCGCTCAAGGGCATCGAGGTGCTCGGAGACCTCGGCACGCAGTGCCGCGGGCTCGCTGCCGCTGTCGAGGTAGACCTTGCAGGCTTCAGTAGTGATCACGAAGCCGGGAGGGACCGGAAGCCCCAGGTTGGTCATCTCGGCGAGGTTCGCACCCTTGCCGCCGAGCAGGTCCTTGAGGTCCTTGTTGCCCTCGGTGAAGTCATAAACGAACTTCGCGGACGAACGCTGGGTTACGTGGGGATCTTGTGTTTCCGGCACGGCACTGTCTCCTCGCCGACGGGCTGCCCTGACGGCGAGGAACATACCCAGATCGAAGGCGTATGGGTACGTCCACTTGGTCGACATACCCGTGTAACCAGTCGTCCGCCACCAGATCGAAAGTGATCATGCACTTGGAGCATCATTCATTACCTGAATGCATCACTGCGCTCCGCAGTCATTCTTAGATCTTGTGCTACGCACTGCGACGAATGAGTTAAGGACTCGAACGCATGAAGCATGGCACCCGGTGCCACCATTGGAGAGATGGAGCCCCATCCATTCCGCTCATCTGAGCGCACCCCCTATCAGGGGTGGCGAGAATCACGCGCTCATGTGTGACCCGGTCCCATCATTTGGACCCTCGGCAGCCCTGAGATCAAGGACCGCGCACACCGACACGCAGGCCCGTGCACGGACGGCAGAACCGCTTTCACCACGATCCAGGCATCCCTTCACGCCACCGGCCACGGAACACGGAGCGTCAGGATCAGGCCATAGTCGTCGGCCACGGGAACATCATGTGAGCGCGGGCCGGGCGCCGGGCCGACGACGCAGCGGCGGTCCCGCCGGTCCCGGGCCGGTCCGCGAGGGCCAGGAAGACAGGCAGCGGGCCGGCACCACGGCCACGGCCCCGCCGCTACCTCTTGGCCCGTCGCCCGCTCCGCCGTGGGTGGGGGTCCCGGCCGTCCAGCAGTTCCAGTCGCCGGTCCTCGCCGTGGGTCTCGATCTGCGCCACGATCCGGTGCAGCAGTTCCGCCAGGTCGAAGGCCTCGTCGTCGCTCAGCCCCGCGGTGACGAAGACCTCTTCGGCGTTGAACTCCGGGAAGAGCCGGGCCATCAGCCGCTCTCCCGCGGGCGTGAGCGCGAGCAGCGCGAGCCGGCCGTCGGCCGGGTGCGCCGTGCGCTCCAGCAGGCCCCGGCTCTGGAGGGTGCGGGCGACGCCGGTGAGCGTGCCCTTGGAGATCCCGGCCTCCTCGGCGACCTGCCGGGTCTCCCGCTCGCCGCCGGTCCACACCACCCACAGCACGACGAACGAGGTCCAGGTCAGCTCGACGCCGCGCAGTACGGAGTTCTCGAAGTGCTGGCGTACGGCGGCCGCGGCCCGGTAGAGGTGCGCGACCGCCGCCATCCGCTCGTGGCTGACGGGGGTGTCCCCGATCTTGGCCTGGACGGCCTTCTCCGTGTCCGCGAGGGAACGGTGCCCGCTCACCACGGCGACTCCTTCGGCCTCGGTCCCGCACGTCCCCGCCGGGTTCCGCGGGCGGCGGTACGGGCTGCCGGGTGCCTCCCGTACGGGCGCAAACGGTAGGGCGGCGCGGGCCCGGCGGCGCGTGCCCGCGCGCTGACACGCCAGGGAGGTACCCGGGTGCCGTAGGGGCGGGGGCCGCAGGCGGCGTTCCGGGCCGGCTCAGCCGCCCGAGGTGTCCAGCTCCGCGCCCGCGTCCACGCCGGCGCAGTCGTACGGGTCGTCGAGCCAGCCGTCGGGCAGGACGACGCGGTTGCGGCCCGAGGTACGGCCGCGCGGGCCGTCCGCGCCCACCGGCCACGGCTGGTCCAGGTCGAGTTCCGACAGCAGCGCGTCCAGCTCGTCGAGGGAGGAGGTCACCGCGAGACCACGCCGCATCTCGGAGCCGATCGAGAAGCCCTTGGTGTACCAGGCGACGTGCTTGCGGAAGTCGATCACGCCGCGCTTCTCGTCGCCGATCCACTCGCCGAGGAGGGTGGCGTGCCGCAGCATGACGGCGGCGACCTCCTTGAGCGTCGGCTGGGCGTAGGTGCCGGTGCCTTCGAAGGCGGCCACCAGGTCGCCGAACAGCCACGGCCGGCCGAGGCAGCCGCGCCCGACGACCACGCCGTCGCAGCCGGTCTCCCGCATCATCCGCTGGGCGTCCGCGGCCGACCAGATGTCGCCGTTGCCGAGCACCGGGATCTCCGGGACGTGCTCCTTGAGGCGCGCGATGGCGTCCCAGTCGGCGGTGCCGCCGTAGTGCTGGGCCGCGGTGCGCCCGTGCAGGGCGATCGCGGTGATGCCCTCCTCGGCCGCGGTCCGCCCGGCGTCGAGGTAGGTGAGGTGATCGTCGTCGATGCCCTTGCGCATCTTCATCGTCACCGGCAGGCCGCCCGCGTTCGCCACCGCCTCCCGCAGGATCGAGCGCAGCAGGTTCCGCTTGTACGGCAGCGCCGAGCCACCGCCCTTACGGGTCACCTTCGGGACCGGGCAGCCGAAGTTGAGGTCGATGTGGTCGGCGAGGTTCTCCTCCGCGATCATGCGGGCGGCCTTGCCGACGGTGTCCGGGTCGACGCCGTACAGCTGGATCGAGCGCGGTTTCTCGGTCTCGTCGAAGTGGATCAGCTGCATGGTCTTCTCGTTGCGCTCGACCAGCGCCCGCGTCGTGATCATCTCGCTGACGAACAGGCCTTTGCCGCCGCTGAACTCCCGGCACAGCGTCCGGAACGGGGCATTGGTGATCCCGGCCATCGGCGCGAGGACCACGGGCGGCTGCACCGCGTGCGGGCCGATCTGAAGCAGAGTCATGGCGGCGATACCTTCGGCTTTCTTCGGCTTCCGTTGGCGGGGTGGTCGGGCCGCGGCCGTACGGGGTCACCGGCCGCTGCGACCTCCCATTGTCCCGCACCGCGCGAGTGGCCCCGCCAGGGCCGGGGACGGCGGATCGTTGTAGCGTTCAAGAATGCCTGAGCTCAGCCGTCGACGGCGTCTTCTGGTGCTGGCGATCTGCTGTATGAGCCTGCTGATCGTCAGCCTCGACAACACCGTCCTCAATGTCGCCCTGCCGTCCATCCAGCATGACCTGCACGCCTCGGTCGCCGGTATGCAGTGGACGATCGACGCCTACACCCTGGTCCTGGCGGCGCTGCTGATGCTGGCCGGCTCCACCGCCGACCGGCTCGGGCGGCGCCGGATCTTCCTGGTCGGCCTGGTCGTCTTCGCGGCCGGCTCGCTGCTGTGCAGCCTGGCGCCCAGCCTGGAGTGGCTGGTGATCTTCCGGATGGTGCAGGCGGTCGGCGGCTCGATGCTCAACCCCGTCGCGATGTCGATCATCACCAACACCTTCACCGAGCCACGGGAGCGGGCCCGGGCCATCGGGGTGTGGGGCGGCGTCGTCGGCATCAGCATGGCGGCCGGTCCGGTGATCGGCGGGCTGCTGGTGCAGACCGTCGGCTGGCGCTCGATCTTCTGGATCAACGTCCCGATCGGCGCGCTCGCGCTCTTCCTGACCCTGCGCTACGTCCCCGAATCGCGCGCCCCCAGGCCGCGCCGCGTCGACCCGGTCGGCCAGCTGCTGGTGATCGGGCTGCTCGGCTCGCTGACGTACGCGATCATCGAGGCCCCGGACGCCGGCTGGACCTCCCCGGAGATCCTGGCGTTCGTGCTGGTCGCGCTGGCCTCCCTGGCCGGGCTGATCGGCTATGAGCGGCGCCGCCGGGAGCCCCTGATCGACCTGCGGTTCTTCCACAGCGCGCCGTTCAGCGGGGCCACGGTCGTGGCGGTCTGCGCCTTCGCCGCGCTGGCCGGCTTCCTGTTCATCAACACGCTGTACCTGCAGAACATCCGCGGGCTGTCCGCTCTGGACGCCGGTCTGTACATGCTGCCCATGGCCGGGATGACGCTGGTCTTCGCGCCCGTGTCGGGACGGCTGGTCGGCAGCCGCGGCCCCCGACTGTCCCTCCTCCTTGCCGGTACGGCGATGGGGGCGAGCGGGCTGCTCTTCGCGGCGTTCGGCGCACAGTCGGCGAACCCGCTGATGTTCACCGGCTATGTCCTGTTCGGCATCGGGTTCGGCCTGGTCAACGCGCCGATCACCAACACCGCGGTGTCCGGGATGCCCCGCGCCCAGGCCGGGGTGGCCGCCGCGGTGGCCTCCACCAGCCGACAGGTCGGCCAATCGCTCGGCGTCGCGGTGATCGGCGCCGTACTGGCGAGCGGGGCGCACGCCGCCGCCACCACGGACGCCTTCCTCACGGCCGCCCGCCCGGCGTGGTGGATCATCACCGGCTGCGGCGCGGCCGTCCTGCTGCTCGGCGCGCTGACCACCGGCCGGTGGGCGAGGGCGACGGCCGACCGCACGGCGGAGCTGTTCGGCGACGAGGCCCTGGGGTACCGGCCGGCGGACGCGCGGTCCTAGGGCCTGTCGTTCTGATCCGGCCGGATCAGGGAGCGAGGTCCGGTCCACACGACAGGCCCCGGACGGGCGGCCGGGAGCTCACTGCGCGCCCATGAGTCCCAGCACCTTGTTGACGGCCTCGACGAGCGGTACGCCGAGCGCGCCGAAGGTCGCGGCGATGCCCGCGACGGCGTACAGCGCCCGGTGACGCTCCTGCGGCGGGACGTTCGCCCCGGTCCGGAGAGCGGGCAGCGAGTCGTCGAGGGCCGCGGCGCCGGCCTGTGGGACCTGGGCACGCAACTCCTGCACCAGGGACAGGAGTTCACGGAGAGCCTCCTGCACGGCGGGGGACTCCGGGGCCGGGGTGACGCGCTTGTCGATGCCGACGTTGCCCGAGCCGCCGTGCAGGGTGACGTGGTCGCCGCCGCCCAGGTAGTAGTGCTGGTCCCCGCCGCTCATCAGCTCGCCATCCCCACGTTGCCGGTGCCGCCGTACATGTTGACGTTGTCCCCGAAATAGTAGTGCTTGGGGCTGATCTCGACGGTGTTCACCCGGACCACGAACTCCGCCTCGGGGTTCTCGATGGCGTGCGCGATCTGGTGGGCGAGCCGCCGTAGTTGGTCCGCGTCGGGGCTGGTCACCACTGCGGTGGAGGAGCCTGTCGTCTCCACGGCCAGGACGAAGTGCGGGGCCGCGCCGAGCACCTTCAGCATCTCCACCAGGGAGTAGACGAGTGCGGCACCCGCGGCGATCACCACGAGCGCGGTGACCCCGCCGGAATCGCTACTGCTGCCCCCGAAGCCGCCACTGGTGGCGGTGAGCAGGACGAGGAGGACCGTTGCCAGTCCGAGGAGCAGCAGCCGCTTCACGAAGAGCACCACGGCGTCCTTGCGCCGGGGGTGGATGGTGAGCGTGTACACCCGCGCGACGTTCTGGAGCGGGTAGTAGGCGTCACCGACCCAGAGCAGCCGCTTGCTGACCCGCAGATCGACCCCGATGACCGGCTGGGCCGCTGTCGGCGGTGCCACGTCGGGGTGGGGATCGGCGGCAGGCGGCGGTCCGGCCGAGGGCTGCGGCGGGGCGGTCGGCGGCGGCGGGGCGGCGGGAGGCGGGCCCCCGGCCGTGTCCCGAGCCTCCGCCGGCGTGTTCCACGACGGCTCCGCCGGTCCTGTTGACGTCACGCGAGTCCCCCTCCGCAGACCTCACCGAGCGAGGTCCGGTCACCTCGGGCAAGGAGATCCGTTCCTCTCTCCCTGCCGCACCGATTCTCCAAACCGCATCGATGCAAGAGGTTTCACTGTGTCAGACGTCTTACCGAAGAGAGAAGTTGGTCCTCTCCGGGGCGGCTCCTCGTCCGTACGGTCACACCGCGGCGAGCGCCGCCGGCTCCGCCGCCAGCTGCTCCAGCCGCTCCCGGGACGTCTCGTCCACGGGCGTGTAGGACAGCAGCTTGGGACCGTCGTTGGGGCCCGTCCACAGGCTGGTGGCGGTCAGCTGCAGGGTGCCCACCCGGGGGTGCCGGAAGAGCTTGACGGCGCTGACCGGGCGGAGGATCTCGTGCTGCGCCCAGATGGCCCGGAACTCCGGCGAGGCCTCCGTCAGCCGCGCGACCAGCGCCTTCCAGGCCGGCTCGGCGAGATGCTCGGCCATCGACGCCCGGAACTTGGCGGCCATCACCCGCATCGTGGCCTCCAGATCGCCGACGCCCGCCCGCCACTCGGGGTGGGTGAACGCCAGCCACATGCAGTTGCGGTCCTCCTCGGGCAGCGCGTCGAGGTCGCACAGCAGACGGCCGTAGGTGGGGTTGTAGGCGAGGATGTCGAAGCGGCTGTTCTGGACGGCCGCGGGGAACGGCGAGAGCTGTTCCAGGATCTGCCGCAGCTCCCGGGTGACGCCCGTGCACTCCCGGCCGGGCACCGGGTCGACCGCCCCCGCCAGCGAGAACAGATGGCTCCGCTCGGCGCGGTCGAGCAGCAGCGCACGCGCCACCGCGTCCAGGACCTGCGGCGACACATGAATGTCCCGGCCCTGTTCGAGCCAGGTGTACCAGGTGACGCCCACCGCTCCCAGGTGTGCGACCTCCTCGCGGCGCAGGCCGGGGGTGCGCCGGCGGGCGCCCCGCGGCAGCCCGACCTGCTCGGGCGTGATCCGCTCTCGGCGGCTGCGCAGGAAGGCGGCCAATTCGGCCCGGCGGGCGGCGGCGTCGCGCGGGGCGGTGCCGTACGGCGTGGTGCCGAACGGTACGGCGGCGGGTCCTGTGGCAGGCTGCGGCGGAGACGGGTCCACGGTCATGGGTCCAGCCTGCCGCAGGCCCGAGCCGGTTGCCAGGTAGCGCTGGTACCAGGATAAGAACACTCTGGTACCCGGTTGAGCGGTCGGCGATCGTCGACTCCGTGAGCGAAACCCGAACACCGACGACCACCCCGGAAGCCCTGGCCGTACCCGCCGCGGCGCCGGCCACCGCCCCGGGGGCCGCGTTCCCGGACGCCCCGGCGACCCCGGGGGCACCGGCCGCACCCGGCTCCGCCCCACAGCAGCAGCGGACCCCGACCGTGCTGACCCCGCTCGGCCTGCTGACCGTGCTGCTGGGCGCGGCCCTCCCCATGATCGACTTCTTTATCGTCAATGTCGCTCTGCCGACCATCGACCACGACCTGCACGCGGGCCCGGCGATGCTGGAGATGGTGGTGGCCGGTTACGGCGTCGCCTACGCGATGCTGCTGGTCCTCGGCGGGCGGCTCGGCGACATGATCGGCCGCCGCCGGATGTTCCTGTGGGGCCTGGCCACCTTCGGCCTGACCTCACTGGCCTGCGGCCTGGCACCGGACGCCTGGACACTGGTGGCCGCCCGGGTCGCCCAGGGCGCCGCGGCCGCCCTGCTGCTGCCGCAGGTTCTGGCCACCATCCAGGCGACGACCACCGGCAAGCGGCGCGCGAAGGCGCTCAGCCTGTACGGCGGGACGGCCGGGGTGTCCAGCGCCGTCGGCCAGGTGCTCGGCGGGCTGCTGGTCTCCATCGACCTGATGGGCACCGGCTGGCGCGCGGTCTTCCTGGTGAACGTCCCGATGGCTGCCGCGGCCTGGCTGCTCGCCGCCCGTACGGTCCCCGAGACCCGCTCCCCGCACCCGGCGCGGGTGGACGGCCCCGGCACCGCGCTGCTCGCCGCCGCCCTGGTCACCCTGCTGCTGCCGCTGACCGAGGGCCGGGCGGCCGGCTGGCCCCTGTGGTCCTGGATTCTGCTGGCCGTCTTCCCCTTCGTCGCCACCGGGTTCGTGCTGTGCGAGCGCCGGGCCGAACGCCTCGGCCGGACGGCGCTGGTGCCGCCCTCGCTGCTGCGCATCCCCTCCGTGAACAGCGGACTCCTGATGCTCGTCCCGTTCACGCTGGGCTTCGGCGGCTTCATGTTCGTGGTGGCGGTCGCCCTCCAGAACGGCCTGCACTACGGCCCGTTCGCCGCCGGACTGTCCCTGGCGCCGCTGTGCGCCGCCTTCTTCCTGGCCTCGCTCGCCGGTCCGCGGCTGGTGCTGCGGTTCGGGCGGCGGGTGGTGATCGCCGGGTCCCTGATCCAGGGCACCGGGCTGGCCCTGCTGGCGCTGACCGTGCACGCGGGCTGGCCCGGGATATCGGTGGCCGGCCTCGCGCCGAGCATGGCCGTACTGGGCATCGGCCAGGGCATGGTGATGCCGGTGGTGATGCGCATCGTGCTGAGCGAACTGCCGGTGACACAGGCGGGCGTGGGCGGCGGCGTCATGGTCACCACCCAGCAGTCCGGCCTCGCCCTGGGCGTGGCCACCCTCGGCACCCTCTTCCTCTCGCTGCTGCCGTCCATCGGCATCCGCGACGCCCTGCTCGCCGCGCTGCTGACGCAACTGGCGATCGTCGCGGGCACGACGCTGCTCGCACTGCGGCTGCCACGCACGGTGCGCTGAGGCGTGCCGAACCGCACCGAAGCGCGCTGACCTGGGCCGACCGCGCCGATCGGGAGCGGCGGAAGACGGGGAACGGCAGCGGACGACCGAGAGCGATAGACATGACGGCTGACAGATATTGAAATCTGTCAGCCGTCATGTCATGGTGAATACACGACGGCCGTTCCCCGTCCCTCCGCCACCTCACCCCGTCAGGAGCACGCTGTGCAGACCCGCACCCTCGGCACCACCGGCCCGCAGACCTCCGCCCTCGGCCTCGGCTGCATGGGCATGTCCGCCCTCTACGGCGACAGCGACCGCAGCGAATCCCTCGCGACCGTCCACGCCGCCCTCGACGCGGGCATCACCCTGCTCGACACCGGCGACTTCTACGGCATGGGCCACAACGAACTGCTGATCAACGAAGCGCTGCGCACCGCCCCCGCGGCGGCCCGCGAAAAGGCGCAGCTCAACGTGAAGTTCGGCGCCCTGCGCACGGTCGAGGGCGGCTTCACCGGCTATGACGGCCGGCCGAACGCAGTGAAGAACTTCGCCGCGTACTCCCTCCAACGGCTGGGCGCCGACCACATCGACCTCTACCGCATCGCCCGGCTCGATCCTGACGTCCCGGTCGAGGAGACCGTCGGCGCCATCGCCGAGCTGGTCGAGGCCGGGCACGTCCGCCACATCGGCCTGTCCGAGGTGGGCGCGCAGACCCTGCGCCGGGCCGCCGCCGTGGCCCCCATCGCCGACCTCCAGATCGAGTACTCCCTGATCTCCCGCGGCATCGAGGAGGCGATCCTGCCGACCGCCCGGGAGCTGGGCATCGGCATCACCGCCTACGGAGTCCTGTCCCGCGGCCTGATCAGCGGCCACTTCGCCCGCGACCGCCGGCTCGCCGCGAACGACTTCCGCGGCATGAGCCCGCGCTTCCAGGGCGAGAACCTCGACCACAACCTCGATCTGGTGGACGCACTGCGCAAGATCGCCGAGCAGAAGGGCATCTCGGTCGCACAGACCGCCATCGCCTGGGTGCTCTCCCGCGGCACGGACATCGTCCCGCTGGTCGGCGCCCGCCGCCGTGACCGGCTGACCGAGGCCCTCGGCGCCCTGGACGTCACCCTGGACTCCGACGAGCTGACCGCGATAGAGAGCGCCGTCCCGGCCGGCGCCGCCGCCGGCGACCGCTACCCCGCCCAGCAGATGGCCCACCTGGACAGCGAGCGCTGACGGCCGGGGAGACGGGAGCAGCAGCAGGGGCCGGACCGGGAACCCCGTGGCCACCCATCGGGTTCGGGACACGGCCAGGTACCGTCCGGTGGGTACCCCCTCCGTGGGTACTCACTGTCCGTACCGCGCCCCTGGCCCCACCCGTGTCCGCCCCGCGGCACCCTCGCCCTCCCGAAAGGCCGACCGCACCATGCCCCCCGAGACGTTGACCCCCGAGCGCATCCTCGAAGCCACCGAGGAGGTGCTGCGCCGCTACGGCCCGGCCAAGGCCACGGTCGTGGATGTGGCACGGGCTCTGGGCGTCAGCCATGGCAGCGTCTACCGCCACTTCCGTACGAAGGCGGCACTGCGGGAGGCGGTCACGGCGCGCTGGCTGGACCGTACGAGCCAGGAACTCTCGGTCATCGTCGCGGCGGAGGGCCCGGCGCCGGAGCGGCTGGACCGCTGGCTGACCGCCCTCTTCGAGGCCAAGCGGCACAAGGCCGGGGACGACCCCGAGCTGTTCGCCACCTATATGACGCTGATCGGAGAGAGCGGCGGTGTGGTCGACCGGCATGTCACCGACCTCGAAACCCAGCTCACCGCCCTCATCGAAGCCGGCGTCAGCCAGGGCGACTTCCACACCCCCTCCCCCGCCACCACCGCCCGCGCCGTCTTCGACGCCACCGGCCGTTTCCACGACCCGTGTTACGCCCCCGAGTGGTCCCGGCCCGGGATCACCGCCGACTTCGAGGCCGTCCGCGACCTGGTCCTGCGCGGCCTGCGCACGGACACCTGACCACGGCATCCCGGGCTCGGGGCACGGAACTGGGGCGCGCGGATCACGGCGAGCCACCAGGGCGACCCGACCAGGGGCGACGTGAGCAGGGCAGCGTGAGCAGGTCGGCCTGAGCACGATGCCCGGAGCACGACGGCCGTGCCCCCCGGTGACCGGAACACGACAGCCGGACCCCGATGACCGGAGCAGCTGGTCGCGGGCAGCTACACCGGGCCCGCCGTGCCGTGCAGGAAGAGGGCCCAGGCGAGGACGCCGAAGGCCGCGGTGTGGAGGACGGCGCGGACGAGGTTCCAGGTGACCCAGCGGCCTTCGAAGGCGGCTCGCGCGGCCTCCGCTTGGTCGTCCCCGCCCGTATCGGCCGTGTCGAGGGCGGTGTTGAGCGGAACGTTGACACCGCTGGTGACGAAGAAGCCCGCCAGGTAGGTCACCAGCGCGGCGAGAATCCAGGGCAGGGCCACCCGCCCCTGGCCGTTCCAGGCCAGCACGGTGGCGAGGAGCAGCAGCGGGACCGGCAGCAGAAAGGGGAGCAGGAACCAGCCATTGAGAATGGCCCGGTTGATGTTCTGCATGGCCTGGACGAAGGTGCGGTCGGCGCTCCGGGCCAGGCCCGGCATCACCGCGTAGGCGAAGGCGGCGAACAGGCCGGCCATCAGGCCCGCGCCGAGCGTCGCGACCAGGAGCGTGACGGTCTGCAGTGCTCTCATGGCTCCCCCGTATCCGGTACGTGGACCGACCCTACCGAGCGGCACCCCCGGAGCCCTCCCCTTCAACAAGACCTGCGCTCAGAGCTGTTCCCCGCTGTCCAACGGGTGCAGGGGGCCGCTGCCCCCTGCACCCGCCGTCCCGCTGTCGCACGGGGACGAGCCGCACCATCAGCCCAACCACCGCACCCACCACGAGCAACCGCGCCACGCACCTACATCCCGCCGCGCGACACATCTGCGCCCCTCCGCGCGACACACGTGCGGACACACCCGCTAGCCCCCCACCCCCAGGAACCGAAGCACCGCCAGCACCCGGCGGTGGTCGGCGTCCGCCTTCGGCAGGTCCAGCTTGGCGAGGATGTTGTTGATGTGCTTGGCGACCGCGCTCTCGCTGACCACCAGCTGTGCGGCGATACCCGCGTTGGAACGCCCCTCGGCCATCAGCGCGAGGACGTCCCGTTCGCGGGCCGTCAGCCGCTCCAGCGGATCGCTCGCCCGGCGCACCAGCAGCTGGGCGACGACCTGCGGGTCCAGCGCGGTGCCACCGTCCGCCACCCGCCGCAGCGCCTCGATGAACTCCTCAACATCCGCCACCCGCTGCTTGAGCAGATAGCCCACCCCGCTGGTGTTAGTCGCCAGCAGATCGGCCGCGTACCGCTCCTCGACGTACTGGGACAGCATCAACACGGAGGTACCTGGCCACTCCTGACGGATGAACAGCGCAGCCCGCACCCCCTCGTCCGTGAAGCCCGGCGGCATGCGGACGTCCACCACCGCGAGGTCCGGCCGGTGCTCCTCGACCGCCGCCAGCAGCCCCGGCGCGTCCCCCGCCTCGGCCGCCACCTCGAACCCGGCCATCTCCACCACCTTGACCAGCCCGATCCGCAGCAGAACGGAGTCCTCGGCGATCACGGCACGCCTCACATCGGGCACGGCAGCTCCACGCTCATCATGGTCGGGCCCCCCGCGGGGCTGCTCATCCGGAAAGTTCCGTCCACGGAGCGCACCCGCTGCGCGAGCCCCCGCAGACCGCTCCCCCTGGACGGATCGGCGCCGCCCATCCCGTCGTCGGCGATCACCACCCGCAGTATCTCGCCGAGCCGGGTGACCGTCACGTCCGCCCGGGTCGCCTCCCGCGCGTGCTTGGCGATGTTCGTCAGCGCCTCGGAGACGACGAAGTACGCGACCGCCTCGACGGCCGGCGCGGTCCGCTGCGGCAGCTCCGCAGGGAGATCCACCCGCAGCCGTACGGGCAGCGGCGCACGGGCCGCGAGCCCCGACAGTGCGGCGTCCAGGCCCAGTTCGTCCAGAACGGCCGGATGCAGCCCGCGCACCAGGTTGTTCAGCTCCTCGATGGCGTCCTTCGCCTCGCGGTGCGCGGCCTCGATGACCTCCCGCGCCTCCGGCGGCAGATCCGTGAGGGTGGCCTTGGCGAGCCCGAGGTTCAGTGCGAGGGACACCAGCCGCTGCTGTGCGCCGTCGTGCAGATCCCGCTCGATACGCCGCCGTTCCGCGTCGGCGGCGTCCACCGCACCGGCCCGGCTCTCGGTCAGGTCCTCGACCCGCCGCGCCAGCTCGTCGGACCGGCTCACCCCCAGCACCGCCCGCCCCACCAGGATCTCCAGCCGGACGAGTCCCGCCGCCAGGGCCGGGACGGTCGCGAGCGCCAGCAGCCCCAGCACGCTGAGGTAAGTGGCCGTGGTGGTGTAGCCGCGGTGTTCGATGCGCCACTGCGGCGGGACGAGCCACACCCACACCAGGACCAGTGCCGCGGTCAGCGCCGTCAACAGCAGCCCCAGCAGCAGGACTTCCAGCACGCCGAGCAGTGGCCCGACCAGCACGTTGTAGCCCAGCTGCCGCTTGCCCGCCGTGAACCGCAGCCGCGGCAGCTCCACCCCGCATATCGCCCGGAAGCGCCAGCGCTGCGCCTCGGTGAGGCCGTACCCGGCAATGACCAGCAGGCTCAACGGGGCGGTCAGGATCACGGGGGCGTCAGAGGAGACCCCGGTGGCCGTATCGGCCAGCAGGGGCAGCGCCCACCAGCACAGCAACACCGGGACGAGGTGCAACGGCGCCCCGGCGGCGAGGAAGGAGAGGTCGCGCCGCATACGGACGAGGGCCCGGCGCAGCCGGGGCGGGAAGGTCATGATCACACCGTAGGGGGCGGGTTTCGCCACGACCATGACACCAGAATCCGAGGTCGCGGTGTAGCTGGTGCCACCTCAGGTCGGACAGCGGCATTACTGACGGTGGACGACGGAAACCGGAGGGTTGAACACGAGCCCGACGGCCGGGTTCGCGACTCCGAAAGAGACCCCTTCATGGCCCTGATCGCCTTCAACTCCCCTGCCACCAAGGGTGGTTACGTCACCGGCAGTCCGGTGCGGATCGGCGCGCGACGCCGGTGGGTGGGCAAGATCCTGACCGGCGCAGGCCTCGTCCTCCTCCCCTGGCTCGGCTACCTGGCGGGCACCCTCCCGCCCGCCGAGGCCGTCGCCTGGGTCGCCCTCGACTCCCTGGAGGCCGTCGCCCTCCTCGTCACCGGCACCCGCCTGTTGCACGGCGACGCCCGGCACCGCGCCCCCGCGGCCGCCGCGGCCGTCCTCCTGCTCGCCGACGCCTGCCTCGACCTGGCCACGGCCGCCCCCGGCGCGGAACTGGTCACCGCCGTCGCCATGGCCATCGGCGCGGAACTCCCCCTGGCGGGCCTGTGCGCCGGCCTCGCATGGCGACGGGCGTGAGGCTCCTAGGGGCCGTGCGAACGCATCCCGTAAGGGGTGCACGGCCCCCCTGCGGGCCACAACGCGGGGACACCGAGAGGCATTCCCGGGGGGGGGGCACCCCAGCAGGCGCTCCGGGGGGGGGGACAACCCGGCAGACACTCCCGGAGGCACCCCGCCAGCCACTCCCAGTGGCACCCCGCCAGCCTCTCCCAGTGGAGGCACCCGCCCGGCAGGCGCCCCCACCCCCGCCCCCACTCACCCCCATGGCGAACCCACCACAACCTCACCCGCACCCCGCACCCCGCACCCCGCACCCCGCACCCAAAAGCGCCGGCCGGGCCCGGAAAAATCCGAGCCCGACCGGCGCTTGAGGTCTCAGGTGGGCACCCGTCGCGAAGGACCGGTGCCGCCCGTGCAGGGACTAGCAGCCCAGCAGTCGCGCACCCAGGTAGGCCTGGATCTGGTCCAGGCTGACCCGCTCCTGCTTCATGGTGTCGCGCTCGCGCACGGTCACCGCGTTGTCGTCGAGGGTGTCGAAGTCGACGGTGACGCAGAACGGTGTGCCGATCTCGTCCTGGCGACGGTAGCGGCGGCCGATGGCGCCCGCGTCGTCGAACTCGATGTTCCAGTTCTTGCGGAGGTCCGTGGCCAGGCCCTTCGCCTTCGGCGACAGCTGCGGGTTGCGGGACAGCGGCAGCACCGCGACCTTGACCGGCGCCAGGCGCGGGTCGAGCCGCATGACGGTGCGCTTCTCCATCTTGCCCTTGGCGTTGGGCGCCTCGTCCTCGATGTACGCGTCGAGCATGAAGGCGAGCATCGCGCGGTTCACACCGGCCGCCGGCTCGATGACGTACGGAGTCCAGCGCTCGCCGGCCTCCTGGTCGAAGTAGGAGAGGTCCTGGCCGGAGGCCTTGGCGTGCGCCGACAGGTCGTAGTCGGTGCGGTTGGCCACGCCCTCCAGCTCGGAGAACTCGGTGCCGCCGAAGTTGAAGCGGTACTCGATGTCAGCGGTGCGCTTGGAGTAGTGCGAGAGCTTCTCGGCCGGGTGCTCGAACCAGCGGATGTTCTCCTCGCGGATGCCGAGGTCGCGGTACCAGTTCCACCGCTCGGCCATCCAGTATTCCTGCCACTGCTCGTCCTCGCCCGGCTTGACGAAGAACTCCATCTCCATCTGCTCGAACTCGCGGGTCCGGAAGATGAAGTTGCCGGGCGTGATCTCGTTGCGGAAGGACTTGCCCATCTGCGCGATGCCGAACGGCGGCTTCTTGCGGGAAGTCTGCTGCACCTGGGCGAAGTTGGTGAAGATGCCCTGGGCGGTCTCGGGGCGCAGGTAGGCGACCGAGGCGGTGTCCTGGGACGGGCCGAGGTGGGTGGAGAGCAGGCCGGAGAACTGCTTGGGCTCGGTGAAGCCGCCCTTGTTGCCGCAGTGGGGGCAGTTGATGTCCGCCATGCCGTTCTCGGGGAGCCGGCCGTGCTTGGCCTCGTACGCCTCCTCCAGGTGGTCGGCGCGGAAGCGCTTGTGGCAGGAGGTGCACTCGGTGAGCGGGTCGGTGAAGGTGGCGACGTGGCCGGACGCCTGCCAGACCTCGGGGGCCAGGATCACCGACGAGTCGAGACCGACGACGTCTTCGCGCGAGGTGACCATGGCACGCCACCACTGGCGCTTGATGTTCTCCTTGAGCTCGACGCCCAGCGGACCGTAGTCCCAGGCAGCGCGGGAGCCGCCGTAGATCTCACTGCACGGATAGACGAAGCCACGGCGCTTGCTCAGGCTGACGATGGTATCGATCTTGTCGGCGGCCACGGTGCTCTCTTCATTACGACGACGAACGATGGATGGGCGCCGCCCTAGCGTCTCCATGAGGGGGTGAGGTCAAAAGACGGCCGGGCGAATAGTTCAGGGTACCGGCGGCCGTACCCCCTGGATCAAATCGGTTCCGGGCCTCATTGTCGTCCCGCTCACACCGGGCCGACTGTTGTTGACAATCGTTTCCATCATTGTTGAAAATGAGTGTCATGAACATACGCCGTCCCATATCCACCGCGACCCTCGCCGGAGTCTCGGTGCTCGGCCTGCTGGCCCTCTCCGCCTGTTCCCCCTCCGGCGGCGCCCGCACCGAGGACGGCAAGCTGCGGGTGACAGCGTCCTTCTACCCCATGGAATTCCTCGCCCGGCAGATCGGCGGGAAGCACGTCGAGGTGACCGACCTCACCAAGCCGGGCGTCGAGCCGCACGACCTGGAGCTTTCCCCGCAGCAGACCGGCCGGCTCGGCGAGTCCGGCGCGATCATCTACCTCAAGGGTCTGCAGCCCGCCGTGGACGACGCCGTCGCGCAGTCCGGCAACAAGCACGTCGCCGACGCGGCCGCCCTCACCTCCCTGGAGAAGCACGGCACCGAGGTCGACGGCCACCACCACACCACCGGCGACAACCACTCGCACTCGGAGTCCGAGGGCGGCGACGACCCGCACATCTGGCTCGACCCGGTGAAGTACGCCGAGGTCGCCAAGGGCGTCAACAAGACCCTCGCCAAGGCCGACCCGAAGCACAAGGCCGACTACCAGAAGAACACCGACGCCCTGGTGAAGAAGCTGGACGGGCTGAACACCGAGTTCGAGGACGGCCTGAAGAAGCGGTCGTCCGACACCTTCCTCACCACCCACGCGGCCTTCGGCTACCTCGCCGAGCGCTACGGCCTCACCGAGGAGGCCATCAGCGGACTCGACCCGGAGTCCGAGCCCAGCGCCAAGCGGATCAAGGACCTGCACACCCTCGCCAAGGAGCACCACGTCTCCACGGTCTTCTTCGAGACGATCGCCAACCCGGCCACCGCCAAGGCCCTGGCCGGCGACCTCCACCTGAAGACCGACGTCCTCGACCCGCTGGAGGGGATCAACGCCAAGTCCCGCGGCAAGGACTACTTCGGTGTGCAGCGCGCCAACCTCGCCGCGCTGCAGAAGGCGCTCGGCAGTAAGTGACGGACACCGCACCGCACGTGACGGAGGCCACCATGAACCAGCCGCACCCCCAGCCGGTGATCGACCTGCGCGGGGCGACCGCCTCGCTGGGCGCCCGCCCGGTGCTGCGCGGGGTCGACCTCACCGTGCACTCCGGTGAGGTCGTCGCGCTGCTCGGCGCCAACGGCTCCGGCAAGTCCACCGCCGTCCGCTCGGTGATCGGCCAGGTCCCGCTCACCGGCGGTGAGCTGACCCTCTTCGGCACGGAGTTCCGGCGGTTCCGGGACTGGGCCCGGATCGGCTACGTCCCGCAGCGCACCACCGCGGCCGGCGGCGTCCCCGCCACCGTCCGCGAGGTCGTCACGGCCGGCCGGCTGGCCCGTACGAAGCTGGGCATCCTGCGCAAGGCCGACCGCGCCGCGGTGCACCGCGCGCTGGAGCTGGTCGGCATGGCCGACCGGGCCAAGGACTCCGTCGACGCGCTGTCCGGCGGCCAGCACCAGCGGGTGCTGATCGCCCGTGCGCTGGCCGGGGAGCCGGAACTGCTGATCATGGACGAGCCGATGGCCGGTGTCGACCTGGCCAGCCAGGAGGTGCTCGCCGCCGCGCTGCGCGAACAGGTCGGGCGCGGCGCCACGGTCCTGCTGGTGCTGCACGAGCTGGGCCCGCTGGAGCCGCTGATCGACCGCGCGGTGGTGCTGCGGGACGGCTGCGTCGTCCACGACGGACCGCCGCCCGAGGCCGTGGGCCAGCACGCGCTGCCCGGCCATGACCATGTCCACCCGCACGCCGACCAGGCCGCGGAACCGATCCGGACGGGGCTGCTGAGCTGATGGAGATCCTTAACTACGCCTTCATGCAGCGGGCCCTGATCGCCGCGTTGATCGTCGGCGTCACCGCCCCCGCCATCGGCATCTACCTCGTCCAGCGCCGCCAGGCCCTGATGGGCGACGGCATCGGCCATGTCGCGCTGACCGGCGTCGGCCTCGGCTTCCTGCTCAACACCAGCCCCATCTGGGCCGCCACCGCCGTCGCCATCGCCGGCTCCGTCGTCATGGAGCTGATCCGCTGGTACGGCAAGACCCGCGGCGACCTCGCACTGGCCATGCTGTTCTACGGCGGCATGGCGGGCGGCGTGATGCTGATGAACCTCTCCGACGCGGGCTCCAACGCCAACCTCGGCACCTACCTCTTCGGCTCGATCACCACCGTCTCCCCGCAGGACATGACGACGATCTACGTGCTGGCCGCCCTGGTGCTGGCGATCACGGTCGGGCTGCGCCGCCAGCTGTTCGCGGTGTGCCAGGACGAGGAGTTCGCCCGGGTGACCGGCCTGCCGGTGCGGCTGCTCAACCTGCTGGTCGCCGTCACCGCCGCGGTCACCGTCACCGTCGCCATGCGCGTCGTCGGGCTGCTGCTGGTCAGCGCCCTGATGGTGATCCCGGTCGCGGCCGCCCAGCAGATCAGCCGCAGCTTCGCGGTCACCTTCTCGGTGGCTGTGGGGATCGGCGTCGCGGTCACCCTCACGGGTACCACCACCTCGTACTACGTCGACGTCCCGTCCGGCGCCACCATCGTGCTGTTCGCCATCGGGCTGTTCGTCCTCTTCACCGGACTCGCCGCGCCGCTCGCGAAAAAGCGCGCAAGGGCTGCCGCGGAGGCCTCGAAGGGGTGCACTCTGGAGGTACCCGGCGGCCGCTCCACGACGGACGACGTCAGCGTGGCCGGGTGAACACGGGCGGCAGGACACCGGCGGACCCCGTCGGCGGACAGATACGTGTATCGGTAAGCGTCTCACCGGCGGGCCGGTCATCACCTGGCACAATGGCGGGACGCACGTGCAGGGGGAAGTCCTGACGTAGTGACGTCCTAGGGAGGCAACGGTGGCGACGAGCGCGGGTTCTCCGGTACGCGGCCGGTCGACGCGGCAGCGGACCGCGGTGTCGGCCGCACTCGACGAGGTCGACGAGTTCCGCAGTGCGCAGGAGCTGCACGACATGCTCAAGCACAAGGGCGACTCCGTCGGGCTGACCACCGTCTACCGCACGCTGCAGTCCCTCGCCGACGCCGGCGAGGTCGATGTGCTGCGCACCAGCGAGGGCGAGGCCGTCTACCGCCGGTGCAGCACCGACGATCACCACCACCACCTGGTGTGCCGGGCCTGCGGCAAGGCCGTCGAGGTCGAGGGCCCCGCGGTGGAGAAGTGGGCCGACCAGATCGCCCAGGAGCACGGCTTCCAGGACGTCGCGCACACCATCGAGATCTTCGGCACCTGCGGCGAGTGCGCCGCGCGGACCGCGGAGAAGCAGTAGCCGGCAGCAAGGACAGCAACGCGTGAAGGGCCGCCTCCGGTCATCGGAGGCGGCCCTTCACGCGTCTGCCCGCAGGCGCCGCCCTCAGGTCGCGGTCTCGCCCGCCGCCAGCTGCGCGCCGCCGAAGCGGCGGTCGCGCTTGGCGTACTCCAGGCACGCCTCCCACAGGTTCCGGCGGTCGAAGTCCGGCCACAGGATGTCCTGGAAGACCATCTCGGCGTACGCGCTCTGCCAGATCAGGTAGTTCGAGGTCCGCTGCTCGCCCGACGGCCGCACGAAGAGGTCCACATCCGGCATGTCCGGGTAGTACATGTACTTCGCGACGGTCTTCTCATTGACCTTCGACGGGTCGAGCTTTCCGGCCCGGACATCCGCCGCGATGGCCGCCGCCGCGTCCGCGATCTCGGCCCGGCCGCCGTAATTCACGCAGAAATACAGCGTCATCGCGTCATTGTTCTTGGTCTGTTCCTGCGCGACCTGCAGCTCCTGCACGACCGACTTCCACAGCTTCGGCATCCGCCCGACCCAGCGGATACGAATACCCATCGCGTCCATTTCGTCCCGGCGCCGCCGGATCACGTCGCGGTTGAAGTTCATCAGGAACTTCACCTCGTCGGGCGACCGCTTCCAGTTCTCCGTGGAGAAGGCGTACAGCGAAAGGTTCTTCACGCCCATTTCGATGCAGCCCCTGAGCACGTCCAGGACGACGCCCTCGCCGACCTTGTGGCCCTCGGTGCGCGGCAGCCCGCGCTCCTTGGCCCACCGGCCGTTGCCGTCCATGACGACCGCCACATGGTTCGGGACGAGCTCACCGGGGATCTTCGGCGGCCGCGCACCGGAAGGGTGCGGCTCGGGCGTCTCGTACTCACGTCGATTACGGCCCAGAATCCCGCGTCGTGCCATGCGGCCCACGTCTCCTATGTGTCTTGAGGGCGTTTTTTGCTTTGAGGGGCTTATGTGTCTTGAGGGTGGTTTCGCTATTTCTCTACGTACCGGAGAGAACGCAGGCCCCGCTCCAGATGCCAGTGCAGATACGCCGTGACGAGCCCGCTGCCCTCCCGGGCGTGACGGGCCTCGCAGGCGTCCGCGGTCTCCCAGTCGCCGGTCAGCAGCGCGCTGAGGAGCCCGATGGCCTCAGAGGAGGGTACGACGCTCCCCGGCACCCGGCAGTCGCCGCAGGTCACCCCGCCCGACGCGACCGAGAAGAACCGGTTGGGGCCGGGCAGCCCGCACCGCGCGCAGCTGTCGAAGCTCGGCGCGTAGCCGTTCACCGCGAGCGAGCGCAGCAGGAACGCGTCCAGCACCAGATGCGGCTCGTGCTCCCCGCGGGCCAGCGTCCGCAGCCCGCCGACCAGCAGCAGATACTGCTGCACGGCGGGCTCGCCCTCGTGGTCGGTGAACCGCTCGGCGGTCTCCAGCATGGCCGTCCCGGCCGTGTAGCGGGCGTAGTCCGAGACGATCCCGCCGCCGTACGCCGCGATCGTCTCGCTCTGCGTACACAGCGGCAGCCCGCGCCCGATCAGCTCGCTCCCACGGGCGTAGAACTGCACATCGACATGCGAGAACGGCTCCAGCCGCGCCCCGAACTTCGACTTCGTCCGCCGCACCCCCCGGGCCACCGCACGGACCCGCCCGTGCCCCCGGGTGAGCAGCGTGATGATCCGGTCCGCCTCACCCAGCTTCTGGGTGCGCAGCACGATGCCGTCGTCGCGGAACAGACTCATGGGGTCATTCTCGCGCATGGCGGCCGGGCCGCGGTCGCCCGGCCTGCCGCGGCCTTCGGGCCGGGCACCCCTGGCCGCGCACGCCTGGTACGCGGCGTCGCCCCGCCTGGCGTCGGCCAGCCGGCGGGCGGCCGCCGTCGCGCCTTCCCTTTCCTTGATCCGCTTCATCGCGCCCACGCTTTCCGTGAAGAAATTCACCGTTCGTATCCAGAGCGTGACGCCGCGGAATCGCGCTGCGCAATGAGAGGGGCACTACAACTGCCTTGTAGGGAAAAGGGAGAGGCCATGGCCAACACACCGCGCCAACCGGGGTGGGAATTCCCGGGGTTCGGACCTCAAGAACCGGCGGGAGGGACGGGCCGGGGCAGGAGACTGTGCTGCACGCCCTCGCCGGCGGCCCGGCGGCACCCCGGCCCCACCCTCCTCCGCGACAGCAAGACTCGTCTTCCCCGCGGCCGAGTGGACCACCTTCGTCGCCGCCGTCAAAAACTCGCATTTCACCGGCGCCTGACCAGCTTTCACCGCCCGCACACAACAGGCACACAAAGGCCCCGCCATCGCACTGGATGACGGGGCCACATCACGTTATGGTCCGGGTCATCGTGGGCGGAAGACGACCTTCCGTACTTCTCAGTCGCCCCGTGGAAGTGGCCCTCACGGCTCGTCAACTGCCCGGTAGCATCCGGTGATGTTCGGCAGCACATCGCCGTGAAGGCCGGCCGATCCAGTCAGTACCCAATTGAGGATCTCGATGACATCCATACCGGAGGCGCTGTTGTGGTGCCTCAGCACAGGTACGGCCGCCGCCGTGGTCCTGGCGGCGCTCTCGATCCGCGCGGGCAAACAGCGCGCGGACCTGAGAAGGCGTCTGTCCGCCGCTGAGGAACAGAACAGCGCCACGCTCCACAGCAATACGGAGCTGACGGCCCGGCTGCGCGCCACCGAGGCCGAGATCCGGCACCTGGCCGGTACCCGGCTCCCCGATCTGACGCTGGCGCTGGCCCATCCCCATGTGCCCGTACCGGGGCTGCTGGACGCGCGGTTCGCCGCGTCGGAGACCGACCAGGCGCTGAACGCCGTTCTGGAGCAGGTCAGCGACGCGATCACCAAGGAGCGGGCGCGGGTCGACGCCGCCGCGCAGTCCACCCTCCGCGGGGCCACCACCACCATCCAGGCGCTGCTGTACCAGCTCCAGACGTCGCTGCAGGAGATGCAGCACCGTTACGACGACCCGAACGTCGCCCAGGACCTGCTGAACGCCGACTTCCTCAACGAGCAGGCGCTGCGGCGCGTCCAGGCCACCGGCGTGGTGTGCGGCGCCTGGCCGGGGCTGACCCGTGAGGACTCCTACCTCGCCGAGCTGGTCGTCGGCGCCACGTCCCGGCTGCGCGGTTACGAGCGCGTGAACGTCAGCAACCAGCTGCGTGACCCGATCGCGGTGGTCGCGCGGGCGGTGGAGCCGATCGCGATCGTGGTCACCGAACTGCTGGCCAACGCGCTGCACCACTCGCACCGTGAACTGCCGGTCACCATCACCCTCCAGCAGGGCAACCGCGGTGCCTCGGTCATCGTCGACGACTACGGCGTCGGCATGCACGACGACGAGATCAAGGCGGCGATGGAGCTGCTCGCGGGTGACCAGGACCTGCTGCTGACGCAGCTCGGTGACCCGCCGCGGTCCGGTTTCGCGGCCGCCGGCCAGCTGGTGCGGCAGTACGGCTTCGGGGTGCACGTCGAGCCCTCCCCGTACGGCGGGGTGCGGGCGGTCGTGTACATCCCGGGTGACCCCCTCCTCACCGTCCTCGACGAGAGCACCCAGCCGATGTCCGTGATGGCTCCCATGCCGCACCGTGCCGCGGTGCCGGATCGTTCCTCCTCCGTGCTGCCCACCGGATCGGCGACGCCGCCCCCGGCCGCCGCGCAGCCCGCGCCCGCCGCGCAGCCCGCCCCCTCCTACGAGGCACCGGCCCCGCAGGCCGAGGGTGAACTCCCGCGCCGGCGGCGCCGTAAGCCCGTCTCCGAACCCGGCGAGAGTGCCGCGCGCACCGAGTCGGCTCCCGAGCGCTCCCCGGAAGAGACCGGATCTCGCTGGGCAGCGCTCCAGCGCGGCACCGAGTCCGGCCGGGCGGCCGCCCAGTCAGAACCCCCTCGCAGTCCCGAAGGGAACCCGCAGTCATGAACAGCCCCACCCGCCGCCGTGTCGCCGAGGACAAGTCCTGGGTGCTGGAGCCCCTTTTGGAGCTGCCGCATGTGATTCACGCAGCCGTCATCTCCGGCGACGGATTCATCGAAGGGGCCTCGCCCGGCCTGAAGCGGGACTCCGCCGAGGGTGTCGCCGCGATGATGTCCGCGCTCCAGGGCGCGGGACGTGCCGTGACCGCGGCGTTCGCTGAGAAGGACGACACCCGGCTGCGGCAGACCGTGATCGAGTCCGATGAGGGTTTCGTCTTCGCGATTCCGGCCGGCGAGAACACCTGCCTGGCCGTCTTCGCCGGCCCGGAGGTGAACATGGGTGTGGTCGCGCACCATATGCAGGTCCAGGTGACGACCCTGGGCAACAAGGTCATGAACAGCCGGGCGCGGGACCTCGGCAACCCGGCATGACCCCGCGCCAGAGCAGCGGCAGGCGCCTCGTACCGGCCTATCTGGCGACCGGCGGACGCGCCCAGCCCAGCCGTAACACGTTGGACCGGCTCACCCTGCTGCACGGCGTGGGGATGCCGATCACCAGTGAGGTACGCCCCGAGGAGCACCGCATCCTGGAGCTGCTGCAGCCCGGGGCGCTGTCTCTGGCCGAGGTCGCCGCTCACCTTCACCTGCCCGTGAGCGTGGTGAAGGTGCTGGTGGCCGATCTCGTCGACGCCGGGCGGCTGCACGCCCGTGCCCCCATCCCCGAAGCCGAGCAATTCGACCGACACATCCTGGAGAGGGTTCTCGATGGACTCCGCTCTCTCAAGTCCTAGCCCCGGCACCGGCGCGAGCACCGGCAGCATGTACCTCTCCGGCGAGAACCAGACACTGGTCAAACTGCTGGTCGCGGGTCCGTTCGGGGTCGGCAAGACCACCCTCATCCGTGCGCTGTCGGAGACCCCTCCGCTGCACACCGAGGAGGTCATGACCCAGACCGGCGCCGCCGTCGACGACCTCGCCGGGGTCCGGGACAAGACCACCACCACCGTCGCCATCGACTTCGGGCGGCTGACCCTGCCCGGGGACCTGGCGCTGTACCTGTTCGGCACGCCCGGCCAGAAGCGCTTCCGTCCCCTGTGGCAGGACATCGCCCGCGGCGCGCTGGGCGCCCTGGTCCTCGCGGACACCCGCCGGCTGGCGGACTCCTTCGAGGTGATGGACATCGTCGAGGAGGCCGGGCTGCGCTACGCGGTCGCGGTCAACACCTTCCCCGACGCGCCCGAGTACAGCGTCGAGAAGCTCCGCGAGGCGCTCGACCTGCACCCCGAGACCCCGCTGGTGCTGTGCGACGCCCGCGACCGGGAGCAGTCCGTGGACGCGTTGATCGCGCTCGTCGGGCACGTCCTGGCCCACACCCCCGAGGAGAACCCGAACCCGTGACTTCCCCGCACCAGCCGGGAGCCGCACCGCCACCGGGCTGCCCGGCGCACGCCGCCGCCCCGTACCAGCAGGCACCTGCCGACGCCCACGCGCCGGTGAAGCTCTACGGTCCGGACTTCGCCGCCGACCCCCACCGCATCTACGCGCAGCTGCGGCAGTACGGCGCGCTGGCGCCGGTCGAGATCGCGCCGGAGGTGACCGCGATGCTGGTCACCGACTACCGGGCGGCTCTCGACCTGCTGCACGACGACGCCACCTGGTCCAAGGACTCCCGTGAGTGGATGACGACCGTCCCCGCGGACTCGCCGGTCATGCCGATGCTGATGTGGCGCCCCAACCTCTTCTACGCGGACGGGCCGGCGCACGTCCGCTACCGGGACGTCGTCGTCGACAGCTTCAAGCTCGTCGAGCCGCATGAGCTGCGGGCTCGTGTGCACCACGCCGCCGACACCCTGATCCAGCGGTTCGGGGCGCACGGCGAGGTCGACCTGATCGCCGAGTACGCGCGGCTGATCCCGCTGCTGATGTTCAACAACCTCTTCGGGATGCCCGATTCCTACAGCGACCGGCTGATCGAGGCCATCGCGGGGATGCTGGACGGCACCTCCCCCGAGGAGGCCGCGGCCGCCAACGAGGCGTACACGAACTACATCATGGAGCTGGTCGGCGCCAAGAAGGCCCAGCGCGGCCCCGACCTGACGTCCTGGTTCATGGACCACCCCAACGCGCTCACCGACGAGGAACTGATCCACAACGTCATCCTCACCATGGGCGCGGGCAACGAGCCGCTCGCCAACCTCATCGGCAACGCGCTGTCGCGGATGCTCTCCGACGACCGCTACTACAACACCCTGTCCGGCGGCGCGCTGACCGCGCACGACGCCATCAACGAGGTGCTGTGGAACGACCCGCCGCTGACGAACTACTCCGCCCACTTCCCGGTCCGGGACGTCTTCTTCCACGGCACCTGGGTGCGCAAGGGGCAGCTGGTGATGGTGTCGTACGCGGCCGCCAACAGCCAGTTCGACACCGGGACACCGGGCTCGGGCGGCGGCTCGCACCTCTCCTGGGCGGCCGGTCCGCACGCCTGTCCCGTGAAGCGGCACGCACTGCTGATCGCCACCACCGCGATCGAGCGGCTCACCGCCTGGCTGTCGGACATCGAACTCGCCGTGGACGCGAGCACGTTGCAGTGGCGCAACGGCGCGTTCCACCGGGCCCTCGTCGCGCTCCCGGCCCGCTTCACCCCGATCACCCCCGACCAGGCAGGAGCAACGCCGTGGCACAACAGGGACAGCAGCCCTTCGTCATCGACCCGGTCGGAAGCGACATCCACGGGGAGGCAGCCCGCCTCCGCGCACTAGGCCCGCTGGCGCGGACCGAGCTGCCCGGCGGTATCGAGGCCTGGACGGTCACCAGCCACACCCTGCTCAAGCAGCTGCTGACCGACGACCGGGTCTCCAAGAACCCCCGGGACCACTGGCCGGAGTGGCAGCGCGAGGAGATCCGCGGCAGCTGGCTGCAGTCGTGGATCGGCGTCACCAACATGTTCACCGCGTACGGCGCCGATCACCGGCGGCTGCGCAAGCTGATCGCCCCGGCGTTCACGGCCCGCCGCACCGACGCCATCCTCCCGCGCGTGGAGAGCATCACCGCGGCGCTGCTGGACGACCTCGCGGCGCACCCCGCGGGCGAGCCGCTGGACCTGCGGGCGCGGTTCAGCCACCCGCTGCCCATGCAGGTCATCTGTGAGCTGTTCGGCTTCCCGGAGGGCGGGCAGCGCACCGAGCTCGCCCGGCTCGTCGAGGCGATCATGGACACCACGGCCACCCCGGAGCAGGCGGGTGCGACCGCGGCGGGCGTCCATGCGCTGCTGTCCGAACTGGTCGGCAGCAAGCGGGAGAACCCGGCCGACGACCTCACCAGCCTCCTGGTCTCCGCGCGGGACGACGAGGGCCAGAAGATGACCGAGCAGGAGCTGCTGGACACCCTGCTGCTGGTCATCGGCGCCGGTCACGAGACCACCGTCGATCTCCTCGGCAACGCCGTGCACGCCCTGCTGACCCACCCCGGGCAGCTCGCGCTGGTGCGGTCGGGCGAGGTCTCCTGGAACGACGTCATCGAGGAGACGCTGCGCTGGGCCCCCAGCATCGCCGCGCTGCCGCTGCGCTTCGCGGTGGCGGACATCGAGATCGCGGACGGCCCGACCATCCGCAAGGGCGAGGCGATCCTGCCGGGGTACGCGGCGGCGGGCCGGGACCCCGGGTTCCACGGGGACACGGCCGCCGACTTCGACGTGCGGCGGACCCGTCAGGAGCACCTGGCGTTCGGGCACGGCGTGCACCACTGCCTGGGTGCGCCGCTGGCCCGTATGGAGGCCAGGATCGCCCTCCCGGCGCTCTTCACCCGCTTCCCCGATCTGCAACTGGCTTCTCCTGAGGAGGAGTTGGAGCCCACGGGCGGCTTCATCTCGGGCGGTCTGCGCAGCCTGCCGGTCCGTCTCACCGCGGCGTGATCCCGGCCTGACCCCGGAGCGGACCGGGCCTGGACCGGCCCGCCGTTGTGGCGCGAGACCCCGTCACCCTGCCCGGGTGACGGGGTCTCGCGCTGTCCGGACGTCCGGGGGGATGACGGGCGTCCGGCCTCCGTCAGGACGGTGTACGGGCCGCGGCCAGCAGTCGGCCGGTCTCGGCGGGGCGCAGCATCAGGGCGCTGCCGACGGTGCTCAGCACCTCGCGTTCCGCGGGGGTGTAGGCGCCGTCGGCGAGGGCGATCCGGGCGCCCTGGAGGAGGAGCGACTCCCGGCCCGCCGGGGCGAGGTGCGGGGCGAGCGGCTCCAGCGCCTCGTGGAGCTCTATGGCCAGCGCGGTGCCGCACGGGTCCAGGCCCTGGTGGCCGCAGTGGCCACCGGTGACCGCGCCGTAGGTGCCGGTGAGCCGGGCGGTGTCGGCGGCGAGGGCGGCGAGCAGGGTCAGCAGCTCGTCCTCGGAGCAGTCTGCGAAGCCGGCCGCGCGGACCGTGTCGACGGCGGTGTCGCGGACCGCGCGGGAGGAGGTGCCGCCGGCGGCCAGCAGCGCGAGGGTGACGGTGTGGACGGCGTCCCGGAGCATCGCCGAGAAGCGGACGGTGGTGGGGTGGTCCAGGGCCTCCGGGCCGAAGTGGCCCTGGCAGGCGGAGCACTCCAGGACGGGGCCGGTGGCGCCGCGGGAGAGGAGCGGGAGGCCGAGGACGGTGAGGCGGCGGCGGCCGGTCCGGCGGAGGTAGTTGCGGTCCCCGCCGCAGTCCGGGCAGAAGAACTCGCCGTCGGCGACGGTACGCCAGGACGTGCGCACGCCCATCACACACATCTTGTGCATCACGTCAGCCCTCCGTAACTCACCCATGACGCCCGGGACACGGGTGGGAGTCCCCCCATGACCCCCTCGTCGTATGGGACGTGATGTTAGCCACATGTGTGATGCGGCGTCAGCACCTCGTACCGGACAACTGGCCGGATGACGGAGGGCCCCGCCCCCGCGGAAGGCCGGGGACGGGGCCTGGGGGCGCCGTGAAGCGCGTGGCCATGAGGAGGCGGGGTGCGGGTGGGGTGGCCGGAGGGACCGTGCTTGACGGGGGCCAGGCTTTGGCCAAAACCGGTGGGGGCGGCGGGCCGTGCCGGGACCGCCGTCAGCCGGACGAGGCCATCAGGGCGCGGGCCACCTGCCGCGTCTGGTTGTCGAGGCCGCGGGCGTTGGGGTGGACGAAGGTGCAGGCCTCGCCGGTGCCGGGGAGGGAGCGGCACTGCTCGTTCGGCGGGTCGGTCTGGTCGCCGTGTCCGGTGAGGTCGTCCTTGACCCCGTACATCCACTTCGCGTCGCCGCTCTCGCACACCCCGTGCGCGGCGCTCGGCCCGTAGGTGTCGACGTAGGTCGCGGCGCGGTAGGCGGCGCGCTTCTCCAGCAGTGCGTTCAGGCGGAGTTCGAGGCTGTCGAGCCAGGGCATGTCGCCCTTCTTGACGGTGCCGAGCTGGTTCCAGCGGCCGAAGGTGCAGCCGGAGTTGTCGGGGACGATGGCCGGATAGCCGACGACCGCGACCCGGGCGTGCGGTGCCCGCTGGCGGATGACCGTCATCATGCGGGCGAGGTCGGTGTCGAGCCGGGTGAACTGCCCCTCCAGCCAGTCCTCGCCCGCTCCGCCGTTGCTGTAGTGGTCGGTACAGGGCTTCAGCTTGAAGGGGCTGGTGGCGCCCAGTTCGAGGCACTTCTTCACGATGGGCCCGAAGCCGAGGGAGTTGCCGCCGATGCCGACGGTCACGTAGTCGGTGCCGGAGGTCAGCGCCGCGACCTGCGGGGGCAGATCGGACCAGCCGCCCGGGGGCGGGATGGTCGGCGGCCCGTAGATCTTGGACGCCGGCTGGGAGGCCAGGACGCCGTCGACCACCTCGGCGGCCCCGCAGGTCACATCCGTCAGCCGGAGCCCGAGCTGTCCGGCGACCTGGTGCGGGTAGTTGCGTCCGGACCGGCCGCAGCCGTCGTGCTCCTCCCAGGGGCGGACGAACACCCCGGCGCTGTAGGAGTCGCCGAGCGCCACGTACTCCGGGCGGTCCGCCGTCCGGGCCGGGGCGCCGGACGCCGCCGGGGCGAACGCGGCGGCCACCACGGCCAGCGAGGCCGCCGCCGCGACGGCCAGCCGGGAGAGTGCGGGCATGCCGTATCTGCTCATCTGCACGTCCTTGGTGTCCGCGCCGCGGCCTGCCCGACGAGCGCTCCTCACCAAACGTACTGACTCACTTACTCACCGTGATATGAGCGGCGCCCAAACCCCACCTTCAGGTGGCGGGGTCGCACAACGGCGCCCCCGCGGCTCGGAGAGAGCCACGGGGGCGCCGGGGACCGCGTGCGGTGCGGGCGTCAGCGGCCCGCGCGGTTGACGGCGGAGACCACGGCCTTCAGCGAGGCGCGGGTGGTGTTCGCGTCGATGCCGATACCCCACAGCACCTTGTCGCCGATGGCGCACTCGATGTACGAGGCGGCCAGCGAGGAGGCGCCCTCGCTCATGGTGTGCTCCTGGTAGTCCAGCAGCCGCGCGTCGACGCCGATGCCCTGCAGCGCGTGGAAGAACGCCGAGATCGGGCCGTTGCCGGTACCGACCAGCACCGTCTCCGCGCCGTCCACCTCGGCCTCGACGGTCAGGGTGTCGACACCGTCCTTGTCGGTGGTGGTCTGGCCGTTCCTGACCTGGATGCGGCCCCAGGGGTTCTCGGGGTTGGGCAGGTACTCGTCCTGGAAGGCCGACCAGATGGCGGCCGGCGTGACCTCGCCACCCTCGGAGTCGGTCTTCTCCTGGATGATCCGGGAGAACTCGATCTGCATCCGGCGCGGCAGTTCCAGCTTGTGGTCGTTCTTCAGGACGTAGGCGATACCGCCCTTGCCGGACTGCGAGTTGACGCGGATGACGGCCTCGTAGGAGCGGCCGACGTCCTTGGGATCGATGGGCAGGTACGGGACCGCCCACTCGATGTCGTCCACGGTCTTGCCGGCGGCGGTGGCCGCGGCCTCCATGGCGTCGAAGCCCTTCTTGATGGCGTCCTGGTGGGAGCCGGAGAAGGCGGTGTAGACCAGATCGCCCGCGTAGGGGTGGCGCGGGTGGATCTCCATCTGGTTGCAGTACTCGCTGGTGCGACGGATCTCGTCGATCTGCGAGAAGTCGATCTGCGGGTCGACGCCCTGGGAGAACAGGTTCATCCCCAGCGTCACCAGGTCGACATTGCCGGTGCGCTCGCCCTGCCCGAACAGGCAGCCCTCGATGCGGTCGGCGCCCGCCATGAGCGCCAGCTCGGCGGCGGCGACCGCGGTGCCACGGTCGTTGTGCGGGTGCACGGACAGGCATACGTGCTCGCGCCGGGTCAGGTGGCGCGCCATCCACTCGAAGCGGTCGGCGTGGGTGGAGGGCGTGGAGCGCTCGACGGTGGCGGGCAGGTTCAGGATGATCTCGCGGCCCTCCTCGGGCTGCCAGACGTCGCAGACCGCCTCGCAGACCTCCAGGGCGAAGTCCAGCTCGGTGTCGGTGAAGATCTCCGGGCTGTACTGGTAGCCGAAGATCGTCTCGTCGCCCAGGATCTTGTCGGCGTACTCCATGACCAGCCGGGTGCCGTCCACGGCGATCTGCTTGACCTGCTCCTTCGAGCCGCGGAAGACGACCCGGCGGAAGGTGGGCGCGGTGGCGTTGTACAGGTGCACCGTGGCGCGGTGGGCGCCGCGCAGCGACTCGACGGTGCGCTCGATCAGCTCCTCGCGGGCCTGCGTCAGGACGGAGATCGTCACGTCCTCGGGGATCGCGCCCTCTTCGATGATCGAGCGGACGAACGCGAAGTCCGTCTCGCCGGAGGACGGGAAGCCGACCTCGATCTCCTTGTAGCCCATGCGCACCAGCAGGTCGAACATCTCGCGCTTGCGGGCGGGCGACATCGGGTCGATCAGCGCCTGGTTGCCGTCCCGCAGGTCGGTCGACAGCCAGCGGGGCGCGACGGTGATGCGGTTGTCCGGCCAGGTGCGGTCGGGGATGTCGACGGCCTCGTAGCGGCCGTACCGGTGGACCGGCATCCCGGAGGGGCGCTGCAGCTGCGTCGCGTTGGTGACCGGGGTGGGACGGCCGACGGCATGGCCTGCGGGGCTCGACGGATTCGTCATGATGCGTAGGGCTCCTCGTATGTCCGCTGGGGGTGCCCCTGCTCCAGAAGAGTCAGGGCGGGGCCGACGGGGCGACAGATCGCAGCACCGAACTCCGCGGGGAGGGGGTCGGCCTACGACTACAGGCCCTCGCCGCGGCAGCTAAGGAGAAGCAGCCCGAAACGCATGATGCACAGCACCCTAACCGAGGTACGCCCTGTCTGGCGGTCGCGTATCAGTATGCGGGACCGGACGGACGTTACGGCCTAAATGCGACCAACCACACTTTTACGGGAATCTTGGACGCGGGCAGTGACAGCCGCATTACACAGTGCCACCGTTTGTGCATGGACCTCAACGACGCGCAGTCAGATCCCGCCACCTGCCACACGCCCGTCTTCTGCACGATCATCCCGCCGCACATCCTCGACAACCTGGCCCAGTCGGACGACCCGGAGCGGCACGAGCCCGCCCGCCGCACCCTGGAGCACGACCACGTACGGCGCACCGAGCGCCGCGCGATCGCCGACCGCGGCGGCCTCACCCCGGGCGAGGCCGGCGCCGGGGCCGACAAGCCGAACCGCACGATCTACGACGCCCGCCACCGCGAGGACCTGCCCGGCAAGAAGGTGCGCAAGGAGTCCAACGGCCCCTCCAAGGACGCCTCCGTCAACCGCGCCCACGCCGGTCTGGGCGCCACCTTCGAGCTCTACCTCAAGGTCTACGGCCGCAAGTCCATCGACGGCGCGGGCCTGCCGCTCAACGCGACCGTCCACTACGGCCGGCGGTACGACAACGCCTTCTGGGACGGCGAGCGGATGGTCTTCGGCGACGGCGACAACGACCTCTTCAAGGACTTCACCATCCCCGTCGACGTGATCGGCCACGAGCTGACCCACGGCGTCACCCAGTACACCGCCAACCTCGACTACCAGGGCCAGTCCGGCGCCCTCAACGAGTCGGTCTCCGATGTCTTCGGCGTGCTGATCAAGCAGTACGCCCTCGGCCACACCGCCGACCGGGCCGACTGGCTGATCGGCGCCGACCTGCTCGGCCCGAACGTCACCGGCACCGCCCTGCGCTCGATGAAGGCCCCGGGCACCGCCTACGACGACGACGTCCTCGGCAAGGACCCGCAGCCCGCCGCCATGAAGGACTACGTGCAGACCACCGACGACAACGGCGGCGTGCACATCAACTCCGGCATCCCCAACCACGCCTTCTACCTGGCCGCCACCGCCATCGGCGGCAAGGCCTGGGAGCGCGCCGGGCAGATCTGGTACGACGTGCTGACCGGCGGCGAGCTCGGCAAGAACGCCACCTTCACCGACTTCGCCACGCTCACCGTCAAGGCGGCGCAGGCCCGCTACGGCGCCGGCGACGAGCACGAGGCGACGGTCAAGGCCTGGACCCAGGTCGGCGTCACCACGAAGTAGCGGCACCGCACCACGCGGGGCGGCGGGATTCGGCAGCGCCTTCCGCCCCGCGCACGATTACCGTGGCCCTACGGGGTAGGAGTCCGTCGAAGACGTCGGAGGAGTCCGTCATGCGCATTCACGTCCATCGCACCGGAGGCTTCGCGGGCGTCGACCGCCGCGCCGAGGTCGACACCTCGGGCCGCCCCGACGCCGACGACTGGCAGGACCTGGCCCGGCAGGCCGTCGCCACCGCCCGCACCGAACCCCCCGTGGGGGTCCCGGACGGCTTCAGCTACCAGATCACGGTCGACGGCCGCACGGTCTACTGCTCCGACCCGCGCCTCACCAAGGAACAGCGGTCACTGATCACGAAGGTGATGAAGGAAGGGGCGTAGCCGCCTCCGGAGATTCCGCGGGGCCGTCCGGGTCAACTCCCGGGCGGCCCCGCCCTCTTGACACCGTTACCGCCGGTTACAAAGATCCGGCGCATGACGACCGAACCGGTGCCCGCCCCGCTGCCCCGCTTCCCCCGCGACTTCGTGTGGGGGGTGTCCACGTCCGCCGCGCAGATCGAGGGGGCGGTGACGGACGGCGGGCGCGGGCGGTCCGTGTGGGACGTGTTCGCGGCGGAGGCCGGGCGGATCAAGGACGGGTCGGACGCGCGGGTGGCGACCGGCCACTACCACCGGTACCGCGAGGACGTGCGGCTGCTGGCGGAGCTGGGGGTCGGGGCGTACCGGTTCTCGGTGGCCTGGCCCCGGGTGGTGCCGGACGGCGCCGGGGCGGTCAGCGCGGCCGGGCTGGACTTCTACGACCGGCTGGTGGACGCGCTGCTGGCGGCGGGCGTCGCGCCGGTGCCGACGCTGTTCCACTGGGACACCCCGCAGGCCCTGGAGGACCGCGGCGGGTGGCTGGTCAGGGAGACCGCCGAGCGGTTCGCGGCGTACGCGGACGCGGTCGCGGAGCGGCTCGGGGACCGGGTGCGGCGCTGGATCACGCTCAACGAACCGGCCGAAGTGACCTTGCTGGGCTACGGGCTGGGGCAGCACGCCCCGGGGCGGCAGCTGCTGTTCGACGCGCTGCCGGCGGCACACCACCAGCTGCTGGGGCACGGCCTCGCCGTACAGGCGCTGCGGGCCCGCGGGGCGACGGACATCGGGATCGCCAACTCGCACGGGCCGACCTGGACGGCGAGCGCGTCGGAGGCGGACACCGCGGCGGCCGGCCTCTACGACCTGCTGCTCAACCGGCTGTTCGCCGAGCCGGTGCTGCTGGGGCGGTATCCGGACGAGGAGCTGGCGGCCCTGCTGCCGGGGCCGGTCACCGACGACCTGAAGGTGATCGGGCAGCCGCTGGACTGGTACGGGATCAACTACTACCAGCCGACGCTGGTGGGCGCCCCGGGGGCGGACGGTGCCGGGGCGACCGACTTCGGCGGCATCCGGCTGCCGCCCGAACTGCCCTTCGCGCCCCGGGAGATCGAGGGGTATCCGCGGACCGACTTCGGCTGGCCGGTGGTGCCGGAGGCGCTCACCGAACTGCTGCTGTCCTTCCAGGAGCGCTACGGCGACCGGCTGCCGCCCGTCGTGATCACCGAGAACGGGTGCTCCTACGAGGGCGTCGAGGACCGGGAGCGGATCGCGTTCCTGGACGGGCATCTGCGGGCGCTGCACACGGCCATGACGGCCGGGGTCGACGTGCGGGGCTACTTCGTGTGGTCATTGATGGACAACTTCGAATGGGCGGAGGGGTATGCCCGCCGGTTCGGGCTGGTGCACGTCGACTACACGACGCTGGAGCGGACGCCCAAGGCGTCGTTCCGCTGGCTGCGGGACGCCCTCCGGGCGCAGGCCCGGGAATGAGCCGCCCCACGGCCCCGGAGGCGCTCACGGAGCCGGCGGAGCGGGCCGGGCGCGGGTGGACCGCCGCGCTGTCGCTGGCCAACGGGGCGGTCTGGGCCGGGTGGTACGGGCCGCTGCAGATCCTGCTCGCCCTCCAGGCCGCGGCACTCGCACCGCCCGGCACCGCGAAGGAGTCGGTGCTGGCGTGGGTGACGGGCGCGGGCGCGGTCGTCTCGATGGTGGCGAACCCGCTGTTCGGGGCGCTGTCGGACCGTACTGCCTCGCGGTTCGGGCGGCGCGCCCCCTGGGTCCTCGCGGGCGTCCTGGGCGGGGCCGGGGCCCTGGTGCTGCTGGCCGGGGCGGACACGGTGCCGCAGATGGCGCTGGGGTGGTGTCTGGTGCAGCTCACCCTTAACGCGGCGTTCGCCGCGGTCACCGCGGCCGTGCCGGACCGGGTGCCGCAGCGGCAGCGCGGGGCGGTGGGCGGCTGGGTGGGCGCCGCGCAGATCCTCGGGGTGGTGACCGGTACGGGGCTGGCGACGCTCGCGGGCGGGGTGGTCGCCGGGTATCTCGCCTGTGCCGGTTTCGCGGTGCTGGGCACCCTCCCGTACGTGCTGCTGCACCGGGACCCGGTGCTGCCGGCCGAGCAGCGTCCGGCGGGCGGCGCACGGGCCCTGCTCGCCGGGTTCCTGATCAGCCCGCGCCGCCACCCCGATCTGGCGTGGGCCTGGCTGACCCGCTTCCTGATCAACCTCGGCAACGCGCTGGCCCTGCTGTACCTGCTCTACTACCTGCGGGACGTGCTGCACCGGCCGGACCCGGACGGCGGGGTGCTGGTGCTGACCGCCGTCAACGCGGTCACGCTGCTCGGCACCGTCGTCGTCGGCGGCCTCTGGTCGGACCGGGTGGGGCGCCGGAAGCCGTTCGTGCTGTGGGCGGGGGTGCTGATGACGGTGGCGACCGTGCTGCTGGCCGGGTGGCAGACCTGGCCGGGCGCACTGTGCGCCGCGGCGCTGCTCGGGGTCGGCTTCGGTGTCTTCACCTCCGTCGACTTCGCGCTGATGACGGAGGTACTGCCGGCCGCCGCCGACCGCGGCAAGGACCTGGGCGTCATCAACGTCGCCAACGCCCTGCCGCAGGTGGCCGCCCCGGTACTGGCCGCCCCGATCGTGCAGCACCTCGGCGGCTACCGGGTGCTGTACGGCGTCGCGGCGGCCGTCGGGCTGCTGGGGGCGCTGCTGGTGCGCCGGATCAGGGGGGTGGCGTGAGGCCCGCGGGGCGGCCCGGCCCGGACCCGTCGCGGCGCCCGGGGCGGGTCAGAAGCCCAGCTTGCGGAGCTGCTTCGGGTCGCGCTGCCAGTCCTTGGCGACCTTGACGTGCAGGTCCAGGAAGACGGGGGTGCCCAGCAGCGCCTCGATGTGCTTGCGGGACTTCATGCCGACCTCCTTCAGGCGCTGGCCCTTGGGGCCGATGATGATGCCCTTCTGGCTGGGGCGCTCGATGTAGACATTGGCGTGGATGTCCAGGAGCGGCTTGTCGGCGGGGCGGTCCTGGCGCGGCAGCATCTCCTCGACGACCACGGCGATGGAGTGCGGCAGCTCGTCGCGGACGCCCTCCAGCGCGGCCTCGCGGATCAGCTCGGCGACCATGACCTGCTCGGGCTCGTCGGTGAGGTCGCCCTCGGGGTACAGCGGCGGGCTCTCGGGGAGCATCGGCACCAGCAGGTCCGCGAGCAGCGACACCTGGCCGGCCCCTCGCCCGCCACCGCCCTGGTCCGAGGTGCTGCGCCCCGCCCCTTCCGATGCGACCGCCGAGACCGGAATGATCTCGGCCCACTCGATGCCCAGCTCCTTGCCGAGCTGGTCGATGGCGATCAGCTGGGCGGCCAGCGCCTTGTTGTCGACCAGGTCGGTCTTGGTGACGATGGCGACCTTGGGGGTCTTCTTGATCTCGGCCAGCTCACCGGCGATGTAGCGGTCACCGGGGCCGATCTTCTGGTCGGCGGGCAGGCAGAAGCCGATCACATCGACCTCGGACCAGGTGGTGCGGACCACGTCGTTCAGCCGCTCGCCCAGCAGCGTGCGGGGCTTGTGCAGGCCAGGAGTGTCCACGAGGACCAGCTGGGCCTCGGGGCGGTGCACGATGCCGCGGACCGTGTGACGGGTGGTCTGCGGGCGGTTGGAGGTGATGGCGACCTTCGTGCCGACGAGCGCGTTCGTCAGGGTCGACTTGCCCGCGTTGGGACGGCCGACGAAGCAGGCGAAGCCCGCGCGGTGCGCGGCGGAGGACTCGGTACGAACGCTCATGGCGCCCATTCTCCCCGATCCCGGACGCGCCTCCGACCATCCCGCCCCGAAGACGGCCGGGGCCGGGCGGAGACCGTACGGGGCGGGCCCGCCGGTCTCGGCGGGCCCGCCCCGTACGCCGTGGTCCGGTGTCCCGGCTCAGGCCGGTGCGCCGCCCGCCGGGACGGTGCTGCGCAGGGTGCCGTCGAGGCCGGCGAGCAGCACCGGTGTCCCGGGGCCGCCGAGGTCGCGTACGGCCGCGCGGTCGGCGTCGGTGGCGTGCTCGGCGTCGGTGACGACGGCCGCGGCCTCCAGGGACGTGGCCCCGCTCGCCACGGCCATGGCGACGGCCGTCTGCAACGCGCTGAGCTGCAGCGAGTCCAGGGCGACGGTGCCAGCGACATAGGTGCGGCCGGTCTCGTCGCGGACGGCGGCGCCCTCGGGCACGCCGTTACGGGCCCGCGCCGAACGCGCGAGCGTGATGATCTTGCGGTCTTCGGGGTCCAGCGGTGCGGCATCGCTCATACGGGCGAGCATATGCGGGGTGGCCACGAAGGGCGGCAAGGGGCGGCGGGCCGGACCGGCCGCCGCGGCCGGAGGAGAAAGGTGGTTGCCCCGGTCCCCCGTCGCCGGGGCAACCTGCGTTACAGGATTTCTCACGCAGTGGCCGCGTTCCCGCGGCCGCCTGAAGATCTTTCCACGGTGCCCGCCGCGGAATCCAGCTCCCCCGGATATGGCTTTCAGAACATTTCTGCTGCACTGGAGATAAGTAGCCGCCCGAAGTGCGGCAGCCGGAAATGTTCCCGGTATCGCCAGGAATTACGCAGCGAATTCCCCGGATGTTCAGCCGGCCGAGCGGCCGCCCGCCGAGGACTCCTCGGCGGCGCTCGCGCCCGCCGGGCGCACCGGCTCGCACAGCACCGTGATGATCTTGTTCCGGCGGCCGCCCGGTGACTCCGCGGTCAGCCGCAGCGCCTTCAGGCCCGGGTCGGAGGCGTCGTCGGAGAGATCTACTTCGGCGGTGGCCCCGGCGATCGGGACCCGGCCCAGGAGCTTGGCGAGCAGCCCGCCGACCGTCTCGACGTCCTCGTCGTCCAGCTCGGCGAGGCCGTACAGCTCACCGAGGTCGCCGATGTCCAGCCGGGAGGTGACGCGATAGCGGCCCTCGCCGAGCTCCTCGACGGGCGGCAGCTCACGGTCGTATTCATCGGTGATCTCGCCGACGATCTCTTCCAGGATGTCCTCGATCGTGACAATGCCGGCGGTGCCGCCGTATTCATCGATCACCACCGCCACATGATTGCGGTCCTGCTGCATTTCCCGCAGCAGATCACCGGCATTCTTGGTGTCGGGGACGAATACGGCGGGGCGCATGGCCGTGGAGACCAGCTCGGTCTCGGCGTCCCGGCTGATGTGCACCTTGCGGGCCAGGTCCTTGAGGTAGACCACGCCGACGATGTCGTCCTCGTTCTCGCCGGTCACCGGGATACGGGAGAAACCGGAGCGCAGGGCGAGGGTCAGCGCCTGGCGGATGGTCTTGAACCGCTCGACGGAGATCAGGTCCGTGCGCGGCACCATCACCTCGCGGACGAGGGTGTCGCCGAGCTGGAAGACGGAGTGCACCATCCGGCGCTCCTCGTCCTCGATCAGCGACTCCTTCTCCGCGAGGTCCACCAGGGAGCGCAGCTCGGCCTCGGAGGCGAAGGGGCCCTTGCGGAAGCCCTTGCCGGGGGTCAGCGCGTTGCCCAGGAGGATCAGCAGCTGCGGGATGGGTCCCATGATCCGGGCCAGCGGCAGCAGGACGTAGGCCGCCGCGGTGGCGGTGTTCAGCGGGTGCTGGCGGCCGATGGTGCGCGGCGAGACACCGACGGCGACATAGGAGACCAGCACCATCACGGCGATGGCGACGGTCAGCGCCTCCCAGGTCGCGTCGAAGGAGCGCAGACAGGCGTACGTCACCAGGACCCCGGCGGCCATCTCGCAGCCGACCCGCACCAGCAGGGCGACATTGAGGTAGCGGGTGGGGTCGGCGGCGACGGCGGCGAGCTTGGCGCTGCCGCGGCGGCCGGAGCGGACGGCTTCCTCGGCCCGGAAACTGGTCGTCCGGGCGAGACCGGCCTCCGCACAGGCGGCGAGCCAGGCGATCACGACGAGCAGGACCGCGACCGCGATCAGCTGAGTGGTCATCGGGCCGTCCCGTCAGGTCACGGTGGGGGCCGGGGAGGGGCCGGTCAGCCCCCGCTCCGTGCGCCAGCCGTCGATGATCGCCGCCTGCAGGCCGAACATCTCGGCCTTCTCGTCCGGCTCCTCGTGGTCGTAGCCGAGGAGGTGGAGCACCCCGTGGACGGTGAGCAGCTGCAGCTCCTCGTCCATGCTGTGCCCGGTCGGCGCCTCCTCGCCCTGCCTCTTGGCGACCTCGGGGCAGAGCACGATGTCACCGAGGAGGCCCTGCGGGGGCTCCTCGTCGTCCTTGGCCGGCGGGCGCAGCTCGTCCATCGGGAAGGACATGACATCGGTCGGTCCCGGCAGGTCCATCCACTGGATGTGCAGCTGCTCCATGGCCTCGGCGTCCACGACGATCACGGACAGCTCGGAGAGCGGGTGGATACGCATCCGGGCGACGGCGTAGCGGGCGACATCCAGGATGGCCTGCTCGTCGATCTCCGTGCCGGACTCGTTGTTGACGTCGATGGACATGAGGGAGGTGCTTCTCGCTTCTCGGGCCCGGCCCGATGGTTGCTGGGACCGCGGGGTCGTGCGCCGCCGGCCGGCCGGGTCGGCCGGCCGGCGGGGCTCACGCGCCGTTGCGGCTGTCGTACTTCTCGTAGGCGTCGACGATACGGCCGACGAGCTTGTGCCGGACCACGTCCTGGCTGGTGAGCAGGGAAAAATGCACGTCGTCGACGCCGTCCAGGATCTCCCGGACCTGGCGCAGACCGCTCTTCGTCCCGCCCGGGAGGTCGACCTGGGTGACGTCGCCGGTGATGACGATCTTCGATTCGAACCCGAGGCGGGTGAGGAACATCTTCATCTGCTCGGGGTTCGTGTTCTGCGCCTCGTCGAGGATGATGAAGGCGTCATTCAGGGTCCGGCCCCGCATGTACGCCAGCGGCGCGACCTCGATCGTCCCGGCGGCCATCAGGCGCGGGATGGAGTCGGGGTCGAGCATGTCGTGCAGCGCGTCGTAGAGCGGGCGCAGATAGGGGTCGATCTTCTCGTAGAGCGTGCCGGGCAGGAAGCCGAGCCGCTCACCGGCCTCGACGGCGGGGCGGGTCAGGATGATGCGGTTGACCTGCTTGGCCTGGAGCGCCTGGACGGCCTTGGCCATGGCGAGGTAGGTCTTGCCGGTGCCCGCCGGGCCGATGCCGAAGACCACGGTGTGCTCGTCGATGGCGTCGACGTAGCGCTTCTGGTTGAGGGTCTTGGGCCGGATCGTGCGGCCGCGGTTGGACAGGATGTTCTGGGTGAGCACCTCGGCGGGTGTCTCGCTCGCCGCGCCCTCGCCGTCCTCCGCCGCGCGCAGCATGGCGATGGACCGTTCCACTGCGTCCTCCGTCATCGGTTGTCCGGTGCGGAGCACCAGCATCATCTCGTCGAAGAGGCGCTGGACGAGGGCCACTTCCGCGGCGTCGCCGACCGCGCTGACTTCGTTGCCCCGGACGTGGATGTCGGTCGCCGGGAAGGCCTTTTCGATCACGCGCAGAAGGGAGTCACCGGAACCCAGGACCGTCACCATCGGGTGCTTGGCCGGGACGGTGAACTGGGCGCGCGCCTGCGGTTGCGTGGGTGTCTGAGTCATAAGGCGGCTCGGTGGCCTGCTCAACCCCCATCCTTTGCTAATAAGAGGTGCCTGCCTGCACTCGACTCCTTGGGATACAAGAGTACGACGGAGCACTGACAGGCCCGAGGGCTTTTCCTGCCGGGGGCGGGACGGCGGGGGCGCCCCCGGCTCCTGGGCGGCCGCGGCGGGCGGCCGGGCCGGGCCCGCGGCGGCTCAGGCCGGGCGGCGGAAGCCGATCGTGGGGACGGCGCGGGCCAGCGGCGCGGGGCGGTACGCCGCGGGCAGCACCTCGTCCAGGAAGGCGTACCGGCGGCGCAGCACGCCCGGGGCGCCCGCCTCGCAGGCCCGCACCTGCTGCCACCAGGCGGCGATCTCGGCCCAGCCCGGCGCGGACAGCGAGCCGCCGAACTCCTGCACGGACAGCGCGGCGCACAGCCCCGAGAACGCGAGCCGGTCGGCCAGCGGCCAGTCGGCCAGGGTGCCGGTGACGAATCCCGCGACGAAGACGTCGCCGGCGCCGGTCGGGTCCAGGGCGTCCACAGCGATGGCGGACACCTCGGCGCTCTCGCCGGTCCGTCCGTCCACCGCGTAGGCGCCCTCGGCACCCAGCGTGACCACCGCGAGCGGCACCCGGTCGGCGAGCTTGCGGGCCGCCGCGCGCGGGCAGTCCGTGCGGGTGTAGCGCATGGCCTCCTCGGCGTTCGGCAGGAACGCCTCGCAGTGCTCCAGGTCGGCGAGGTCGGCCGGGTCCCAGCGGCCGCTGTCGTCCCAGCCCACGTCCGCGAAGATGCGGCTGCCGCGGCCGGCAGCGCAGCCCAGCCAGCCCTCCTGGCGGCCCGGTACCAGGGAGGCGACGCAGGCGCGGGACGGCGGCGGGCAGCCGGGGGCGTGCTTGCCGTCGAAGGCGAAGTCGGGCGGGGGTGCCTCGTGGCCGTGGGAGACCATCGTGCGTTCGCCCTCGTAGGCCATGGAGACGGTGACCGGGGAGTGCCAGCCGGGGACGGTGCGGGAGAGCGCCAGGTCGATGCCCTCGCCCTCTTGGAGGGCCTCCCAGCAGTACTCGCCGTAGTGGTCGTCGCCGAAGGCCGCGGCGAGTGAGGTGCGCAGCCCGAGCCGGGCCAGCGCGGTGGCCATGTTGGCGACGCCGCCGGGGCTGGAGCCCATGCCGCGGGCCCAGGACTCGGTGCCGCGGACCGGCGCGGAGTCCAGGCCGGTGAAGATGATGTCCAGGAAGACCGTGCCGGTGAGGTAGACGTCGGTACGCGGGTCGCCGTCGGCGCGCACACCGGCCAGCGGGTCGAGGGCAGCCGGCACCACGGCCGGGCCCGCCTGCGGAGGGTGTTCGCGTCGGCTGCTCACCGTGCTCGCTCCTCTCGTATCGGCACGTGCCGCCAGTGTGCCTGATGCTGCGGTACGTTCCGCCCCATGAGGCTCACGATTCTGGGCGGGGGCGGTTTCCGGGTGCCGCTGGTCTACCGCGCCCTGCTGGACGACCCGGGGCGCGCCGTCTCCGAGGTGGTGCTGCACGACACCGATCCGCGCCGGGTGGGGGTGATCGCCGAGGTCCTGGCGCGGCTGGCCCAGGGACATCCGGCGCCGGTGCCGGTACGGGTCGCGGACGGTCTGGACGACGCGCTGGAGGGCGCCGGGTTCGTCTTCTCGGCGATCCGGGTGGGGGGCACGGCGGGCCGGGTACGCGACGAACGCATCCCGCTGTCGGAGGGCGTGCTCGGCCAGGAGACGGTCGGTGCGGGCGGTGTCCTCTACGGGCTGCGGACGATTCCGGTGGCGCTGCACATCGCGGAGCGGGTCGCGGCGCTCGCCCCGGAGGCCTGGGTCATCAACTTCACCAACCCGGCGGGCATGGTGACCGAGGCGATGTCCCAGGTGCTCGGCGACCGGGTCCTCGGGATCTGTGACTCGCCGGTGGGGCTGGTGCGCCGGGCGGCGCGGGCGGCCGGCGCGGACCCGGCGGCCGTCGGGGACCCGGAGCGGGCCGGGTTCGACTACGTGGGGCTCAACCACCTGGGCTGGCTGCGGTCGTTGACGGTGGACGGCAGGGACCTGCTGCCGGGGCTGCTCGCGGACGACGCGGCGCTGGCCTCGTTCGAGGAGGGCCGGCTGTTCGGCGGGGACTGGCTGCGGACCCTGGGCGCGCTCCCGAACGAGTATCTGCACTACTACTACTTCCGCCGGGAGACCCTCGACTCCGTACGGGACACCCGGGAGACCCGCGGCGAGTTCCTCGACCAGCAGCAGGGCGGCTTCTTCACGCGGGCCGCTGCGGCGGGCGGCCCGGACGCGGTGTACGCGCTGTGGGAGCGGACCCGGCTGGAGCGCGAGGAGACGTACATGGCGCACAGCCGGGAGGCGAGCGGCGGCTGGCAGCGCGACAGTCACGACCTGGAGGGCGGCGGCTACGACCGGGTGGCGCTGGCGTTGATGCACGGCATCCTGGGCGACAGCGGCACCCGGCTGATCCTGAACGTCCGCAACGGGACGACGGTGCCGCAGCTGGCGCCGGACGCGATCGTGGAGACGGTGTGCGAGGTGGGCGCGCGCGGCGCCCGGCCGCTGCCCTGTGCGCCGCTGCGCGAGGACCAGTTGGGGCTGATGCTGCAGGTCAAGGCGGTGGAGCGGGCGACGGTGGAGGCCGCACTCTTCAAGGACCGGGAGGCCGCGCTACGGGCCCTGGCCCTCCACCCCCTGGTGGACTCCCCCGCGGTGGCCGCCCGCATTCTGCAACGGGCGGCCGGGGAGGGGTGAGGAGGCACGGGGTGGCGTGCGGGCACGGAGCTGTGGGCCCCCGGGGAGGCGGGCTGCGCCTCCCTCCGGAATACCCTCCGCCCCCGCCGCGTTGTGGCCCGCAAGGGGCGCCCGCACCCCCTAAGGGCCGCGAGCGCCCACCCCTTAGTGGCCCCGCTTGATCCACTCCTCCAGGTGCGGGGCCTCCGTGCCGATCGTCGTCGGATCGCCGTGCCCGGTACGGACCCGGGTCTCCGGCGGCAAGGTCAGCAGCCGGTCGCGGATCGAGGCGACGATCGTCGGGAAGTCGGAGAAGGACCGGCCGGTGGCACCGGGACCGCCCTGGAAGAGGGTGTCTCCGGTGAAGACGGTGCCCAGGTCGGGCGCGTGGAGGCAGACCGCGCCGGGGGCGTGGCCGGGGGTGTGCAGCACGGTCAGGTCGGTTCCGGCGATGGTCAGCACCTGCCCGTCCGCCAGCTCCGCGTCCGGCGGGGTGTCCGGGTGGGTCATCTTCCACAACGGCAGGTCGGCGGGGTGCAGATGGATGCGGGCGCCGGTGCGGGAGGCGAGCGCCGGGGCGGCGTCGATGTGGTCGTTGTGGCCGTGGGTGCAGATGATCGCGCGCAGCGTCCGGCCGCCGAGGGCCGCGACGATGGCGTCGGCGTCGTGGGCGGCGTCGATGACGATCGCCTCGTCGTCGTCGCCGACGATCCACACGTTGTTGTCGACGTCCCAGGTGCCGCCGTCGAGGGAGAAGGCTCCTGAGGTGACCAGGTGGTCGACGCGGACCGCCATCAGAGCGTCACCACCGAACGCAGCACGTCGCCGGCGTGCATCCGCGTGAAGGCCTGTTCCACGTCCTCGATGCCGATGGTCTCGGTGACGAACGCGCCCAGGTCGATCCGGCCCTGGAGGTGGAGATCGACCAGCATCGGGAAGTCGCGGGAGGGCAGACAGTCGCCGTACCAGGACGACTTGAGGGCGCCGCCGCGGCCGAAGACGTCCAGGAGGGGGAGTTCCAGGGTCATGTCCGGGGTGGGGACGCCCACCAGGACGACTGTGCCGGCCAGGTCGCGGGCGTAGAACGCCTGCCGGTAGGTCTCCGGGCGGCCGACCGCGTCGATGACGACGTCCGCGCCGAAGCCGCCGGTCAGCTCGCGGACCGCCTCGACGGGGTCGGTGGAGCGGGAGTTGACCGTGTGGGTGGCGCCCATGGAGCGCGCGGTCTCCAGTTTGCGGTCGTCGATGTCCACCGCGATGATCTTGGACGCGCCGGCCAGCCGGGACCCCGTCACGGCCGCGTCGCCGACGCCGCCGCAGCCGATGACCGCGACCGTGTCGCCGCGGCCCACGTTGCCGGTGTTGAGGGCGGCGCCGATGCCCGCCATCACCCCGCAGCCCAGCAGGCCGGCCGCCGCGGGCGCGATCTCGGGGCTGACCTTGGTGCACTGTCCGGCGGCGACCAGTGTCTTGTCGGCGAAGGCGCCGATGCCCAGTGCCGGGCTCAGCTCGGTGCCGTCCTTGAGGGTCATCTTCTGCCGGGCGTTGTGGGTGTCGAAGCAGTACTGGGGGCGCCCGCGCAGACAGGCGCGGCACTGGCCGCACACCGCCCGCCAGTTGAGGACGACGAAGTCGCCGGGCGCCACATCGGTGACGCCGGAGCCGACCGACTCCACCACGCCGGCCGCCTCGTGCCCGAGCAGGAACGGGAAGTCGTCGTTGATGCCGCCCTGCTTGTAGTGCAGGTCGGTGTGGCACACCCCGCACGTCTGGATCTTCACCACGGCCTCGCCGGGACCCGGGTCCGGCACCAGGATGGTCTCCAGCCGGACCGGTTCGTTCTTCCCCGGCGCAATCACGCCGCGCACTTCCTGTGCCATCGGGACAGCCCCTTTCAAAGATCACTTACGGGACCACTGTGGCGCACCGCCACTGAGCCGTGCTCACCGTACGCGTGCCGGGCCACCGGGCACAGGACCACGGCCGGGTCCGTGATCTCCGGCCCGGGGCCGCCGCGCGCGGGCCCGTCCGCGGTGCCCGCCGCCGCGGGCCAACTCCGGGGAGCCGGTGGCTGCGGATCGGCCGCCCGCACCGCGGCGACCTTTTACCAAGGGTTGAATCTGCGCGCGTAGATACGGAGATGAGGCTCTGTTAGACCTACTGGTTCCGCCCCTGTCTCCCGGAGGTCCCGCGCATGCCCCGCCCCGCCCGTTTCCGCCCCGCCCTCTCCCGGAGGGCCCGCCTCGGCGCCACGACGGTCGCCGCCCTCGTCGCCGGCACCGCCGTCTTCGGCATCGGCCAGGCCACCGCCGAACACTCCGTGCCGCGCACCGACAAGGAGATCCCCAACCTCACGCAGGTGCAGGACAAGATCAAGGCGTACTACGGCGACACGGTGACGGCGGACGGCGAGCACTACGCCTCCCCCCGCAGCAACTACGCCCGCCAGGTCCGCGGCATCGAGGCCAAGGCCCGCGGCTACCTGTCCAAGACCCTTGCGGGGCACGGCCGGACGGGCGGCAAGGCCAAGCCGGCCATCGTCGTGGACATCGACGACACGAGCCTGCTCACCTACAACTACGAGCTGCAGGTCGGCTTCCACTTCACCGAGGAGAGCCAGGACAAGTACCTGGCCAGCACCGACATGGACCCGGTCTTCGGCATGGACCGGCTGGTCAACTGGGCCCACGACAAGGGCGCCGAGGTCTTCTTCCTCACCGGCCGCAAGGAGGCGCAGCGCGCCTGGAGCGTCCGCAACCTGAAGAACGTCGGTTACGGGGTGCCGCTGGACCGCGGGCACGTCTACCTGAAGGACAAGGAGCACCCGCCGGCCTACCTGCCCTGCGGCAAGACCTGCACGACCATCGAGTACAAGTCGGGCACCCGCAAGCACATCGAGTCCCAGGGCTACAACATCGTCGCCAACTTCGGGGACCAGTACAGCGATCTGCGCGGCGGCGCCGGGGACCGGACGTTCAAGATGCCCAACCCGATGTACTACCTGCCGTAGGCGGAGCCGCCCGCGCGCGCCGGGCCCCGGTCCGGCCGCGCGGGCCCGGCGCCGCGCCGGTCAGCGCCGTGGGGGCAGCGGCACCCGCGACAGGTCCTGGGCGATGGTCAGTTCGCCGGTGTAGCCCGCCGCGCGGGCCTGCCGCTCGAACTCAGCGGGGTCGGGGTAGCGCTGCGAGAAGTGCGTCAGCACCAGATGCCGCACCCCGGCCCGTGCGGCCACCTCAGCGGCCTGCCCGGCGGTCAGATGGCCGTGGTCCACGGCCAGCTGGACGTCCTCGTCCAGGAACGTCGACTCGATCACCAGCATGTCCACCCCCTCCGCGAGCGCGTGCACGCCCTCGCACAGCCGGGTGTCCATGACGAACGCGAACCGCTGGCCCCGCCGCACCTCGCTGACCTCGTCGAGGGTCACGCCGTTCAGCTCGCCGTTCCGTTTGAGCCGCCCGACGTCCGGCCCCGCGATGCCGTGCTCCGCCAGCCGCTCCGGCAGCATCCGGGTGGCGTCCGGCTCCACGAGGCGGTAGCCGTACGACTCGACGGGGTGCGAGAGCCGCCGTGCCTCCAGGACGTAGGACTCCGCGCGGTCCAGCTCGCCGTCGGCGGCGACCGGCCGCTCGACCAGCCGCACCGTCTCGCGGTAGGCGGTGGCGTGGCGCAGCCGGTCGAAGAAGTGCTGGCCGCTGGCCGGGTAGTGGGCGGTGACCGGATGCGGCACCCGGTCGAGGTTGATCCGCTGGATCACCCCCGCCAGGCCCAGAGAGTGGTCACCGTGGAAGTGCGTGACACAGATCCGGTTCAGGTCGTGGGCGGCGACCCCGGCGCGCAGCATCTGCCGCTGGGTTCCCTCGCCGGGGTCGAACAGCAGCCCCTGGCCGTCCCACCGCAGCAGATACCCGTTGTGGTTGCGGTGCCGGGTGGGGACCTGACTCGCGGTGCCGAGGACGACCAGTTCACGTACGGACACGAGCGGTTATCCGGGGGGCCACTGGAGGCCGCGGCCGCCGAGCACGTGCAGATGTGCGTGGAAGACGGTCTGGCCCGCGCCGGAGCCGGTGTTGAAGACGACGCGGTAGCCGCGGTCCTCCACCTTCTCCTCGGCGGCGACCTCCTGGGACTCCCGCAGTATGTCGGCGATGATCTGCGGCTCAGCGGCGGCGAGGGACGCGGCGTCCGGGTAGTGCACCTTGGGGATGATCAGGACGTGCGTCGGCGCCTGGGGGTTGATGTCGCGGAACGCGACGGTGGTCTCGGTCTCCCGGACGATGGTCGCCGGCACCTCCCTCGCCACGATCTTGCAGAACAGGCAGTCGGCCTGCGGTGCTCCCGCCACGTCGGCTCCTCCCGGTCATCCGCCGTCCACACGGTGCGTACGGCCTTCGGATGCTACCGGGCGGCACCCACGGGAGGTTGCAGCGGCCGGGGCGGGAGCACCGCCCGCCGCTCCCGCCGGGCCCGTCCCGCTCCCTGCGCGCACCGCCGGACGGCGGACGGCGGGCGGCGGCCGACGCGGCGTGGTCCCGGGGTCACTAAGCTGGCACGCGGAACCGCTTTCGCCCACAACCGGGAGATCTGCACCATGGCAACCACGCGCACCGCCAAGACCCACTGGGAAGGCAACCTCCTGGAGGGCAAGGGCACCGTCGCCCTGGAGTCCTCCAAGGTCGGTACCTACGACGTGAACTGGCCCGCCCGCGCGGAGCAGCCCAACGGCGTCACCAGCCCCGAGGAGCTGATCGCGGCGGCCCACTCCTCCTGCTACTCGATGGCCTTCTCGCACGGCCTGGCGGGCAAGGGCTACACCGTCGAGGCCCTGGACACCCAGGCCGATGTCACCTTCCAGCCCGGTGAGGGCATCACCGGCATCGCGCTGACCGTCAAGGCCCGCGTGCCCGGCCTGTCGGAGGAGGACTTCCAGGCGGCGGCCCAGGACGCCAAGGCCAACTGCCCGGTGAGCCAGGCGCTGGCGGGCGTCAAGAACATCACGCTGGCGGCCGAGCTGATCTGACGCGCGGGGGCCGGCCGGACCGGCTCTCCGTGTGGGAACGACGGTGCGCCGGGCGGCCCCTGAGGGGGCGTCCGGCGCACCGTCGCGTTGTCAGTGGGCCGTGCCACGATCTGTGTGTCGCGGAACGGCCAAGTGCCGGTCCGTGCACGGCCGCTCTCCCGCCCCGCGAAGGGACCTCCGCACGTGACCCACAGCTCCGCCGCCCCGCTCCGCCTGGCACTGCGGCTCGCCGCGCCGGACACCGCCGACGCCCTCGCCGAGCGGCAGCGTCCGGAGCTGCTGGCCATGCTGTCCGACCGGTTCGGGCTGCCGGAGGAGATCGTGGAGGCGGTGACCGGACCGGGCGGCGCGGCGCTGCGGGCCGCGCTGGACGCCGATCCCGAGGCGTTCCTGATACGGGCGGCGGGGAGCGGCGACCCGGTGGTCGCCCGCGCGGTGTGGAAGGCGTGGTACCGCTCCTCCCCGCAGCGGAACCGGCGCGCCAGGGACCTGCCGGATCTGCTGCCGGCGATTCTGGGTGCCGCCGACCCCGCGGACCCGCGCTGGGAAGCCGAGGACGGCCTCGTCCCGCTGCTCCAGAAGGAGGCCACCCCCGCTGAGCTGCTTCCCGCGCTGACCGGCCCGTTCCCCCAACTGGTCTCCTTCACCCTGGTCCGGCTGTCCCGGCTCCTCCCGCTGCCGGTCGCCGTCGACGCCTGCCTGGCCATGGTCCGCCTCGCGGGCGGCGCAGCGCTGGTGGCCTTCGCCGACGGGGTCGAGCAGGCCGCGGACTTCGACTTCGGGCGCCCGGAGCTGCTGGAGATGATGCGGGCGGCGGCGGCCGACGCCGACCCGGAGGCGTATCTGCGCGCGCGGCGCCCGGCCGGCGAGTGGACCGACCCCGCCTCGCTGCGGGCCCTGCTGAGGGTCCGTGACGGCGCCGGCGCGGTCGCGAAGCCCGCCGCCCTGGACTGGGAACTCGTCCGGCGCGAGCACGCCCGCCTACCCTTCGGGACCGGCCGGACGAGCCGCCGGCAGAGCGGCAACCACCTGTCGCAGTTCACCCAGTGGGAAGGCTGCCCCGACGACCTCGTCATGGAGTGTTTCCGCGCCGACCCGTGGGGCACTTCGTGGAGCGCCGCCGAGCTGCCCTTCGAGGCGCTGGTGGGGCCCGAGGCGGCGGCGGGCAAGGTGCCCTTCGACAAGACCCTGGGGCGCGGCATCCGTTCGGGCCGGCTGCCGGTGGACCGCGTGCTGGCGGAGGTGGGCCCGGCGACGGAGGTGCTGAACGCGCTGCCGTACGACCACGAGCCGACCCGCAAGTCCCTCGCCGGACTCCTCGAACGGCTCGGCACGGACCCGGTCAACTGGCTGACGCTGTACGCCCGGATGGGCCGGGCCCGGGGCAGCGTCGCCGAACTGGTCGAGGACGCCGCCTCACCCGGCTCCCGCAGGAAGCGCAGCACGAGCTGGCCCCGCCCCCTGGAGGCGGTGTTCCCGGCCACGGCCCCCGAGGCGTCCCGGGCCGGGTTCCTGGGCCTGTTCCAGTGCGCCTCGGAGGAGGCGCAGATCGCCGTCGTGCCGCACTTCGACCCGCGGGCCGTGCAGCACCTCCTGGTGTACGGCGACCCGGCGCCGGCCGTCCGGGACGCGGTGATCGCCGCGCACGGGGTACCGGCGCTGGCCGCGCAGGCCGCCACCTCCGCCCTCTCCCCCGAGAAGCTCACCCACCTCCTCGATCTCGACGAACCGCAGGTCGACGCCCAGCTGTTCTTCCACTGCCGGATCGACCGGGCGGAGCGGGAGCGGATGCTCGCCGGGCGGCTGCGCGGCGGCGGCACCCGCACCGTCCCCGAGGAGCTGCTGCACGTCCTGCGGGAGGCCAACCTCGGCCACTACCGCCACTGGCTCATCGCCGGCCTGGACTCCGGTGACCTGGGCGTGGCCCGGGTCGTCGTCGGGCGGCTGCGGCTGCGGATACCCGCGGCCCGGCTGCGGCTGCTGGTGGCCGTATGGGAGCGCGGCGGCCCGGACGCGGTGCGCGAGATCCTGGCGATGGACCGGCTCCCGGTCACCCTCCGCCGGCAGACCGAGAAGCTCCTCGGCCTCCCGGACGGCCTGGAGCGGCTGCGCGCCCGTCTGGCCGCCGAGGAGGACCCGGAGAAGCTGCTGGCGTTCCTCAGCAAGGCACCGGGCCATGACGGCAGCCAGCCGGACAAACTCGCCGGCGAGGGCGTCCCGTTGCCCTGGCCCGAGCTGATCGCTGCGCACCGCTCCGGCAGGCTTGCCACCGCTGCGGCCAGTGACCTCGCGGCGCTCGCGGACTGCCCACGCGAGCTGCTGGTGGCGCTGCTGTCGAGCATCCCGGAGCCCGGCCGTTCCCACCTCTCGTGGCCCCAGCGTGCCCTCCGGCGGGGCGCGCTCACCCCGGAGGACGTCCTGACCCATGCCGCCCCCGCACACCAGGGCCTGTCCCACCTCCTCCGCCTGCTCAACCCCTCGGACCGGCAGGCGAACCAGCAGGCCGTCCGGCAGGCGGACCGGCAGAAGCTGCGGACCCGGGCGGCCACACTGACCGCGGAGCACCTGGGCGACGACCCGGAGGCCTGGGCCGTCTGCCTCCAGCTGCTGCCGACCTTCGCCGGCACCCTCACGGAACTGTTCGCGACAGCCGCCGCGATAGTGCGCCCGCCGACCTGACCCCCCACAGGCAGCAGCCCCTTCCTCCACACCCCACAAGGCACAGCGGACCACCTACACAAAGCCCCACCGGCCTTCCACCACCCCTCAACGGGAGGGGACGGGCCGGAGCGGGTGGGGGGGGGGGGGGCGGCAACGGCGCCCCCCCCCCCCCCCCCCCCCCCCCGGGCCCGCCCCCCCCCCCCCCCCCCCCCCCCC